>JBDQJI010000046.1:0-28267 GCA_040263875.1 Alphaproteobacteria bacterium
AGAACAGAAAGTGCTGGTGCAGGCAAATGCCGCTGCCTCTGGATAATCGGGGTAATTCACATCGTGATAGGGCAGTTTGCCTTCCCGCTTATCCCACCATTGCACACGCTTGTATTCCGTTGGGTATGCGAGCGCCGCCAAATGCAGCGCTGCAGCCTGTGCATCATCCTTACCGCCAACAATTGTGGCTTTGACCGGCTCATGGGTGAGTTCTTGCTCTGCCAGCAACACGCCTGGCAGAAAGAAATAGGCGTCCGTTACTGCGGGGGATGTGAGAAAGCCCATGCCAGCTTCTGCAATGGCGCTATAGCTGTCCTCGCCCGTGTAATATTTCATCAGGTTAAAGAAGCGAACGGCAGCGACATTGTCATCCTTTTGCCGTGCTGGTTTGGGCAACATCGGATCAGGCTGTGATGCCAGGAATGCGCCGGTTTCAGGGTCAATGAACGTGGCCGCCATGAAATCTGCCGCACGGCCAGCATGCTCCAGCCACTTCCTGTCACCAGTTGAACGATAAAGCGCCAGGAACGCCCGGCCCATCGCCAATGTATCCACGAGGAACGGGCCGCCAGTATCCTTGGCCGCGTGATTGAACCCGCCATCGCCACGGGAGCGTTCTGCTAACACCCATTCGACCGCGCGGATCGCCGCTGCAAGTGCCGCCTTATCGCCAGTCGCAGCGTAGTAGGCCAGTATGCCATTGGCAGCCATGCCATTTTCCCGGGCATATTGGCGGGTATCAACGCCCGGATTGCCTTCCGCCAAACCCAGCGACGTATAGAACGCGCCGTTCGGGCCTGTCAGTGTCTTGGTCATAAAACCATAGACCTTATCTGCCGCCGCTTTATGCGCAGGATCGCCCCACACGGAATAGGCCTGTGAAAACACTGTCAAGCCTGCTTCTTGCGCAAACATTGGGAATTCACGGAATGCGCCGGTCCAGTCGCGGGAAGGGCTTGCTTGTGCGACTGCACCCGTCTCCGCATCGATCAGTTTCATAAAGCCATCAAAAGTTTTGCGCGCACGCCGCAGCATTTCCGCGTCACCAGCGAAACCGCGTTCCAGCGCATAAAGAAATGTTGGACCATCCGTAAATTTGCTGCGCCTGCCCCAGCCTCCATTTTCCTCATCCCACATCTCATCCATGAAACCGAGAATACGGGCGCGTTCTGCATCGCCAAGCTGGGTTGCCTTGGAAAGAGGGCGTTCTGGCCCGCCAAGGCTGCCATATTGAACGGGGCTTGGGTCAACGATGATTTCTTTGATAATCGCCATGAACCGCGGCGGCGGCACATAGCCGCGCAGCTTGACGATTTCAGTCCCATCCGGGCCGAAAACGACAGTCGCAGGCCAGCCCCAGCGCTCATACTGTTGCGAGACATCGGGGCGGCTATCTTGGTCAACGCGGACAGTGATGTAGTTCTTGGCCAGTTCAGCGCGGATATCCTGATCGCCAAACGTGTTCTCATTCATCGTGTGGCACCAAGGGCACCACCAGGATTGCAGCGACAGCAGGACATATTTGTTGTCCCGCCGCGCTTCCTCGAAAACAGATGCATCCCATGTCCGCCATGGGAATGTTTTATCCCTGACGGGTGCCGCCTCAACTGCTGCAGAAAACAGTACGCCAACCACCACTAAAACCGCCGCAACAACCCGCATCACATATTCCTCCCCATACTTTGAGGAATGCTAGCAGTCCCGCCGATCACCCACCCCTCACAATGCTGCGAGGCATGCGTTAGAAGAAACCGCCCATGCTACAATGCATCGGCGCGCCTCCTTCTGCACGCCCCAGACGGCGTAGTTGGCTTTAGCCTGACCACGCAAGAGCCCAGCGACTTCATTCTTTAGGCCGTCAGCTGGCTGCTTTTAGCTAAACCGGTCAATTCGCAACGGCTCAATCGGGTATTTCGTTGCTTGATTGACCACCAAATCAGCGACAATTTCGCCAGCGGCTGGGCCGAGCTGGAAGCCGTGGGCGGAGTAGCCGAATGAATGCACCACGCCGGGTGCAGCGCCCAGGCTAATCACCGGAATATCGTCTGGCATATAGCCTTCGATCCCGGCCCAGCGGCGCTCGACTTTGGCGTTCTCCAGAACTGGAAACAGTCGGCGCGCGGTCGCTAGGCTTCGGGCGAGGCCGTCTTCTTCCAACGCCACATCATTCTGGTCCAACAGGACATGCCCCAAGCGTCCGCCGCCAATCATCACAGCGCCATCCTCCATCTGCTTGAGGGATAGGGCATCACCGAGCGCGCCGAACACAGCGCTCGCAAAGGCTGGCACCGGCTCCGTCAATTGCATCATGGGTGCACGGGGGTCCACAGGGGCTGTTTCCCCTAGCATGGCCGCCACCTTACCGCCCCAGGCACCAGCGGCGTTGACCAAAGCGCCACCAGTGAAGGAACCGGCGCTGGTCAGAACGCGCCAGCCCTCGCCTTCTTGCGTGATTGAGGTAACAGCAGCACCTTCAACAACCAACGCGCCAAGCGCTTCTGCCCGACGCCTAAACGCTTGTGTCGTGCGGGCCGGATCAGCAGCGCCGTCACCATCCACATGCAGTGCACCGATACATTGCGGTGCGACATTGGGTTCAAACGCCCGGAGGGTGGGTTCATCGATTACCTCTTCATGGGTGAAGCCATTGGCTTGCATCTCGGCGACGCGGGCTTCAGTGCGCGCGATATCCGCCTCATTTTCAGCAAGTTGGAGATAGCGGCTTTCGCGGTAGCCACAATCATCGTCCACGAGCGCTTTGATATCATGCCAATATTCAGCCGCACGGATGGCAATAGGCACTTCCGCCAAGTCGCGGCGAAGCCGCCGCACACCGCCAGCACTCATGCCAGAGGCGTGCCGCGCAACATGGTCTTTCTCCAGCACCGTGACCGAAAGCCCACGCATCGCCAGATGTAGCGCCGCAGAGCAGCCATGGAGGCCGCCACCGATAATCACAACGTCAGAAGTCTTGCTCATTTGAACCGCTCAATATTGTAGGGCGAAAAGTTGGATTAGGTGGCAGCAAAAGCCGGTAGGACACCGGTTCCGAACCGCTCCATCGCCGCAACTGTCTGCGCATGCGCCATATCGCCGAATGTGGTTTGCAGGACGACATGGCCAACACCGGCATCCCGCAATTCCTCAATTTGCCCCTTCACGCGCTCAGGGCTGCCGCAGATGGAGCCAGACCGCACAGCGTCTGTGACGGCGCTTTCTTCATCCGCAGTGGGGTCTACCCAAGGCGACAGCACAGCGGGATCAACAACGAAATCATCCGGGTTCAATTCCTGACGAATATGAATCATATGCCGACGTGCATGGCGAAGTGCATCTGCCAATTCATCCTCCGCCTGGGCGTCACTTTCCGCGACGTAGAGATTGCGCCAGATGCCTGACTGCTGCAGCAATGCCGACTGCTTTTCAGAGCCAATGCCACCCGCATCCATCCCTTCCCGGTAGAGGTCCCATCGTTCCCGAATACGGGAGACTGGCAGGCGTGCGGTTAGGATTGGCAAGCCTTGGCGCCCGGCATCACTGAATGACGGCGGGGAGATCACGCTCCGCCAAATCGGTGGACCAGAAATCTGCACAGGCTTTGGGCGAAGCGCTGGGACGGACAGATCGTAATAGTCACCCTTGAAGCTGAAAGGCTCACCGGCAAAACAGCGCTCAAGGATCGTCTGCGCTTCCGCCGCCCGCGCCCGGCTGTCATCGCTGCGCAGGCCATGGCCAACAAATTCGTATTCATTGAAAACGGTGCCTTTGCCAACACCGACATCGATTCGCCCGTTACTCAAGTTATCCAACAGGGCCAATTGCGTCGCCAAGCGCACAGGATGATGAAACGGCAATTGCACCACTGCGAACCCAATCCGCAGTTTGGAGGTTTGCACGGCGACAGCGGCGGCAAAAGTCAGCGCATCATTGTAGACGCTCTCACCGGTGAAATAGTGCTCTGTCAGCCAAACGCCATCGAACCCGAGTTGCTCTGCCAACCGCGCCAGTTCCAGCTGATCCTGAATTGCCTGCCAATCTGATTCTGGCCCTGGCGATGCCGCCAGCGTCAAATAACTGAACCGCATACCCATCTCCCCTATCGAGTCTCACCATCTTGGAATAGCAGCGGGCTACAGTCGATGTTGAATTTACGTCAGACCAACTCGCGCCCCGCATTTGCCCCAAAAACTAGGTGGTCAAATCAACCGAAGCCTAGAACCTCGCGCCTGTTCTTCATGAATATCAGTGGCACAAACGGGATTAGGACAGTTAGGCCAATGAATAAGAATCCATCCTGAAAGCCCAATGCATTGGCTTGCGCGACGATCATCCGGTCCAAATGATCTATCGCCATCGCGTCGCGCTCAAACACGGAAGCCCCCGCCTCCGACAACATGCCGCCGAGGCCGCGCAAAAGTTCCACTGCAGACTCATTCGCAAAATTCTGGGTGGCACCAAGGTTGGTCGCATGGAACTGGATGCGCTGTTCCAGCAGCACAACATAACAGCCAATCCCATTGGCACCGCCGAATACAGCCGCAAAGTTCGTGAGGCCAGCACCACGTGGCATTTGAAGCGGCTGCAACCCCAGAAGCGGCGTCGTCATCATCGGCGGCGTCACGATCGCGGAGCCAATGCGGCTGATAACCAGCATGAATGCGATATACCAGAAGATCGTATTTGTATCGGCAGTCGCTAAGGCAAAACTGCTGATCGCCGTTACAATCAACCCAACGGTCAATAGGGTTCTGGCGGGCAGAACATCCGTCAGCCGCCCTGTATATGGCATGAGCGCGCCTGCAATAATGCTACCCGGCAGCAAGAGCGCGCCCGCATTGATTGGCGGCAGGTTCTGAACCACTTGGCCGAAAACAGGGAAGGCGTAAATTACCGCAAGTGTCGCAAACCCATAAAAGAATATGAAAACAAAGCCCGCTGCATATGTGCGGTTTTTGAACAGGCTAAGATCGATCAATGTCACGCCAACCCGGCGTTGCGACCAGATAAATAGCGCCAGTCCCGAGAGCACACCCACGAGCAACATCAGAATACGATCCGAAGACCACCCCCAGCGCTGACCGTTCCCCAATATCGTGAACCAGCAGAATACAATTGCGACAACCAGCACGAAGCCCAGCCAGTCGAACCGCGGCGGACTAACTTGGCGCGGCAATGCCGGCAAAAAGAAGAAGCCCAACCCAGCCGCTAGCAACGTGAATGGGATCGGTGCCAGGAAGATCAGCCGCCATTGGAATGTCTCAATAATGAGCCCGCCGACAGCAGGCCCTATCCCCACTGCAGCTGTAACGCCCATAGAAAACATGCCCATGGCTAATCCGCGCTTCTGTGCCGGAAACACCTGCACTAGGACCATCATAACGAGCGGCTGTAACACACCCGCCGCCATGCCTTGAACAACCCGGCCAAGCACCAAAAATTCGAAGGTAGGGGCGATAAAGCAGAACAGGCCAGCACAGCCGAACGTCGCCAATGCGCCCAGAAAAACTTCCCGCTGTCCAAAGCGCGCAACCATCCACGCGCTCGCCAGCAAACCCGTGCTATTCATTGCCAAGAAAGCAGACAGCAATAGCTGCGCCTGGCTCTGCCCAACGCCGAATGATCCCATCACAGATGGCACGGCAACATTCACCATGCTGGCGGTAAAAAGCCCAGTGAAGAAAGCCGTAAGCCCAGCCAACGTCGCCAGCCATGTTTCCAGTGGCGTGAACGTTCGCGGTGCTTGATATGCAGATGCAGCGGCGTTCATGTCTGCCTTTGGGAAACTCAAAAATCCAGAAGGCGGCCCTTTAAGGCGCGCTGATGGTGCGTGAACCTAGCGCCTAGACCAATGTTCGTCGATGCTTAGGTGCTTACCCGATTTGCCGCCGTTCCTTACGGTCTAGGTGGCGGTAGTAGTTTCCAATGATTGGCAAAAACCACGGGTTGCCAGAATAAAATGGCACCGGGACTTTTGGGAACTCGACGCCGACATAAGCGCTATCGGAATGGCCATCTCGCAGAATGCGCTGCGCGACCTGATTGCCGAGATAGGTCATCATTGCAACACCGCTGCCGTTACATCCCGTGCAGAAATGCAACCCGTCTTCCTGGCCCATATGCGGAATGGAATCCGTCGTCATCGCGACCAAGCCGGACCAAGAATGGGTGATGCGGACGCCCTTCAGCTGCGGCCAACGTTCAATCATCTTGCCGTGCAGAATAGCGGCGCTGAGGTCTGCCGGGACAGATTCAAAACGAGCCCGGCCGCCGAACATCACGCGCCGGTCGCCCGGCAGTAGGCGATAGTAGTTCGTGATGCGGGCACTTTCAGAAATCGTGCGCCCATTGGGGATCAGTTCTAATGCCAGGTCTTCAGGCAATTCTTCTGTTGTGATGATCTGGCTGGAGATCGGCACGATCCGATTTCGCAGATTGGGCGATAGCTCACCCGTATAGCCATTGGTGGCGACAATCACCTGTTCCGCCTGGCAATCACCCTTTGTTGTTTTCAGGGTGAAACTGCCAAGCACTCCATCAATTTTCTCGACCTTGGTGTGCGCGCATAGAGTAACCCCAGCGCGATGGCAGGCATCCAACAGGCCTTTGTGGAACAGCGATGGGTGCAGCTTGGCGGCATGCTCAATCACAATACCGCCGTGGTAATAGTCACTGCCGATTTCGCTCCGTTGCTCATCCTTCGCGAGCAGTCGGGCACCGATCTCCAGCACGCGATTCAGGTCATCTACCTTCTTTTGAAACCCGACAAAATGCGCAGGCGTGTTCGCGCCAATGAAACGGCCTCGTCGTTCGAAATGGCATTCAATACCTTCCCGCTCAACCAGCGTGTGGACGAATTCATAGGCCGTGAGGCTTTCGCTCATCAAGCGTTCAATTAGCTGCTTGTGCGCGCCGGAATGCTTGGCCTGCCCTGGTCCACCTGCAATGCCCTTGCCGATGTTCACCCCAGCACTGACACCGCCGCCGCTCCGCGTGCTGGCCCCTTCCCCGAACGCAAGCGCATCAACAACCGTGACGGATCGACCGCCGCGCGCTAGTTCCAGCGCCGCCGACAACCCCGAATACCCGCTACCGACGATGAAGACCTCTGTCGTATCCGGCAGGTCGCTGGAATTTTCTGAGCCAGGGCGCGCCGCCTCCCACCAGAAAGGCTCCGCCTTGTAGTCCGGATGGAATAGCGCCCGATCAATCTTCATTTGAGCCCCGCCTTTAAGCCATCGCGATGCCGCAGTATAGAGTAGTCTATTCGAATGCGGGAATATTGCACCCATTGAACACCCAATGATGGGCTCACTTGCAAAAACGTCGATCAAGCTATGACTTTTAGGGGAGTTTGCGTCGAGCCAGGGTATTCTCATTTCTGTAAATTGCTTTACGGGAGGATTTTGAGAGCATCAATGCAGTGAAGTCCGTGGAAACTACCGCCTACAGAGCTTCAACCGACAGGCATTACGGAACGCACCGTGAAGCGGACGCCGAGAACCGACCCCACGAAAACTCTCAGCTTTAAGCTGAGCTGGATACCCTTTCAACTTGAAAAAGAGACTAGCTTGATGCAACCTGAGAGCATCCAGGCTTCTCACGCATGGGCCATGCCAATTCACGTTAATCTGCAATAGGGAAAGCTATGACCATAATTAGTCTTGCTACTCTGAATGGAAGCAATGGCTTCCGCATCGCTGGAGCCAGCGCTGCTGATCAAAGCGGATTTTCGGTTAGCGATGCAGGCGACGTGAATGGTGATGGGTTCGCAGATGTCGTCATTGGAACTTACAGAGGTACCCCATATGGGATTGACCGTGCTGGCTCAAGCTATGTGGTGTTTGGAAAGGCATCTGGTTTTACAGCAAACGTTAACCTAAGTGGTCTGGACGGTTCCGACGGCTTCCTGCTTGTCGGCGTAGATGCTGTTGATTATAGCGGCCGTTCGGTTAGTGCGGCCGGAGATGTGAACGGTGACGGGTTCGCAGACATAATTGTCGGAGCATTCGACGCAGACCCTAACGGAGTTACCCGCGCTGGCGAGAGTTATTTGGCGTTTGGGAAATCTTCTGGCTTTACAAGCAGCGTTCGTCTAGCGGAGTTGGACGGTAGCGACGGCTTCCGGCTCGATGGCATCGATGCATCTGATAGCAGCGGCTATTCAGTCAGCGAGGCAGGGGATGTCAACGGCGATGGCTTTTCCGACCTGATTGTCGGGGCGGCTGGTGCCGATCCCAATGGAACCAGATCAGGAGAAAGTTATCTAGTATTTGGCAAGGCATCTGGTTTCGCTGCTGGCTTCGCGCTTAATGACCTAGATGGAGCTGATGGCTTTCGCCTTGAGGGAACTCTCTTGGATCTCAGCGGCGAACCGGTCAGCGGCGCAGGTGATTTAAACGGCGATGGATTCGGAGACATAATCATCGGGGCCAGTGGAGCCGACCCAAACGGCAACAGCCAAGCTCGCGTCAGTTATGTGGTGTTTGGCAAAGCCACAAACTTTTCATCCGCCATTGATCTAGGCGCCCTGGACGGAGCAGATGGTTTCCGTATTGACGGCATCGACGCGGGCGACGTCAGCGGGGACTCACTTAGCGATGCGGGCGACGTGAACGGAGACGGGTTCGACGATCTGATTATCGGAGCCCGTCGCGCCGCAGCAAATGGTCAAGATGAAGCGGGAGAAAGTTACGTCATTTTTGGCAAGACGTCCGGCTTCACAGCAAATATCGCCCTAGGTGACTTGGATGGAGCAGACGGTTTCCGGCTGGATGGAATTAGTGAAGATGATTACAGCGGCCTATCTGTAAGCGGCGCTGGCGACGTGAATGGCGACGGGTTCGACGATCTGATTGTCGGGGCTTCTCGTGGCGATCCACCTGCAAGAAGCCACGCCGGCGAGAGTTACGTCGTGTTCGGTAAAGCGTCCGGTTTTGCCGCCAACATAAGCCTTGGCAGTTTGGACGGAACCGATGGTTTCCGCCTGAATGGCATCGACCGAAATGACTATAGCGGTCGATCTGTAAGCGGCGCTGGCGACGTGAATGGCGATGGGTTCAACGATTTGATCGTCGGGGCTTTTCTTGGCGATCCCAGCAGCAACAGCGATGCTGGCGAGAGCTATGTCGTTTTCGGCTTCGATAGCGGCGCTGTTACCCATCAAGGCACAAGCGCTAGCGAGACTTTAACCGGAAACGCCGCCGCCAATGTCATCATTGGCGGCCTTGGGGCTGATACGCTGATCGGTGCTGGCGGTTTAGATGCGCTGCGCGGCGGCGGCGGAGACGATATTCTAGATGTGGCGGATGTTGGCTTCCAAAGGGTCAACGGCGGGACTGGTCTAGACACGTTAAGGCTATCGGGAACGGGCGTGAGCCTGGATTTCACGGCAGTTGGCAGCCAGCTGGTAGATAGCATTGAGCTGATCGACCTTGCCGGCATTGGATCAAAAGTCACGTTGGATCGCTTGTCTTTGCTCAATCTTTCAGAGGCTTCAAACAGCCTCACCGTTAGCGGTTCGGCAGGCGCCAAACTATCACTAGCTGACGAAGGCTGGTCACTTACAAGCGACAATGGTTCAACGCATACCTTCAACAATGGCGCCGCAACGATCACGCTAGAAAGCACGCTCGGTCGTGACGTCACTGGCACTGACATCGCCGAAACCATGCTTGGAAGCAGTGGCGATGACACATTGGCTGGGCTGGGCGGAGATGACCTTCTACTTGGCGGAGATGGCTCGGATACAGCCGACTATAGCCGTGCAGCTGGCTTGGTCAGCATCAATCTAACGAATGGCGCAGTGCAGGACGGCGATGGCGGCTCTGACACGCTGGCGTCCATTGAAAACGTCACTGGTTCCGCCTTCAACGACACGCTCATCGGCGACGCCTCAGCAAACATCCTAAGTGGCGGTAATGGCATTGACCGATTAAACGGCCGGGACGGTGATGACATTATGCGCGGTGGCGGCGGAAATGATATCTACACAGTCACCGATCTAGGAGACGTTGTTACGGAACTGTCCGGCGAAGGCAATGACCGAATTAACGTATTTATTGATTATACCAACCCAGACAATGTGGAATTTCTGGTCGGCAAATTCGCAGCGGTCGGGCTTAATCTGACAGGTAACGAAAACCGAGATCAAATTACCGGCGCTAATAAAATCAATTCACCAGACACGATCTTTGGCTTGGACGGTAATGACAGATTGGTTGGCTTGGTTGGCAATGACGTCATTGATGGCGGTGCTGGAAATGATCGTATCTTTGGGAACAGTGGGTTTGATGTGATCAACGGCGGCGCTGGCAATGATGTAGTCACCGGCCAACAAGGTGCAGATACGTTTGTTTTCGGCGTGGCGGAGGGCCGGGATACTGTTACGGATTTCGACGGGACCCAGGATCAGATTGATCTAAGCGCACACAGTTTCGCAAACTTTGCAGCGGTGCAGGCGGCCACGACGGACATCGACGGGTCTGCGGTCATTGATCTTGGCGGTCTGAACCATGTGAGGCTCCTGGGCGTCCTCGAAGCCGTTCTTGCCGCTGATGACTTTATATTAGCCTAGTGGATTGAACATACCGGTGAATTCAAAGACTTAGAGCGCGCGTTAGGCTTTGAGACACCAAGCCTGCTCTCCGGCACGACAGCGGCACCATGCATCAATCACGTGCGCGGCACTTGCAATCTTGCCTTAGACTCCCGATATGAAGTTTACAATCGATCACTCACGGAATTCGCTGTCTGTCTTTCGAGACTGCCGGTCTTTCTGATTTGACCGAGACGTTATGGCTGCAGCATTCCGCATGCGGCATCGAAAGAAGGACACACGGATATGGCAACAGGAACCGTGAAATGGTTTAACGCAACCAAAGGCTACGGCTTCATCGAACCAGAAAATGGCGATAAGGACGTATTTTTGCACGTCTCCGCTATTGAACGCGCTGGTCTGAACAGCCCAGCTGAAGGCCAAAAGCTCCAGTATGAACTGGAAACTGGCCGCGATGGCAAAACATCTGCCGGCGACATCAGCTACCTCTAAGCAGCTGGCATTCTAGCCGGAAGACTTGAACCCCGTGGGCTTGCCCGCGGGGTTTTGCTTTGTGGAGATTCCGCATTTTTCATTCCCACATAGGTCTGGATGACGGATGAATGCGCTTCTACCAAGCAAGACCAGCGACCGAATAGCGGTACTGATCGAATGCAGCTGTATTTATCGTTTCAAGCAGAAACAGTGTTGGCGGCGGTAGCTTCTTCCAACAGCTTCTCGGCGTTTGCTATCGCAATCGCCTGCCAGCCTACGGCACAATCTCGGGTGTGTCCGACTTTTGCTTTGCAAAAGGCGTTGGTGGCGGGAGAGGGATTTGAACCCCCGACCAAGAGATTATGATTCTCCTGCTCTACCACTGAGCTACCCCGCCAAGCCTTCGGCGGCGGCGTTCACAGCGACCGAAGTGAGGGCGCTATATGGCGGGCGTAGTTTCTGCTGTCAAGATGGTATTGGTGCCTCTGTCACCAAGTGGATGCGCTGCAGTGGGTGCCGCCTTAATCCATCCGCCACCTAGAACGCGCGTGCCATCATAAAAAACACAAGCCTGACCGGGGGATACACCGAACTGCCGCGCATCTAAGCGGACTGTGACGGCAGTCTCCAAGCCTGAATCATCAACCTGCAATACTGCCGGAACAAGCTTAGCTGCTGAGCGCAATTTTACTTGGACTCGGGCACCGTCTAGCGGCCCCTCACCCAGCCAGTTCACTTCACGCAGGTGCGCCTCCCCGCAGGCAAGTGCTTCACGGGGGCCGACGATAACGCGCTTGGCTGCCGGATCCAGCCGTAGCACATAGTAAGGGTCCGCATGTCCGCCGATGTTCAGGCCCTTGCGCTGGCCAACTGTGAAGCCAATTACCCCGTCATGCTGGCCGACCACCTGGCCACTTAGATCAACAATTTCACCAGGCTCAATCGCGCCCGGCCGGAGCTTGGCGACGACATCCTGATAGCGGCCATTCGGCACAAAGCATATGTCCTGACTGTCAGGTTTCTCCGCGATAGCGAGACCGAATCGATGGGCGTGCGCGCGCGTTTCCTGCTTACTCATGCCGCCGAGCGGAAAGCGCAGAAAATCCAGTTGCTGGCGGTTGGTTGAGAACAGAAAGTAGCTCTGGTCCTTATCCGGGTCCGCTCCGCAGAGGAGTTCAGGGCCATTTGGGCCATCCTGCCGCTGGACATAGTGACCAGTTGCCAATGCAGCCGCACCCAGGTCCTTAGCTGTATCCAGCAGGTCCCGGAATTTCACGCGCTCATTGCAGCGGACACAGGGGATCGGCGTTTCGCCCTGCAGATAGCTATCCGCAAACTCATCCATAACGGACTGGCGGAATTTGCTTTCGTAATCCAGCACGTAGTGCGGAAATCCGATCCGGTCGGCCACTGTGCGGGCATCATAGATATCCTGACCAGCGCAGCAGGTGCGCCCCGTGGGCACAGCATCGCCATGATCATAAAGCTGCAGGGTGACGCCGACCACATCATACCCGGCCTCGTGCAGCAGCGCTGCCACGACAGAACTATCCACGCCGCCAGACATAGCGACGACAACGCGCGTCGATGCTTTCGGCCCTGGCAAGCCAAGGTCAATTTCGGGTGGTGCGATTTCGGGCTCAGTCATTGGTGCTGCTTCATTCATGCTGCGGGAGATAGGCCCCGCTGGCAGCTTGTGCAAGCGCCTTTCAGTATTAGAGCTTAAAGCCCGGCCCGTCGAAGCGCCCGACAGTTGCGATTTGATCAACTGAGTTGCGACGAAGCTTGGTCAACATTTTCACCGGCTTGCCCATCGGCACGACAGCAGCGACGGCATAGTTACTTGGCGCACCAAGCAGCGCCTGCACCTCTGGCTCCATAGCCGCAGCAAGCGTCGTGATCGTGCCGCCAAAGCCCGCTTGGCGTGCGCAGAGCAACACATTCCATACGAACGGATAAATCGACCCGCCGCTGATGACGCCAATCCGATCAAGGAACTGGTCCATTGAGGCGACGACAGAAAGATCCACCATAAACACCAGCACAACATCCGCCTTGCGGAATGAATCCGTCAGGTGGGGTGCAGGCTCTGTCGATGCGATCTCTGCATCAGAGACCTTTGTCGGATTGATGGTGTTCCAGGGGCTTTCGCCATTTTTGACCTGAGCGGTGTAGCGCTTTGCCGCCGGGGCGGCCAACTGGGCGAGCGCCTCACGGGTTTCAGCGTCCCGCACGATGACGACACGATTGCCCTGGCGATTGCCGCCAGACGGTGCAAACCGGGCGTTATCCAGAATATCGAACAGCACATCATCAGGGAGCGGTTCGCCTGTGAACTCGCGCGCCGAAAAGGTCATGCGCATTACATCATTCAGTTCCATAGCGATTGCCCTCTTATGGATATTTGCAGCGGTCCGCCGATACGACAATAAAGCCGCGCGGACCTGTTACGATATTAAAGCGGAATTCCGTCCCGCCCATGACAACGCCGTGGGACAGCGGCAGCAGCCCTTTGGCTTCACTGGTCTTACCGCCCACGCGTGTAAACTTGATTGTGACTGGTTTTGCCGGGTCGAACCACGCTTGAGGCCGGCCATCACCGCCAAGTGCAGGCTTACCAGTTCCGGTAACGACGATTGCGGACTTGGCAAACCCAATCCAGTTGTTTTTGCCGCGTCCACCCTGCGTGCGCAAAATGAAGCGTTTGGTGATGGGGCGATTCTGGCATTCATTTGCTGCCTTCGCTTCACGAATAACGAATGACAGGCGTTTCGGTGGGACGCCATTGTCCAACTGTGATTGCAGCTGGCGGAACAATTCCTTTGCGTCCCCCGTCGGAACATCCTGCTCGTAGCGGGCGTTCCATTCAGCAACTTGCGTCTTAGAGCCACGAAGCTGGACGTTCAGGTTCTGATTCTCTGCGTCCAGACTATTAAACTGGCCCTGCAGCTCAGCCAGCTGCTCGCGCAGGCTGCGCACTTCACGCTGTGCAAACGCTGTGCCTGTTTCGTAGGCAAAGAAGCCCAGGAGCACCAGCGCCGTCAGGGCGGCTGCGAACTTAACCAGCATCATCCGCCGTTTGCGTGTTTGGCGGCGGCGGCCTTCTCTTAATCCAACGGCCATTTAGTAATTGCTTTCCCAGCTAATTTATTGCGCCCAGCCATCGATCGAACACCAGATCGCAACGCTTTTTTAAGGTTCTATGCCGCATCGTACCACCACGCAAGAAATTGGGAGATAAACCATGCAGCAGGCCACTGAAGCCCTTTCCGGAAGTGATCGACGCCAATATGAGCGTTACCCTTGCCCCCACTATGCCCAGGCGTTCTTTGCCAGCCAGTGGCGTGATTGTGGCGTCGCCGATATTTCAGCAGGCGGTGCCCTGCTCGAAACAACGAACCGCCCGCCCGTAGGTGATATGATCACGCTTTTTGTCGAAGATGTGGCGGAAATGCCCGGTGTTGTTATTCGGCATACCGGTGATGGATTCGCTCTTCGGTTCGATCTGTCGCCCCTGACCAAGCACTAAAAGATTCTCAGTGTCAGCCTGAGGCGAGACGACCGCTGCTTGCTTTGCGCCCGCCATTGGAGCCCGCTAAGGGCCGCCGATAGCGGGCGTTTTTGCGTGGGCGGAGACTATCTTCATCGCCTATGGGAACAAAAAGCTCATTATATCTTTCTCTTATCGAGCTTCCCCATGCGGCAATCTGATGCTAACATCGAATCTCGACAAACCCACACTTAGGGAAACGCCCAATGATTAAGTCTCTAATACAATTCACATTCGCAGCAGCGCTCGCGCTGACTGCGATTATCGCGCAGCCTGCTGCTGCGGCTAACGTTGGCCCCAAAACCTGCCAGGAATGCCATCGTGCAGAATTTGATGTGTGGAAAGGCACCGCGCACTTCAAGGCCTATCGTGGCGCGCACAAACACAAGAATGCCGAAGCAATCGCTGCGGCCTCCGGTACCGGCAAATCCATGCGGAAAAACAAGACCTGCATGACCTGCCACTACACGGAAATCGGCGGTAAACCGAAAGCTGGCCCATCTTGCGAAAGCTGCCACGGCGGCGCATCCAAGTGGGTGAAAACTCATAACGATTTGGGCGCTGGCGTTAAATCCTCTGCGGATGAGCCTGCTGCGCACAAGAAGGCACGCTTAGCTGCAGCGCAAAAAGCCGGCATGATCCATTCCTCGATGGTGTATGACATCGCTGAGAACTGTAATGCCTGCCACACCATGCAGAAAATCGACCCTGCAATGGCCGGCAAGCTGATTGATGCAGGCCATCCAATCAACGGCAGCTATGAATTGGTGAAATACAGCCAGGGCCAAGTTCGGCATCGCTTCTATCCGCCGAACATCACGAAGAACCAGAAAATGAACAAGGCGGAACTCTCCCGCATGTTCCTGACCGGCCACGCTGCTGGTCTCGTCTATGCGACGAAGGTTCTGAAAAGCGCTGATAACGCCAAATACAAAGCAGCCATGCAACAACGCGTGGCCGATGCAAAGAAAGCAATTGGCGCTGCTAAGGGCTCTGTACCAGCTGCTGGCGCGCTTCTGTCCTCACCGACGGAATCAAACGCCAGGAAGTTCGTAGCTGCCCTGCAAGGCAAAGACCTGTCTGGTGCAGTTGGCGGGATGTTGCCCTCTTCGTACAAATAGGGCGATAATACCTGAGAATCCTTTGGTGATATTTGATGGAAGCATGCTGGGGTGGGCATGCTTCCATTGATGTCTACTAGAGGCCTGCGGTTTTCCGCATCACGCGCTTCAGGGGGATGGCGCTTTGGCTCTAGCGACAAGATTAGCCCGTCCGCAACGCTGGGATCGCCCATTCGATCCAGGCATGACTGCGGCGGATTTGGAACAGTTGAAGCTAGATCCGGTTGTCGCCGCGATTGACGCAGATGCGTTCCCAGGGACCATCCCTCTTGATGGTATCCTCGCGAACGACTCGCGAATTATTCATTACAAAGCCGGTGAGATCGTTGTTCGCGAAGGCGATTACGGTAATTCCGCATTTCTTATTATGTCCGGCGCTTGCGATGTTGTCGTAAACCCGCCGCTGACTGATGCACAGCTTGGCCGCCAGACTGAAGCGCCAGCAAGCATTGGGCGCGCGATTTCACAACTCTGGAAGCGCACTGTCGTTCCTGAAGTTCGTGACGTCAGCCGCTACGGCAATATTGCTGTCACAGACACAGACCACCAGGCAGTCTTTCTGCAAGACTATGGTGTTGTGCTTGGCGGGCGCAGCCTGCCGCGCCTGGGTGCGCAGCAAATGTTCGGTGAGTTGGCTGCTCTAGGCCGCACACCCCGCGCCGCAAGCGTTGTTTGTGTCGAAGACGCAGAGGTCCTTGAAATTCGTTGGCAGGGCTTGCGGGAACTCCGCCGGTTTGACGCTGGCTGGCGCCGGCAGATCGACACCAACTATCGCGCCAACGCACTGATCTCCCATCTTCAAGACACACCGTTGTTTGACGGTCTGTCCGACGAAGCGCTGCAGTCCATCGCAGACGCAACTTTGTTTGAGACGTATGGCTCTTTTGACTGGAGCTCTTCGTTCCAGCGTGCCGATAGCGATGCGCGCCTTGGAAACGAACCCGTTATTGCGCGCGAAGGCGAGTATCCGGATGGGCTCCTGCTTATTCGCGCCGGATTTGGCCGCGTTTCCGTACGCCAAGGGGCTGCAGAACGCACCCTAACCTATCTATCTGCTGGCGATCATTTCGGCCTGAGTGAGCTTTACGCTGGCTTCAAGGGCGGCGGATCCCCCATGGAAGCCACACTCCGTGCGGTCGGGTATGTCGATGCATTGCGTGTACCGACACAGGTGCTCGAGGAACACGTCTTCCCGCGCATGAACAAGGCACCAGATAGCTTCCTCCAATTCGCAGCCCGTCCCCTCGCGGACGATTCGCTGCAAGAATGGGCGATCGAAGAGCGTTTCATCAACGGCACCATGGCGATGCTGATTGATTTAGATAAATGCGTGCGCTGCGACGATTGCGTCCGGGCCTGTGCCTCCACCCACGGCGGCAACCCACGCTTTGTGCGCCATGGCAAGATCAATGACCATTGGATGGTCGCCAATGCCTGTATGCATTGCTCTGACCCTGTCTGCATGATCGGCTGCCCAACGGGTGCCATTCACCGGACACAGGCGGGCGGCTCTGTTGTCATCAATGACGACAGTTGCATCGGTTGCGGTACCTGCGCCAATTCCTGCCCTTACAATAATATTCGCCTCGTCGAAATTCGGGACCTATCCGGTGCTCCTGTGCAGGACGAAGCGACCGGGCAACCTATTCGTAAGGCGACGAAGTGCGACCTTTGCGCCGGTATTCCTGGTGGCCCCGCCTGTGAGCGCGCCTGCCCGCACGGCGCCCTCCAGCGCGTTGATTTTTAGGGGGCGCAGACAATGACCGTCCGAACAGTCAACAGCGTCCGGCCCTTTGGGTATACTCTGGCGGCCATCGGTGCCGCTGTGGTCGCAGGCCTCGCTTATTATTCCCATCAGGAACATCTGAAGCTCAGTGACGCAACCTTCGTCACCGGTTGGGTACTGCTGACAGCCATGGTCTCGCTGGCGCTTTTCAACATTCGTAAGCGTCTTTCCATGATGCCGATGGGCCGAGCAGCGTATTGGCTTGCGCTACACGTCGTGGTTGGCCTGTTCGCTGTCGGCATGTTCATTGTCCACACTGGCGGCATATGGGCCACAGGCTTTTATGAGCAAGTGATGGCTGGATTGTTTTGGGCGACCGCCCTGTCAGGCATCTTTGGTTGGCTATATCAACGTGCAATGCCAAGGCGCTTGACGCGTATCGGCTACGAAGTTGTTTATGAACGCATTCCAGCTGAAATAGCTGCACTTCGCGAGGAAGCTGAAGAAGCTGCCCTTGAAGGCGTCGGTGCCAGCGGCGAGCCAACCCTCGGTCGCTTCTATTCAGAAACCATGCAGGACTTCTTCCGTAGCCCACGCTTTATGTTAAGCCACCTCCTCGGCGCAGGTGCAGCCCAACAGTGGGTTGATTTGAGGTTCCGCACGGTGCGCGGGCTTGTTGGTTCACAAGAAGAACCAGCCCTTGCCCGGCTTGAAGCCGCCGCGAGACGCAAACTCTCCATAGACGCTCATTACGCCATTCAACGCTCTTTGAAGCTTTGGGTGGCGGTTCACGTCGTGCTTTCTGCAGCAATGCTAACGCTTGCATTATGGCACCTCATCCTGGTGCATGTGTACGCCCGATGACTGAAGACAAAAACCGCTTCGCCCACGATCGCTCCCCTTACGAGCGCCCGAATTTCCCTTTCCGGTGCGGCAGGGAGGCAGCCTTTGGCAAGCCTTGCCCACGCGGTCCAAGCGCTGGCGGTGATTGCCAGGGCATCTCGGACTGCACGCCATTCCGGACGCGCAAGGTCGTGACCAACGCTGAAACCGGCGAAGAAACAGAGATCCAGCGTTGGGAATGCCGCCGTCCGCAACATGCCGGCGGCCCCTGTGCTGAAGGTCCACGGCCAGACGGAACGTGCTCTTGCATCCATCCGCCATGTGCACCTAAGCCGACCATCCGCCGTCAACGCGGGCGCTGGGCAATGCTCGCAGTCGCCGCGATGGTTGCCATGGCTTTGGCTTTTGTCGGCGCTGCTGGCGGAATCATTGGCCCCAAACCAGATGCCGACGGCATTCTGAGCCATGTTGGCTGGCCTAGTTCAGTTAACCCTGGCCCACTATCCGGCAAGCATGAGCAATTCACGGCCAAAGACGGCTGTATTTCCTGCCATGTCGGGCATTCGGACACATTAACAGGCTGGGCTGGTGCCATATTCAAGCGCACTACCATTTCTGATTCCTGCGTCTCGTGCCACAGCTTCGGTGAGAAGCAGGCTGATGCTGATCCGAAAGCTCAGTCGCCAATGGCATTCGCCGCTCACAACACAAAATTCCCGAATCGCACGGATGCCCCGACAGCAACGTGCACGGGCTGCCACACCGAACATAAAGGCGTCGATGCATCCATCACGCCGATGGAAGATGGCCAATGCTCAGCATGCCACACCACAAAATTCGACAGTTTCTCCAAATCTCATCCGAAATTTGGTGCAAACTTCCCGAACGAAAGTGCGCGCACCATCAAATTCCCGCACGGCAAGCACCTAGAAACGCATTTTGTTGACCAACGCTACATCGACAAAGCGCCAAAGAACGGCTGCGTTTCCTGCCACACAGACCAGGTCGATGGACGTTTACTGCCAGGCAGCTTCGAAAATGGCTGCGCTGCATGTCATGAGGTTGCGATTAAGGAACAGGGAATGGCCGTCTTCGGCCTACCTGAGTTGAGCGACCCTGAATTGACCGCAGAAGCCCGCGACTCTTGCGGCTTTCCTGTGCCACAGTTAGAGCCAGCACGTGCGACACTTGAAGCACTGGCTGAAGCGCTACCAACGATGCAAGCACTTGGCGAAAATGCTGAATCTGGCAACCTTAATGGGGTCATGTCCGGAGTGGCCGCCCTAGGCGAGGCCCAGGCAGCGATTGCCGAGGCGCAGGAAGAGCTTGCCGAAGCTGTTGACATGTCAGAAGCCGTTTCCCTTGATTCGCTCTCCCCTATCGCAGCATTCCTTCTGGCTGTGCCCGCTGATGATGCGGATGAATATAGCGAATCAGCCGCAGCCTTCCTCGTCGCCGCTGCCGCCGAAGGACAGGCACCGCTAGCAGAAGCCATAGACGCAAAAGGCGGCGACGCGAACGTGCTGTTGTCCGGCCTTTCGCCGGAGTTAGTGACAGAAGTTACTTGCGCTTGGGCCGCAAACACGGAATATGAACCTAAGCAAGACCCTGAACCGGGCGCTGGTTGGACTGCGCAGGAGCTGCAAGTGTCTTATCTGCCAACAGGCCATGCAGATGCTGTGACCAAGGGATGGATTGCACTTGGTCTGGCGAATCGTGGCAGTGAAGATGAAGGTGCCGAAGCTTTTGCCGAACTCATGCTCAGCGCTAGCGACGGGCCGGGGCGTTGCTTTAAGTGTCACGTCGCACCAGCAGCAGACGCTGAAAAACAAGCCGTGCAATGGGCTATCCCTCGCCGGGACATTCGTCCATTCACAGCTTTCAATCATGATCCGCATTTAAATGTGCTGGATCAGGGCGCTGATTGTGCTACATGCCATCGTCAAGTGGAGGCGGGTGCAACCTTGGCTGACGGGCAATCTCGCCCGGGGCCGCATGCAAACGACTTCAAGCCGATCGACCAAGCGACTTGCAAAGACTGTCACCGCCCGGGCGGGGTTCGGCAGGATTGCGCGCTATGCCACCGGTACCATAGCAATCCGTCCATCCGGAAACGGACGATGTGAGGACTAAGACGATGGAAGAGAGAAAGATGAAATTAAAAATCCGCCCCTTGGCGCGCCGCTTACTGATTGCCGGCGCTTTCTCCGCTGCAGCATTTGGCATGCCAATGACTGCAAGCGCATCCGAAAAAGAAGATCCGCACGCGGATCTAATGGCTGAAGAAAGTTACCCGACAGCCGCCCAGTGCGGTGCCTGTCACACCCAGGTCTATCGCGAATGGGCTTCGTCAAACCACGCTTACGCATCGATCTCGCCGATGTTCCATAAGTTCGAGCAGAAGATTAACGATCTTTCGAGCGGCACCATCCGCGGCTTCTGCGTACGGTGCCATCAACAGATCGGCACGCAGCTCAACGAACGTCGCGATCTCCCACTCTGGGAACGTAACCAAATTTCACGCGAAGGCATTTCCTGCGTGACATGCCACCGCGTCCGCGAAGAATTCGGCAAGGTCAACGGCGAACGCCGGGTCACGCCAGGCCGGGTCTTTACGCCTGTCAGCGGCGCTGGTGACGGTGAAAAGCTGAAAGAAATCATCGAGAACCGCGGCGAATACCGCGTCTCAATCAGTGAAGAAGAACGTGGCGCTCAAATTCACACCGGCGTTTACAAGTTCCCACAGATTTCAAAATCTGAATTCTGCGTGTCTTGCCACCAGGTTGCTGTGAACCCAGGCATCAAGCTCGAAGTTGTTTGGGAGCAGTATCGGAACTCCCCAGCAGCCGCTAATGGCGTCACGTGTCAAGATTGCCATATGGGCAAAGTGCCAGGTCGGGCTGATGGTTACACAACCGGCCCTGTCGCCATCGTGAATGGCGAAGAGATCGATCCCGACCGCAAGCACTCCAACCATGCCTTCTACGGCCCAGGTTACCCGATTGCGCATCCTGGCATCTTCCCACACAACCCAGATGCAGCTGAAATTCCCATCGAAGACTGGCTGGAATTCGACTACCGCTCTAAGTGGGGCTCGGAAGAGTTTGAAGAGAAGGTCGCCAACGGCGAGGTTGATGAAGACAGCCTGCCAGACGCATGGTCCGATTCAGTTGACCGAGAGGAAGCTTGGGAAATCATCCAGGAGAACGTCGAACTTCTGGAAGAAAAACGCGACCTTCGCCGTCAAGTGATGGAAAACGGCTCTCGTCTTGATGGCCCGTTCTTCGCTAGCGCGCCGAAGCAAGGGGCCTCCCTCAGCTTTGACATCAAACTAACCAACACAGATGACGGCCATAACCTGCCGTCTGGTTCTCTCGGTGCCCAGCCTGAAATCTGGCTGAACGTTGCCGTCGTGTCCCCCAGCGGTAAGACAGTATGGGAATCTGGTTACGTTGATGCGAATGGCGATATGGCCGACATTCACTCCCTAGAGGTAAGAGCTGGCAAAATCGAATACGACGACCAACTGTTCAACTTGCAAACCAAGTTCCTCTTCACGAACGTCAAGGGGACTGAACGCGAATGGTATTTGCCGATCAATATTGATATTGATCAGCTTCCATTCATCCGTCCAGCAAACGTGCCGACGACTATCCTGAACCACGCGCCATTCATCCGGATGGAAGGTCGTTCGATCCCACCACTTGGGTTTCGCAACGCTAGCTACACCGTGCCGGCAGACGCGCTGACGGAAAAAGGCACTTACAAAATGGCTGTCCGCCTGCGGAGCCGGGCCGAACCGATTTACTTCATGCGGTTCGTAGATTCGACGCCGGAAATGGAAGAAGCCATGAACAGCTGGATGCTTGATTTCCATTCCTACACCGTGGAATTCGAAGTCAACTGATTGGGGATCGCTGCGCGGCGCGCTGGGCTGCCAAAGAGAGCAGTTAAGGCGCGCCGCAGGCGAACGAGGGAATAGAAGCGTGACACTAAGTTTTTCAAAAATGACCGGCCGCATTGCACTAGCGACAGCGGCTTCCGCACTGGCGATGATGGTCGCCGCTGGCGGCCCTGCATATGCAGCGAGCGCCCATGACGACAGCCCACGCAAGATGGATCCGAATGTGAAACCGTCAGAGCATGACTCTGACGTCTTTAAGGCGGATCCAACATATGAAGACAAAGCGTATGACGCTGAGCGCCAACTCGAAATCTACGGCGGCAAGCGCAACATTGAGGAGCCACGCCCGATCCTAGAAGTCGGTCGTCCGCAATATGTGGAAGGTCCTTTCGACGAAGGCATTAATGTCATTGGCGAAAAGAACCTTTTGTTCCCATCCTTTTCGGTTTTTGGTGACATCCGTACCGCGGTCGCAGCCAATGACGTTGGCGGCGATGTCGTCTACGAGTTTGCCAACCGCCTGAACCTGGACCTCGACCTTAAGCTGACCGCCACAGAACGTGTTCACGGCTTCTTCCGCCCCATCGACCAGAACGGTAAGTTCATGGGATATCGGACCGGGGATAAGAACGGCAATAATGGCGTTGACGGTAAGGTCGATGCAAACCCAGAAACACTATTCTTTGAAGGTGATATTGGTGCTATCTATGGCGGGTTAGCAGACGAGTATGCGACCTTCGACCTGCCAATCGCATTTGGTTTGACGCCCTTCGTCATGCAAAATGGGCTCTGGGTTGATGAGGCCTTTGTTGGGGGCGGCATATCACTGGCTGCAATGAACAGTCCCGCACTTGATATCACAAACATAGACATCACCTTCTTTGGTGGGTTCAACGAAATCGATTCACCAGCATTCGTTGGCCAAGACGGTGTCCTAGATACAGACGACGTATCAATTTACGCCGTTGCCGCCTTTGTCGATTGGTTTGAAGGCTATTCTGAATTCGGTATCGGCTATGTCGATGGCAGAGACCAACTCAGCGATATCGACTACGTCAACTTTACCGGTGCGTATACGTCGCGGTACGGCGGTTGGCTCTCCAACTCCGTCCGGCTATTTGGCGCTGTGGGTCAAGATACAAACGGTCGGGCTAAAACGGCCGACGGCTTTGCCTTACTCATAGAAAACTCGTTGATCACGTCCAAGCCAGATGTCTTTGTTCCCTACTTCAATGGCTGGGTTGGTATCGATAAGCCGCAATCCCTCGCACGCAACAACGGCGGGCTATTGAAGAACACCGGTATCACCTTCGAGAATGACGGCATGACCTCATTTCCGAAGCTGGATGATACTGCACAGGACACATTTGGTGGTGCCATCGGCGTCAACTATCTGTTCAGTCTAGACCAGCAGCTCGTGGTAGAGGCGTCTACGGTTCAGAGACTTGATACTGCCTCCCCGGCTCAAGGTGGTCAGTATGCCGTTGGCTTCCGCTATCAGATTCCAGTCACGAACCGGGTTATCCTGCGTACTGACGGTATCTACGGCATTCGCGAAAACCAGGAAGACATTGGCGGCGTTCGCTTCGAGCTGCGCGTTAAATTCTAATCATTATCGTGCTGCTGGCCAAAGTAGCGCCGGGATTGGGGAAGAGCGATGGATAATTTGGCGAACTATGTCGCCATAGGTGCAGCCGGACTGCTGGGCCTTTACATTCTGTCTCTGCTGATGGGCTCGCTCCGTCAGCAGAGCCGAATGGCGCGGCATTATGAGGAACAATCCCTGCTATTCCGCGCTCGTGCGGAAGGCCTGCAGAGGATCCGTTCTGAAGAGATCGAGAAAACCCAAAACACCTGGGCAGGTCTCCGGAAGTTCAAAGTTGCTCGTAAGATCAATGAGATTGCAGATTGCCACTCTATCTACCTCGAACCTCATGACGGCCGGCCTCTACCGCCGTTTGAGCCAGGCCAGTTTCTAACGTTCAAGTTTGCTGTGCCCGATCAGCCTAGCGACGTCATCCGTTGCTATTCCCTGTCAGACGCACCCGGCCGTGACTACTACCGGATTACCGTGAAGAAGGTGCCGCCACCCCGTGGCAAGCCTGAAATCGCACCTGGTGTGTCCTCCACCTTTGTCAATGAAGTCTTGAATGAAGGCGATATCATTGACGTACGTGCGCCCAATGGCGGCTTCTATCTGAAGCGTGAACATAAACGCCCAGTCGTGCTAATTGGTGGCGGCGTTGGCATTACGCCTGTACTCAGCATGCTGAACTATATTGTGGAGCATGAGCCACAGCGGGAAACATGGTTCTTCTTTGGCGCGCCGAATAAGGCTGGCCATATTATGAAGAACCACCTAGCCCAAATCGCTGCGGAGAATCCTAATGTCCGCATGAACATTTGCTACAGCGACCCAAAAGATGACGATGTGCTTGGTGAAGATTATGATCATCACGCCCGCGTTTCTGTAGAGCTGTTCAAGAAAGTCCTGCCATCTAACAATTTCGAGTATTACTTCTGCGGCCCACCGCCAATGATGAATGCGCTTGATGCCGACCTCAAAGCTTGGGGCGTACCAGAAGCCGATATTCACTCTGAAGGCTTTGGCCCTGCTTCAGTTAAGAAACCTAAACCACCTGCCGCAGAAGGTTCTGCAGCAGAGGCGGCTGTTTCTGTTACTTTTGCAAAATCGGGCAAGACTTTGGATTGGACACCAACTGCTGGAACAATCCTCGATTTCGCGGAAGCCAACGGCGTTGATATCGCATCAGGTTGCCGCGCAGGCAGCTGTGGTACATGCCTCACGGCCGTGATGGAAGGCGAAATCGACTATGAGACGCCGCCAGATGCCCCAATCGAAAATGGCTCATGCCTCGCATGTGTCGGCACGCCAAAAGGGCCAATCAAGATAAACGCCTAAACCAAATTCAACCTAAAAAATAACGGCCCGGCACCTGCAGGTTCCGGGCCGTTATTTTTAGCGGCTGATCTCTTCAGCCAATAGAGACTGCTAAACGATCCGGCTGGCCTTTAGCGCTTCGATATCGGCGCTGGAGAGATTGAGCACCTCCTCCAGGATTTCATCTGTGTGATGCCCAATGGGCGGCCCGGCATGGGCGACCCGGCCTGGTGTGCCCGTTAGATTGGGAGAGACGCCGGGCATTGGAATATCACCCAACTCCTCGTCAGGAACCGTCACAATATTATTGCGAGCCTCGAAATGAGGGTCCTCAGCGATATCGGCTGCAGTGTAGATCCCACCGAAGGGTACGTTACCGCCAACAAGCCGTGCCTCAATATCTGCGAACTCGTGCGCGTTGATCCATTCGCCCAGCAGCCCCTCAAGTTCGTCCGCGCGTTCGATCCTAGCCGCACTTTGGGCATAGCGAGGGTCTGTGGCGAGCTCTGGCATGCCAATGGCGTCCGCCAATCGTTTGAAGACCCCGTCGCCGCCAGCAGCGATCTGTACGTAGCGGCCATCTTTTGTTTCGAATGTCCCGGCGGGGGAAAATGTCGGATTGCGATTGCCAATGCGCTCCCGCACCTCCCCATTCATCATGTACTTGGTGATAAGGTCCGCTGTAATGCGGAATGGGGCTTCGTAGAGGCCAAGGTCAATCATCTGCCCCTCACCACCTTGCGCATCCCGCTGATAGAGCGCCAGCATCGCTGAAAGCGCCCCAAACGTGCCTGTATTATAATCCGCAGTTGGAAACGCGGGGCGGACGGGAAAGCGGTCCGGGAACCCAGTCGGGTACATATAGCCAGAAAAGCCCAGCGCAATCCGATCATAGCCTGAGCGTTTAGAATATGGGCCCGTTTGCCCGTATCCGGATACGCGAACCATAATCAGGCGTGGATTGACCGTCTTTAGGTCCTCCCAACCGATATTCCATCGCTCAAGCGTGCCAGGCGTGAAGTTCTCCATCACGATGTCCGCGGTCGCGGCCAGATCCCTAAGAATCTGCTGGCCTTCAGGAACCCGCAGATTAAGCGTGATGGATTTCTTGTTGCGGCCTTCGATCAGCCAATTTGGTGGCCGACCGGCCTTGCCCTCTACTGGCGTGCCGCGCAACGCATCGCCACGGCCTGGCTGTTCGACTTTGATAACCTCAGCGCCGAAATCGCCAAGCAGCGTGGCACCGAATGGTCCAGCAATCAGCGTGCCGATATCCAGCACGCGCACGCCGGCAAGCGGCAAGGGCGTTGTCATGATGAAAGGCCTCTATCTAGGGATAAACGGCAGGCAGCGGATCATGCGTCAGACATCACGTGGATGACGCGGTCAGCCAGCATCTCTTTGGTGCTCGCGCCATAAGCCTTCATGTGGGGGGATGCAGCGTGAGCGCCAAGTGCAGCCATGCTGGCCCACTTTTCGACAACGACGAACGAATCATCACCATATTTTGCAGCGAAGCCAGCGTCAGCGCAGTCAATCGTGGCACCATATTCGATGCAGCCGTCTTCTTCTAAAACCGCAGGCACATTGGCCTTGAAGAGCTTAAGCACTTCGTCGCGCTTTCCGGGCTTGGTGGTGATAACGGCGAGAACGTGGACGCGGGACATGGAGGCTTCCTTCCAGTTTGAATTGATGGAGAAAGCCTAAGCGCCCAGCCAAACCTGTCAACGGCACCTGCACGGCAAAGCTATGCCGGTCATATCAAACAGAGAGAGGGGAAAGGCGCCTAAAGCCGCAGAATAAATGGTGACCCCAACGGGGATCGAACCCGTGTTTCCGGCGTGAAAGGCCAGCGTCCTAACCGCTAGACGATAGGGCCAGCGCGGCGTTTAGGCAGAGAGGATGTAGCGCTGTTACGGATGGAAAGCAAGCACCGAACACAGCAAAAATTCATGCCTGAGACATGGAGCCACAGTCTGCCCTAGTTCTCCCGCCCGGCCTATACTACGAAGCGTCAAGAAAATGAGGGTTCTGCCCCTCACGCAAGCCCTATTGCGCCGAAACGGATGACGCTGCATGTCGCTCAAAACCATCACTGCAGTCTGGCTCGCAACGCTGCTCACGATGGTGGTCTTTGGGCAGGTCTCACTCGCACAAGCTCCGATAGGCGATGCCGCGTCTCCGTCTGTCCAGATTGCTAGTGATGCAATCAGTCCATCCCCATCAAATTCAGATCTAGCTGTCCCAGAAAACCGTTGGGAGCAGGTCCTTCTATCGGCTGAGGATTACATCGCGAGCGGCCAGTCAATCAAATCGCAAACAGAACTCTATAAGGAGTTATTGGATGACGTTCTGGCCGCTGCCAGATCGCTTCGCGAGGCTTCAGCGTCTGCTATGGGCGAAGCGGAAGCCCTCTTGGATGCGCTTGGCCCTTCACCAGACGTTGAAAAAAATGAAGCTGAGCCCGAAGAAGTCGCGGATCAACGCCAGCAATATCAAGCTGAATTGGATAGACTGACATCTGCTATCGCCCGAGCTGAGGTTGCGATTGTGCGAATCGAAGCTCTCAAAACCGGTCTTGCGGGCCCTGCGCTGGAGCAGCTTGCCAACCAATTGAACCAGCGCACCACAGACCCGTGGAGCGTTAATAGCTTGGGCCGTGGCGTTAAAGAGTTCGCGCTAAGCATCGGCCATGTACTTGCCGCCCCCGCAAGCTGGCGTGCAAGCCTAGAACCGGCAGAATGGCGCGACTTAGCTGACAGGCGGCTCCCGGTGTTCCTGGCCGGATTAGTTGCGACCGCGCTGATCAGCCTGCTTCTGCGCGGCATGCTGAAGCGCCGGTATGGCTATGCAATGGGTGCCCGCGGCATGACCAAGGCGCGGCGACTAGGCGCTGCAGTCGTTCGAATGGTCGCCGATGGCTTGATGCCAGCTCTATTGTTGATCCTAATTTTCATCTGGAGCCGTGATGTCCTTGCAGGCCACGGTTCCCCAATTTGCAGTCTATAGCCGTCCAGCGGCGACATCTCACTGAATGCTTTGTTGCAGGCATCTAGGTGTTTAGTCCCGGAGATTTATGGTGCACTCTTTTCCCAAGTTTGGAAGGACGCATTATGGGACAGGTACTTCACGGGAGCGCCCGCACGACAGCGGCGATCCGTCGAGCAATACAAGATAGTCAAGAGAGCCTGA
>JBDQJI010000047.1:0-28109 GCA_040263875.1 Alphaproteobacteria bacterium
ACGCCGAGCCAACCTCGCAGTCGATCACCGGACGGATCATAAAAGGGCATGCCTTTATGATGGGTGATCCGACCGGGCGCTTGCCCAGCAATCAAAATCCGTGCTCGTTGATCAATCTGGAGGATGGGGTTGGGGCCTAATGGCAGTCCTTCACACAATGTACACGCGCGAACATTGGCCAATGTCGTCGCAAAATCAGCATCGGCATCCTGCTCAGGTTGTTCCATTGTCGGATCCTTCTGTGCTTGAATTGAATGTTGATAGGCGGCGTACGGAAGCAGTTCAGTGAGCATACTTTACAACAGTCGGGAATGTTGGATTACCGGGGCTGCGTCCATATTCCTTTGGTGAACCACTGCCCGATGGTGATTATGAGACCCGGTGGTTCACTGGTTGGGCATAGCTCAGGTCAGCTAGATTCGTTGGTAATGAAAGCAGGGAGAGATGGATGAGCGATGAGGACCTGATGTTTGAGATTGATGGCCCGGTTGCGGTGATCACACTGAACCGACCAACCAAGCGCAATGCAATCACGGAGGAGATGGGGGAGCGTCTCGCTGAGTGTTTGCAGCGCATTCGCAGTGATGATGCGATCCACGCCGCGATCATAACAGGCGCTGGCGGCGCGTTCAGCGCTGGCGCGGATTTGAAGCAGCGGGCTGCCAGTGGTGGCGTGCGGGCGAAAGATCAATCCCCAGCGACGATCATTGACGCCCGCCTTGCACCAGAATGGTCCAGGGTCCCGATGGAGAAGCCGCTGATTGCGGCTATCGACGGGTATTGCCTGGCTGGCGGCATGGAGCTTGCCTTGATCTGCGATATTCGCATCTGCTCGCCCGCAGCACAGTTTGGCCTGCCAGAGATCACACGCGGATTCTTTGCAGGCGGTGGTGGGCCGCAGCGCCTTGCCCGAGCGATCTCGCAGTCTCTCGCAATGGAGATTATCCTGACGGGTGACCGGATTGATGCTGAAGCGGCTCTGCGGTCAGGTTTGGTCAGCCGGATTGTGGCGGCGGATGCGCTGATGGATACAGCAAGACAGATTGCAGGCCGGATCGCTGGCCATGCGCCGCTTGCGGTCAGAGCAGCGAAAGAGACCGCTGAAGCAGCCCTTGATCAGCCCCTAGATGACGCATTGCGACTGGGCCAGACATTGCGCTGGATTATTGGCCAAACCGATGACGCCAAGGAAGGCCCGCGCGCCTATGCAGAAAAGCGAGAACCGAAGTACCGGGGCAGCTAACGCGTGCTGCGGTAAGACGGCCCTCCGGTCTCCCTAGTTTTCAACTTGAACAACGCTTCCGCCAGCAGCTGCAGATTGTGAGATCGCCTGCATTGCAGCAACCCCGGCAAGGGCTTCTGACATTGAGACTGGAAACGGGATGCCTTCGTAAACGGTGCCGGCAAATGCATTCAATTCGGCTGCCAGCGTATCAACGGCTTCAAAGGTCTGGTTGGACTCTTTTGGGTTTTCGAGCCTGCTAACTTCAAGGCTCTGTTGATCGGCCATTGCAGCCCAGCCTTCAGAGCCAAACAGTTGCAGCCTCCAATTCAATGGCGTGGCCATTAAGGAGGTTAGGGTGCCTGTTGCGCCGCTATCGAAGTCCAATTGCACAGTCGTCGTATCATCAACGCCAGCTGATAGGACACGGCGCTTGCTAAGCGCTGTCACGCGCTGCACTGGGCCGAGCAAATGGATCATGGCGTCGAGCATATGGATACCCAAGGCTGCCATCCCGCCGGCCGGGTTCTCAGCGGTTGTTCCACGCCACATATCGTCCGTAAAACCGAAGCCGAAAGGCCCCGAAAAATTGGCATCGATATGTAACGGGACGCCTAAGGAGCCTGTATGGTTTTGTTTCTGAAGCGCTTGAAACGCAGGTAAGAAACGACGATTAAACCCAACAGCCAGTGTCACCTTGTTTCGATGGCATGCGGTGACGGCGTCTTTTGCCTCGCCCAAGGTCAGTGCGAGCGGTTTCTCGACAAATATGTGTTTACCAGCCTCTGCGGCTGCGCAAATCTGGCTGCAATGCATGCTATGTGGTGTTGCTAGTACCAGTGCCTGCACCTTGGGGTCGCCCAGCAATGCATCGAAATCGTCCGTGATTTCAAAGCCCTGTGCTTTTCCGAAATCAGTGACCTTCGATGGTGTCCGCGTCATGCCGCGCATAAACCGGATGCGGCTGTCGGTATCTGAAGCCGCTGCCGTCACGAGGTTTTGCCCCCATCGGCCCAGTCCCACGATTGCTGCGTTTAAGGTTGGCTGCTGGCTCAAATTTTTGCTCCACCGTCAATTGGAATTGCGCTTCCGGTCATGAAAGCTGAAATATCACTGGCTAGATATGTTGCAAGCTCGGCGATTTCGTCTGGCCGCCCCATCCGCCCCACAGGTTGGCGCGATGAGAAAGCAAATCGAGCGGCCTCAGGGTCATCCATAGCGTTGATGCGCGCTGTCATGGATGGCGTTTCAACGCCTGACGGGCAAATCGCGTTGCATCGAATGCCTTCAGCTGCATAGTCGAGCGCAATCGATTTAGTCATGCCGATCACTGCAGCTTTGCTGACGCCATAAGCGAACCTGTCGGGTGCTGCCCCAATTGATGAAATGACCGATGCCATATTGATGATACTGCCACCACCAGATGCAAGCATCAGCGGGATTGCAGCCCGGCACATTGTAAACAAGGACGTGACGTTCAGGTCCAGGCTGCGCGACCAATCCTGATCACTGCAGCTCATCAAGTTCCCAACGGTCACCATACCGGCGCAATTAAACAGAACGTCGATATCCTGAATAGCTGCAAAGAAGGCAGTAACGGCGGCAGGGTCAGTCACATCCAGCACAGTAGTGCTGATATTCAGGCCATCAATTTTGAGGGTCTCTAAGCCCTTGGCGTCACGGTCCACCGCTAGAACGCGGGCACCTTCAGACGCGAAGGTGAGGGCGGTTTGGTAGCCAATACCCGCAGCCGCACCGGTGACGACACAGACCTTCTCGTTCAATCGAGGCAATTTAGGTTGATCCTTGTTGTGCGTGGGGCGTCGAAGCGCTGAGGCTCTCGGTCGCGGTGTCAGTCGTCCCTTAGAATATTGCGATCAGCGGCGCCGATATAGCCGCGATTCCAGGTGGGTGTGATGTGGATTTCGTTCAGGCATACATGGGCTGGCATGGTTGCGATGAACAGGATCGTGCGGCCCACATCGTCTTCTTGCACCATCTTTGCCCGGTCTTCTGGGCTTGGTGGGACGGGGCGCAGGTCCAGAATTTCTGTCGCGACTTCGCCTGGGCAGAGTGCACAGGCGCGGATGCCGAGATGGCAATTTTCGTGGTTGATGCTTTCGTTCATGGCATTCAGCGCCGTTTTTGCTGTGGTGTAAGCAACACCGGATACGCCGCCAATTTTCTGGCTGGCCATCGATGACACATTCACGATCAGCCCGTCCCGCTGTTCCCGCATCATCAAAAGTGCGGCGTGGGAAACGTTGAAGGCACCCGTCAGATCAACATCGATAACTCGGTTCCAGCTTTCGTCGTCGATATCCCGCCAGCGGCGCTTGGGCGTATTCAGGCCAGCGCTGTTAATCATCATGTCCAGCTTGCCATGGGCTTGCTTGATCCGACCCGCGACAGCGTCAACGGCTTCCCGGTCAGCGATATCGAGCGGTTCTATCTCTGATTTACCGCCAGCGCTCTTGATGCTGTTCGCCACTGCTTCCAACTGCTCAACGCGGCGGCCAGAGAGGATGACGGTGGCACCCGCTTCAGCCAACGCCAACGCGCCAGCCCGGCCTATGCCTGTGCCAGCGCCAGTGACCCACGCGATTTTTCCGTTCAGTGACGTCATGTGATTTTCCTAGATATGAGTTTGGTGGGCCGGTTCAGCCAATTGAATCGCGGACACGGTAATATGCCGCCACGATGCTAAGGAACCAGGGATTGCCCTGATAGAACGGCATGGTCGGGAAGGACCGACCGTCCAATGCAGTTTGGCCAGCCGGGTCGCCCAACATCCGTTGGCCCAGTTTGTGGCCAAGATATGTGGACATGGCGACGCCTGATCCCAGATACCCGCAGGCATAGTGAACGCCGTCGACTTCGCCGATATGGGGCAATTTGTCGAAGGTGAAGCCAAGCTTGCCGCCCCAGGCATGGCTGATCGACACGTCAGCCAGCTCCGGCCAGACTTTGACCATGAACTTACGCAAGTGAGGGGCTGCCTGTTGGGGCGTTGAATTCTTGAGAAGGGGCCTGCCGCCCATCAGGATACGGCGACCGTCATGGCTGGCGCGGTAGTAATGCACTGTGCGCTTGGTATCGATGATCATGTTGCCGCGTGGAACCAGGCGTTTGACCTGTTCTTCCGGCATTTCTTCTGTCGCGATAATCTGGCTGGCAACCGGGATAACCCGTCGTTCCAGTGTCCCAAGCGCGCCGTCAGTATAGCCATTCGCGCCGACACAGGCTTGGCCTGCGAGCAGCGACCCGCGTTCAGTATTGATGCGGAGGCCAGCGCCCTCCCGGCTGATGCCAGTAACGCGCGTGCCGTCACAAATGATGCCACCTGCGGCGCGGACGCGGTCTAACAAGCCAGCATGGAATTCGGCAGGGTGGATGACGCCGTCGCCGACGTTAAACCGCCCGCCGTGATAAAATTCAGACCCGATATGATCTTGCTGATCAGACGGTTCAATCATGCGCACATCAGCGCCAAGCTTCTCCTGAAGTACACCGACTTCGCGACGCAAGCCATCCATAGCACTCGGCTTATGCGCGCCAAGAAATCGACCAGATCGAACGAAATGCGCCTGGATTTGCTCCGTTTCCAGCAGGCTCTCAAGGTAATCGACGCTGGCTTTACCTTCTTTCCATAGCTGCTGCGCGCCGGCTTCGCCAAGCATCTCAACGGTCTTGCCGTAGGAAAGTTTGAACGGGAAATTGCCAACGCCGCCGCCATTGCGGGAACTCGCACCGAACCCAGCATTCTCAGCTTCAAAAACAACAACAGACTTACCGCCGCGAAGCGCCGTTAACGCTGCAGAAAGACCGGTATAGCCGGAGCCGACGACAGCGATGTCTGCTTCTGCCGGAATGTCAGGCCTAGCGATCGCGTCTCGCGGCGCCTGGTCCCACCAGAACGGCGCATCTTTGGTCGTGGCAAATGGATCGGCCATCGGGGCCTCCTCAATCTGGATAGTGGTCGCGTTTAACGGCAATGAAGGTCGCGTGCTCGCCAGCCTCGCCCGGAACGTTTACGCGGGCAAGGCTGCGCATGACGGTTCCGGTGATAATGAAGCGCTTATTCGAAGCCGCGCTCAATGTCTCCAATAGGGCACCCTGGTAGGTGTAGACCCACTTATCGCCTTGAATTTCGTTCACGCCCTGGAACCGAAAACCCGCTTCGCCTGCACGTGCGCCTGTCAGGTCAAGGCCCCATTCAATCCACGTGCCCCAGCCTTCGCCTTTCAGCGTGCCGGACACTGCGTCATCGGGCAGGGATTTGAGCGTCAGCGTGGCGGTAGCGAACCTCAGGTCATTGAAGGGAACGGCTAAATCTTCGTCGTTCTTAAACGCGCGATATGACCACGCACCTGTCATGATTTCGGCCCAAGCTGGCATCCGCTTAGCTCTCTCTGCCCTTCATCAAACGGAGCGGCGTATACTCTAGAACGCAGTCGCCGTTTTGAGTGATGACGGAATTCCGGGTGCGAACGAGGCCACGGTCGCCTTTGCTGGCGGCCCGGCTTTCGATCACTTCCATATCCACGTGGAGCGTATCGCCGACGAGCGTGGCACCTTTAACGTCTAGCTCCATGCCCAGGAATGCGAAACCTGTCTTTTGCAAGGTGCTCTGCATGACGAGGCCTTCAGCGATGGAAAGGACCAATGCTGCGGGCACAATGCGTTTGCCGGTGGGCGACTCGTTTTCGATGTATTCCATGTTGTTGAACAGCAATTCCTGCATGCCCGTTACGCCGATAAACGACATCAGGTCGGACTCAAACAATGTCCGCCCAATCGTGCGGAATTTCCGCCCAACTGGCATATCCTGCCAAAAGAAACCGTGGCCAAGTTCTTCAAATTCTGTATCCGCCATGGGGCGCTCCGATTGCGATGATCTGGCGGAGAGTGTAGCCCTATCGGCGATCTTTCGAAAAGGACGCCGTGGGCCGATGGCCGCTTCAGATAGCAATAATTCAGACACGATCGCTGGTCTGCCTCGCATCCAGAGCCCGTGCGTCTCCATCTGCGTTGTGGACCCGGCGACGCGCCAGTGTACGGGCTGCTACCGGACACTGAAGGAAATTGCCCGTTGGAGCCGGTTCACGGCTGAAGAGCGGGCAGGCGTCATGAACGAACTACAAGCGCGGAAAGCACAATTCGCTGCAGATGCATCTGCACCGGATGTTAGCTAGCGGCGTCTGCTAGAATCATCGCGGCACCCTTTTCGGCGATCATCAGCGTGGGGCTGTTGGTATTACCCGATGTGATGGTCGGCATCACGCTGGCATCCGCTACACGTACACCTTGAACAGCTTTTAGGCGGAGGCGCGAATCTACGGGCGCAGCCGGGTCCTCGCCCATGCGTGCCGTGCCGACGGGGTGGAAGATCGTGCTGGCGATATCGCCTGCGGCCTTCGCCAATTCCTCGTCGCCATCAATGTGCGGGCCGGGTTTAAATTCCGCCGCTTTGTATTTCTGCAAAGCAGGCTGGCCCGCGATGTGGCGCGTTAGCCGAACTGCTGCGGCGGCAACCAATCTGTCTGCCGGGTCCGATAGGTAGTTTGGGCGAATATCTGGCGGTGCTCGGAAATCACTGGATGCTGCCAATACCTCACCCCGGCTTTCTGGCCGGAGATTGCACACGGATGCCGTGAACGCGGGGAAAGGGTGCAAGTCCTCCCCAAACTTTTCCAGGCTGAGCGGCTGCACGTGATATTGCAGATTGGGCGTTTCACGGGATGGGTCCGATTTGACGAAACAACCAAGCTGGCTTGGTGCCATGGTCAGCGGTCCGCGCCGGCGGAGCGCATAGTCCAGGCCCATCTGCGCTTTTCCGATCGGCGAATTCGCTTGCTCATTAAGTGTCTTCACGCCTTCAACCTTGTAGGCGAGCCGGACTTGCAAATGGTCTTGCAGGTTTTGGCCAATGTTCGGAGCATCTGCGACAGTGTCTACGCCGATGCTCTGCAAATGCGCGCTAGAGCCGATGCCTGATAGCTGCAGCAAGTGTGGGGAGCCGACCGCCCCTGCCGCCAGGATTGCCTCACCTTTGACTTCCGCGCGCTTTGGCTTGGCACCGCCGCCTTCGCCTTCTGTGAACAACACGGCAGTCACTCGGCCTTCGGTGACCTCAAGCCTTTCCGTATGGGCATTGGTTAGGACTGTCAGGTTAGGGCGGTTTTTGATGGGCCGGAGGAAAGCTTTGGAAGCGTTCCAGCGCACCCCCTTGCGCTGATTGACGTGGAAATAGCCCACACCTTCATTATTGCCGCGATTGAAGTCATCTGTTGCTGGAATGCCAGCTTGCATCGCGGCTTCACGGAATGCGTCCAGGATTTCCCAGGACAGGCGCGGCTCTTCCACACGCCATTCTCCGCCCGTACCATGCATGTCATCAGCGCCAGCGTGGAAATCTTCCGTTTGTTGGAAGATGGGCAGCACATCCTCCCAGGACCAGCCGATGGCACCCATCTGGCGCCAACCATCATAGTCCCGGGCCTGGCCGCGCATGTAGATCATGCCGTTGATGGAGGAGCACCCGCCCAGCACTTTGCCACGGGGATAATCCAGCGCGCGGCCGTTCAGGCCTGGTTCAGCGACGGTGCGAAAGCGCCAGTCGGTGCGTGGGTTCATCATCGTATAGAGATAGCCCACGGGGATGTGGATCCAGATCCAGTCATCCTTGCCGCCAGCCTCAAGCAAGAGAACACGGTTCTTCGGGTCTGCGGAAAGGCGGTTTGCTAGAAGGCACCCTGCCGTGCCCGCTCCGACAATGACGTAATCGAACGCGCCGATGGTTTCCCGCTCGCCCATATTTGCAGTCCTCTTATCACTTGAACATTCACCTGCTTATACTGGCTAAAACAATTGCCTGAGGGAATGCCGAATGACGCAGTTTGTCGAAGCGAATAATGCCGTGTTCCGATATGAGCTTGTTGGCAACGCTGAGGGGGCGGGCACGCCTTTGTTGCTAGTCCACGAGCTTGGCGGCGATATGACAAGCTGGGACCCAGCCCTTGCAGCTGGTCTATGCGCCAACCGCCCTGCGATGCGCTTCGATTGGCGGGGGGCGGGCATGTCCGAGAAAATTCGCGGGCACTTCGATATTGATGTGATGTGTGCGGATATTGCAGGCATCGTCAAAGAAACAGGTTTCGGCGGCGGCAAGCCTGTCGATGTTGTCGGCATTGCACTCGGCGGCGGTGTTGTGATCGGTTTGGCAGCGCGGTACCCGGAGATGGTCCGCCGCTTGGTTTCAACCAGTTCAGCCATCGGCGGATCAGTAGAAGCGGGTGCGCGCCTCAAAACACGGGCGGAAGGTGTTGAACGGGACGGTATGCGCCCATATTGCGAGGCCAGCCACGCCATATCGTTCGCGGACCATCTGCGTACTGATGCAGCGCTCTACGAATGGTATCGCAAGAAATGGATCGCCCAGGACCCGACCAGCTTTGCGGGCCATAATCGTATGCTGGCGGATATGGATGAATTTCCAAGCCTGCCGAAAATCAAAGCCAAAACGCTTGTCCTCTCAGGCACCCATGATCCACTGCGCCCGCCAGAATTGGTGAAAGATATCGCCAGTAAAATTCCCGGTGCAGAATACGAAGAATTAGATACTGGCCACTTCATGCATGTCCAAACGCCGGAGCTTTGCGCTAAGCGCATCCCGATGTTTTTGGACCAGAAATAGGAGCGATTGAGCGATGAATGACACCTATGAGTTATACGCGATCAAATATGGCTCGGTGACGAACCGGCCCATGAGTGAGAATTTTATTGGCGGGGATCCGCACGACCTCAGCCAAAATCTTGACTATTTCATTTGGGTCGCCACGAATTCTGAGCGGACATATGTGATCGACACAGGCTTTAATCACGAAGTTGCAGCGGATCGTGGCCGTAAGATTGACCGGCTGCCGCGCGAAGGCCTTGAGCTTCTGGGCATTGACGCTGGCAAGGTCGAGGATGTGATCATCACGCACCTCCACTATGACCATGCTGGCACGTCTGGCGATTTCAAGAATGCGCGGATGCATTTGCAGGATGCTGAAATGGAAATGGCGACGGGCCGCTGCATGTGCCACGCGCCTTTGCGCATGCCATACCATGTGGACGATGTTTGCGAGATGGTCCGCAAGGTCTATGCAGAGCAGGTGGATTTCCACGATGGCGACAAGCAATTAGCACCTGGCATCAGCGTGCATCTCTGCGCTGGACATGCGGCGGGGCTTCAGTCTGTTCGCGTTAAGACCAAGCGCGGCTATGTGATGATTGCGTCTGACGCGACGCATTTCTACATTAACTTCGCTGAAAAGAAGCCATTCCCGATCTTGGTGAACATGGCGGATATGATGGAAAGCTGGACTAAGTTGATCCGCTTGGGTGATTCCATTGATCATGTGATCCCCGGCCATGACCCGGCAGTGCTGGATTATTACCCCGCACCTGATCCCAAGCTCGAAGGCATTGCCGTCAGGCTTGATGTAGCGCCAAAGGTCTCCATCGCATGACAAGTTGGACAGACCGACGCCGCGCCTTCCGTGCCGTGATCAATGGGGACCAATGTGTCCATCCAGGCTCCATCTATGACCCTATGTCGGCGCGTATTGCGCAAGATATTGGCTTTGAAATTGGCATGTTCGCTGGCTCAACCGGGTCGCTTACGGTTCTGGGTGATCCCGATTTGATCATCATGACGTTGACCGAATTCGCCAATCAGTGCCTCCGCATCAATCGCGCAGCCGAAATTCCGTTGATGGTTGACGCAGACCATGGCTACGGCAATGCCCTCAGCGTTATGCGCACGGTGCAGGAATTGGAAACCGCTGGCGTCTCGGGCATGTCCATTGAGGATACGGCCCTGCCGCAGCCTTACGGTGAGGCTAAGCAACGCCTGCTGCCGCTAGACGAAGGTATTGGCAAGATGAAAGCCGCAGTCGCCGCCAAGCAGGACCCGGCATTGGTGATCGCCGGGCGGACAAGCGCCTGTGCGATTGCGGGGCTCGACGAAGCCGTGAAACGCGCCAAGGCGTATGAAGCATGCGGCGTTGATGCGCTGTTCTTTGTCGGTGCGAAAACGCGGGCCGAGGTGGATGCGATATCCGCCGCCACGACCCTACCGTTGATCCTTGGCGGTGCGACGCCAGAACTTGAGGACAAAGACTATCTCTCAGCCCGCCGCGTCCGCATTGCACTGCAGGGCCATCAACCGATCATGGCTGGTATTCAAGCCGTGTATACGACCCTGAAAGCGCTTCGTGATGGAACAAACCCGAAGGATCTGAGTTCCTTACCTAATGCAGACCTCGTAAAGGTCGCAACCCGGTCGCCAGACTTCGATCGCTGGACCAAGGAGTTCTTGGGCGGCTGATAATACGATTGGCGACCTGACTATCAGGAGCGCCGTCAGAATGTCTGAAGCCGACAAAGCTAAAGAGGACTCTTTTGATCAGCCGCCATCACAACCAGCTGTGCGCGTAGAAACCCGATTGCTCATTGCGGGCGTTCTTCTAACAGCCGCCTTTCTAGCACTGATCTTCGTGGTGGATTTGGCGGAAGATGGCATTGCGGGCTCTTTTGACAGGGCCGTTTTATTGGCCTTACAAACGTCCACTGAAGTCTCCGATCCTATCGGTCCGCGATGGGTCGAGGAGGTCGCCCGGGATTTGACCAGTCTTGGCAGTTATTCGGTGATGCTGCTGATCGTGGCTGGTGTGATTGGCTATTTGTTTCTGATTCGCCGGGGCGCTGCGGCAGTATTTGTGCTGGCCTCAATTGGAGGCGGCATTGTGTTGTCGAATGCATTGAAGCATTTCTTCCAGCGCGCGCGGCCTGATATAGCGCCCCATGCAGCGGAGGTATTTTCCACCAGCTTCCCAAGCGGCCATGCCATGTTGTCTGCGGTCGTATACTTGACGCTGGCTGTGTTGGTTGCGCGCTTTGCCCTCGCCAGGCGGCAGCGTCTTTATGCCATTGGCATTGCGACCGGAATTACAATCCTTGTTGGGCTAACAAGGATGTATCTAGGCGTACATTGGCCGACAGATATCGCCGCTGGGTGGTGCGTGGGCGCAGCGTGGGCGCTGGCATGCTGGTATATTGCGGCTAAGCTGCAGGCGAACAGCGCGCGAATGCACGTTCCATGAATTTGCCCAAAAAGATCGTTATTCCATTAGCGCGGAGCGGCTATTTCGCCCGCGGCGTCGTTTATATGATTGTAGGCCTGCTGGCACTCGTTGCCACTTGGACAGCTTCCAGCCATGGCGGTGCTAAGGATGCGCTTACGGCGATCCTAGCGCAGCCGTTCGGTACCGCGTTGATCTGGGTGATGGTTGTTGGCCTAATTGGCTATACGACGTGGCGCTTGGTTCAATCTGTTTTTGATACGGATGATCACGGCTGGAACCCCGTTGGTTTGGGCGTGCGCGCAGGCTTGCTCACAAGCGGGGTCACCTATTTTTCAATGGCCGTATTCTGTCTCGCTAAGCTTGGCGTGTTACCGGGCGGTGGTGGTAAGGAAGGTGCTACATGGACCGATAAAGCCGTGGAAATTCTGGGCGCGGGGCCTGTGATTATCGCTTTTGGCATCGCCTTCACCATCATTGCTTCTGCCCATTTTTGGAAGGCATTCAAACGGAAATATGCAGACCACTTCGATGCTCCGGAAGCGGCGATGCCGATTGTCCATACGGTCTCGATCATAGGACTAACAGCGCGGGGCATAGTGTTCGGCCTGCTAGCGTTTTTAATGTGGCGACGCTTTTTCGCTGCTGACAGCCCGGCCGAAAAGCCTGGCACGAAGGAAGCCCTGCAATTCCTCCAGGATATGACCGCCGGGCCGTGGATCATTTCCGCACTATCTGTTGGCATCATGGTTTTTGCGCTTTACTCAATGCTTGAGGCGCGGTGGCGCAAGATCAATGTGGAGGACGCCACGGATTAGGTGCTAGGCTTCTGCGTACTCGTTCAAAGGATGCGTTGCCGATGCCCATTTCACCCGAAGCATTAAAGGCCAGTGATACGCCGCCAGCAGATGCACCGCCTGTCGTGCAGGCGCTTTGGCATACGGCCCATGGCGAATGGGATGCGGCCCATGTGCTCGTGCAGGATGATAAGTCTGCGGAAGCGGCATGGGTTCATGCGCATCTACACCGGGTTGAGGGTGATCTCCCCAACGCTGCATATTGGTATGACCGTGCGGGCAAGCCAGTGAACGAGGCTAGCCTGGATGCAGAATGGATCTCTCTCGTGCAGGCTTTGGCTTGATCGGAATAATCTAGACCCTATGCGCTTAATCTCATGACAACTGTCGCCGCATTTCACTTCGAAGATAAGCGGATCGAGACACCGGCTCCCGACGGCATTGCAGCAGCGATTGCGGCAGGTGCCTATTGCTGGATTGATATTGAGCGCCCGGCAGATGCCCTTGCCGTATTGGGACCGCTTGAAGTTGATCCAGTGGCGCTGAAACGGGTGCAGCGATCAACGCCTTTTGGTGACTTTGTGTTGGGGCGGCACTGCATTCATTGCGCATTGATCGAGACGCTTTTTACTGGCGAAGAGCTGAAATTGAACACTGTGCACGTGGTTTTGGGCGAAGGCTTTATCGCGACCATCCACGCGGAGCCGTCCGTACTGCTGGACCAGATGCGCTCCAGCTATGAGGAAGATTTCTACGGCGCAGCGCGATCTGGCGGGTTCCTGCTATTTGAAATCGCAGATCACTTGATCAGTGGGTATCGTTCTGCGCTTTCAGGATTGTCTGGCGCGGTTGATGATATTCAACGGAATCTGCTGGGTGATGTTGGTGACGAGATACTGACCGAAGTATCTGAACTGACCCGCGGCCTGCTTGATTACCGCAATGCCGTTGTAGGTGCGCGTGAGACTATTTATGAACTGGCGACCCGTCGCTCGCCCTTTGTGAACGAAAGCACGCAGCCATTTCTTGATCGCCAAACTCTGGCGCTTGAACGCCTTGCCAGTGACGCTGCGACGGAGCGGACGGTTCTGTCCGAAACGCTGAATTTGTATATGGGCATCGTCAGCCATCGTACCAATAAGGTCGTCAATCGGTTGACGGTGGTCAGCATGATCTTCCTGCCATTGAACTTTCTGGCGGCAGTCTATGGCATGAATTTCGACGTAATGCCGGAGCTTCGCTGGTCCGGCGGCTATTATGCGTTCTGGGCGTTCAGCAGCCTGCTCGCGATGGTCCTATTGCTTTTGATGTGGTGGAGAAAGTGGCTTTAAACGAGGCCAAGTTCTCTCAGTTCAGAAAGCATTTCAGGCGGCATTGCAGGATCGATATCACCCGAAACGTCGGTGAGGTCAGGCGGCACATCGCGTTGCTCGAAATAGCGCCAGCCCTGGAACGGGCGCATTTGACGGGGAGCTACTGGTATCAATTCAGGGGCTAGGACGATGCCGCAGCGGCGGATGCCGTCTTCATGGCGCACTTCTTCAAATTCGAGAATTTGTTGGCGCGCCTGCATAACGCCCTTGATAATCCAGTACATGGACCCGCCAGACTCTAGAATTTCGTCGGCGCGCTTCGGCCACATTCGTGTCACGTGGCGGCTGAAGGCAGGTTCGCCACGCGCTTTACGCTCAGCCCGGCGCATTTCCTGGAACGCTTGGAGCGTTTCCAAACTTTCAGACCCGACTGACAATTTCCGCATGTGCAATGGCATAGTGGCCAATGTAGGCGTCGCTTCGGCTGCGTCCAGCCGCAGCCTGTGGACAACCGGATGGTTCTAGTGACTGCCAGCATTTGGCGCAGGTTGTCCTTCAATCTGCACATTCACGCAAGCCGTTTTGCCGCTGGCAAGTGCGCGGGTGATTGCTGCGTCCAGGTCGGCTTTATCCGTCACGTATTCGCCATGGCCGCCAAGGCCAGCAACTGCCTGATCATAGCGCGCGTCTGATAACTCGCAGCCGATCATACGGTTTGGGCCATAGTCACGCAGCTGAATTTCGTGTTCAGCATTCCAGCGCCCGTCATTTGCGATGACAACGACGAACGGGGCGTTTTCACGAACAGCGGTTTCGAATTCCGCGAAATGGAATCCAGCTGTGCCGTCACCCATCACGGCGATGACTTGGGCGTCCGGACGCGCCTGTTTGGCCGCGACAGCGTAGCAGAGGCATCCGCCAATGGCACCAGCAGGGCCATTGATCAGCCGTGCAGGAGCATTGATCCCAGCCTGCGCCCATTGCCCACATTCGCCACCATCAATGATCGCGACTGTGTTGGCATCCATGTGATTTTGAACTGATGCAGCGACATCTTCTGCTGTGATGCCTGATGCTGGCTTGGCGGATGCGCGGTGCTGAACATGGCCAGCGACCGTTTTGCGCCAGTTGGTATGATCACCGTGCCCTGTTTGGTTGGCTATCGTTTCAGCGGCGTCATCTGGGTCTGCGATGATTGCGTATTGGAGTTTGTCGCCCAAATTCTTACGCGCGCGATCCAGTGCATCGGCATCGGCGTCCACGACCATCCACTTGGCAGTGGGCTCGAATGCAGTACCGCCAAACCCAATGGTGAAATCGATAGCTTTGCCGAGGCTGACAATCAGGTCCGCTTTAGCAAATGCGCCCTTCAAATCTCCAAGCGATGGATCACCAAGGCCGCGCGGGCTTTCTAAGCTGAGAACGGGTGCGCCGGTTAGGGATTGTAGGTCCGCTATCAGATCACCAGTGCGCGTGCGGTTTAAGGCAGGTCCGGTGATGATCACAGGCAGGTCTGCGTCTGCGATCGCCGTAGCGATTTTTGCAGCAGACTTTCCGCATAACGGATGACGGGTTCTGGCATAGGCTTCTGGAACCGGAAGCGGTTCAGCTGTATCAGCATTCAGGACATCAAACGGCAAGGCCATGTGCACTGGACCGGGCCGACCAGAGATCGCCACTTTGATTGCCAGTGCGGCTTCTTCTCCGATGACATGGGCTGAAATCGGTCGGAACCCGCGCTTCGTCAGTGCGCGGGATACGGCGAGTTGGTCCAATTCCTGAAAAGCGCCGATGCCATCCTGCGCTACAGGCGAGTCGCCAGATAGCAACAATACAGGGCTCTCGGACCCCATGGCGGTGTAGAGCGCGCCAACGGCATTTGCGAAGCCTGGGGCTGCTGTCACCAATGCGACGCCGATCTTGCCTGTAAGCTGCGCCCAGGCATCCGCCATGAACACGGCTGCGGCTTCGTGGCGGACATGGGTGATCTTGATTCCGGCATCCAGGCAAGCGTCATAGACCGGCATGATCTGGTTGCCGGAAAGACTGAATATCCGTGTGACGCCAGCAGCAGCGAGCGTTTGGACGAGTAGGTCTGCGCCTCTCATATCAGTTCATCGCTCCGATCGTCGGTTTCGCCGAAACGTTTGAGAACGGCTGGGCGCGTGCCTTCATAGACTTTGTCCAATCCTGCTGCGATTTTGGCGTTTTCGCGCTCGAACAGGCTGTCGCCATTGCGGTCGCTTTCGACGATGAAGGGGCCGAAGTTCTCGACTTCTAGCACCCACATCGCCTGCGCCAAGCCAAGCTCTTTCCGCCAATGCACATCCTTCACACGGACGATCCCCCGGCCCAAAAGCGCGCCAGTGCCATAGCCGACGGTTGTCAGGTAGATCGCTCCATTGGGGACGAAATGCTGTTTGTAGTCCTTTGACGTCATGCCGCCTTTGCCGAGGATCAGTTTGGCGCCGGAAAGCGTCAGCCATTCGCCAATCCACTTGGTGAAGCGGAAGGACGCGGTCGCCGTCACGGCGCCCATGGAAATTGAGCCATCTTCGCCAATGGATGCGGCAGGCGAGCAGTGGAAATTGGCGCCGCTTTCCGTCGGCAGGTCCATCGGCAAGCCGTCGCCGCCTTCCAGCGCGCGCATGTAAGCGCCTTCGCGGGAGGTGTAGACCGTGCCGTCCAAATACACCACGTCGCCCAGGTTCAGCGCGTCGAGCGCTTCCTGGGTCGGTTCGGTATTTAGGCGGACTTTCTTGAATTTTCCGGCATCTGCCATCCAACCGTCTCCCGGCGTTGATAGGGGGTGAACCAGTCTGGGTCCGTTCTGTGTTCGACGCGGCCATCGGCGTGAATGCGGGCGACGGCGCGGCGGGATGACAGGCAGAAGGCGTGGACGCTCATCTGCATACCGCCGGTGTGGCAGTAGCCAACCTCAATATTGCAGTCGATCACCATGGATTTGCCGACAAAGCCCATAGCGCCCATGCCGATGGAGTTGCCAAGCTCTTTGAACTCAGCCTCAAGTTCGGCGATTCTGGGGTCCGGGTTCATATCGCCAACGGTGCGGAGGCAGGCGGCGCGCTTGCCAAGCACCATGCAGGCGTCTTTGGAGCCGCCAAGGCCAATGCCGATGATCGCCGGTTGGCAGGCAAGGCCGCGTTTGCCGAATGCGACCAGGCTATCCAGATAGAAACGCTTGATGCCCTCGATCCCGTCTGACGGGAACAGCATCCGGTAATCGGTGCCGAACAATCCGCCTTTATGGACAGTCGTCAGGTCAACCCAATTGCCGCCGGGTTCATAGCCATACTCAATTTCCGGCGCGCCGATGCCGACATTGTTGTCATGGTCTGTGCGCCAAAGCGGGTGAACGCGGTTCGGGCGGAGCGGTACGTTATGGGTCGCGTCAGCCGTGGCGCGGCGTAGCGCCTCTTCGAGCGCAATGGGGCCGCCTTCAATTTGCGCTTCATTGCCCATTTTGACATACCAGCGCGGGCAACCGGTATCGCCGCACATGGCCCGGCGGTCTTCTTTGGCGGCTTCATAGTTTTCCAGCATGGCTTGGAGGACGAAGGATGAGAGGTCGCCATCCTCCGCATCCGCCGTTTCTTTCAGTCCAGTCAGGTAGTCATCCGGGATCTCAATGGCGGCTTTTGCCATCAGGTCTTCGGCTGTGGAGCGGATCAGATCAATAGAAATCATTGGGCTGCTTCCTGCGGTTCTTTCAGGATTGTTTCGCCAGGGCGGACGATGGTGAATTCGACGGGCTGGCGTTCGACTGTCAGGCCCGCATCCGTCTGCCGGGCGACGGTGAAATAGGATGTATCAAGGTCGCCAGTATCGGTGAAATCTTCGCGGTAATGAGCGCCGCGCGAATTCTCGCGGCTTATGCTGGCCCCAGCGATCACTTCGGACATCTCAACAAGGCTTTGCACGTTCAGCCAGTCATGCCATGTCAGATTGAACGCCAAATTTGAGCCGTCTATGCCCGTTTCCGCCAGTTCCGCGCGGATATCGGCAAGGCCCGCCATGCCGCGTTCAATGCCGGTTTTCGTGCGGAGGACGCCAACGTCATCCCACATCACGTCCATCAGCTTGCGGCGAAGGGCGTGGATATCGCCGCTCTTTTTGCCGAGCGGCGCCATGGCGCGGGTGATTTCGGCCTCAAGCACCGTCTCGTCGATGTCCTTGAGGGCGCCTTTTGCTTCCGCACCCATCACATCGCCCGCGATGCCGCCATAAACCGTGGAGTTCGCAACGCCGTTGCCGCCCAAACGGTTGGACCCGTGGGCGCCGCCCGCATCTTCGCCCGCAACATAAAGCCCCGGCATTTCGGTGCGCGTATCAATGTCGACGACAACGCCGCCCATCAGGTAATGGGCTGTGGGTACGACTTCGACAAGGCCGCCCGCCAGATCAAATCCGCAATCGGCGCAGCGCTTCACCATGCCGGAGAATTTCTTCGCCACGCTCTCCGGCCCCAAATGCGCCATGGAGATATAGACGCCGCCGTTTGGCGTGATATTGGATTTCCGCATTTCGGCATAGATCGCGCGGCTGACGATATCGCGGGTCGCACGCTCGCCGCCCTCGTCATAATCGAACATGAAGCGGTGTTCGCTGCCGTTCAGCAAATGACCGCCAGCGCCCCGCAGGCCTTCTTCCAGCACGGTGCCGGTCATGCGCGTGCCTTCGCCAGCAAGCAGGCCGGTTGGATGGAACTGCACCATTTCCATATCGCGCAAAGGCAGACCTGCGCGCAGCGCCATCGCCAGCCCATCCATGGATTTATCACCGGAGGGGGTATGGTAGCGATACATCGTCGGCCCACCGCCCGTCGCCATCAACACGGTTTTGGCGCGGACGAGACGGAATTCGCCGGTGCGCATGTCAATGAACAGAACGCCCGCCAGGCCTTCGCCGCCTTTGGCTGGGATCAGGCCGATGGCGCGATGTTCTTCCAGGCGATCAAGCGGCTGTTTCAGCACTTGTTCCATCAGGCGGCTGATGATTTCGATGCCGGTCAGGTCGCCTTTATGGGCCGTGCGATCGAACGTTTGGCCAGCGAAAGCTTTTTGATGCAGCGTGCCGTCTGGGTTCCGATCAAAGAAGCAGCCAACCTCGTTTTCAAGCTCATGTATGCGGGTGACGGCGGTTTCGACCAATCGCCACGCCATATCCTGATGGGGCAGCCATTTGCCGCCTTCAATCGTGTCCATGAAATGCCGTTCAACGGAATCGCCTGGGTTGAGGGCGACATTGTAGCCGCCCTGCACCATCCGCGTGCAGCCGCATTTCCCGATAAGGCCTTTGACCGCCAGCGTGATCTTAGCGTCTGGCGCGGCCTTCTGCGCGTGGAGGGCGGCAAATAAGCCCGCACCCCCAGTGCCGATAATCAGAATGTCCGTATCGTGGCGTTCAATCTGCATTGGCTTACACCGCACTCAGGAAAAAGATGGTTGAGACGCAGAATGCCAGCGCCACGGCGCCCGCCGCCAGTGTTTTCTGCCGGGGTGACCAGGGCAGGAATTCCAATGCCAGCAGACGCAAGCCGCCAAAGAAATGTGCGGCCAGCAGGAAGACAAGGCCATATTCTGCTAGCTTCACAATGGTCATATCCGTCCAGGAGAGGAAGCCGTCCAGCGCCTCCGGGCTCGTCAGCGCCATCGCCAATACATAGAAATGCAGCGGCAGGAACAGCGCCAGCGCCAGGCCAGAGATCCGATGCAGGATGAACGCAAACCAAAGCGGGTGGGAGCGATGCGGGCGGATCATAACGCCGTCACCGCATAGACTGCCCTGGCGCCGAGGATGCCAAGCACAGCGAACACCGCGAGGCTGAGGCCGCTCAAAGCGCTCCCCCGAACGCCAAACCATTCCGCCGCGATCGCGCGAACACCGATGGACGCATGAACCGACACGGCGGCGACAAACAGGCCGTAGAACAGCATCCAGGCGATGGAGCCTTGAGTGCGACCCAGGATTTCCGCCGCTGACAATCCGCCTTGGACGGCATAAATCATCACGCCGATATGGGTGATGACCAGCGGCGCCAGGATCAGCGCGGAAAGGCGCTGCAACATATAAAGCTTAAGATCGAGCATGTGCTTATTTCCCGAAACCGAGCGCGGCCTTAACCGTCGCGCGTTTGAGGCCAGCAATAGAGGCTGTCGGGTTCAGCTCATTCGGGCAGAACTGTGCACAGTTCCCCATGGAATGGCAGTTATGGCAGCCGCCAGCGGCGCTAACGGCGTCGAGGCGTGATTTCTGCCCGCCATCCCGCAAGTCATTCACCAGCGTCCAGGCGCGATTGAGGGCGGCTGGGCCAAGGTAGTCCTCATTCCCGGCGACGGCATCGCAGGCGGCATAGCATACGGCGCAGTTGATGCACTCAATGGCTTCAGACGCGGCCATGCGTTGCGGTTCTTCTGGATTGATCGGCGCCATCGGATCATCGCGTGTGACGGTTGGCGTGAACGCGGCTTCAGCGGCGGTCCATTTGTCGAAAAATACCGTCATATCCGTTGCAAGATCACGGATGACGGGCAAGTTCCGGAGTGGCGCTATCTCCAGCTTGTTGTCCTTCAGGACTTTCTGCACATGGGTCCGGCAGGTCCAGCGCGGTTGGCCGTTCACCATCATGGCGCAGGACCCGCACATCCCGACGCGGCATGCGAACCGATATGCCAGCGACGGATCTTCATTCTGCTGAATATACGTCACCACATCCAGGACCGTTTGGCTTTCCTGTTGTGGCGCTTTGAATTGCTCAAACTCGCCGCCATCTGGCCCACCGCGCCACACGGATACGTCCATCATTTTTTCTGGCACCATTTTTTCTGGCTTGTCTGTCTTTGCCGCCATACTGCCCCGCCTTCAAATATCGAACGGCGAAGCTACAGCATCACATGCGCCGCGTCGATGATCAGGTATCAATCGGCGGCGGCAGCCAGACGGTGAAATTGCTGCCCTCGCCAGCTTTACTGGTAATCGAAAGCTCGCCCCGGCAGCGGTTCAAAATGTGCTTCACGATGGCGAGGCCAAGGCCAGTTCCGCCCATATTGCGAGACCGGGCGACATCTACCCGGTAGAACCGTTCTGTTAGGCGCGGGATATGGGTTGCTGGGATGCCTTCGCCTTGGTCCGTAATCGTGATGCTTGCGCCATCAGGTTTTGCGGCTGCGGTAATAGTTACGACACCGCCGTCCTTGCCGTATTTCACGCCATTTTCAATCAGGTTCTGGAAGACTTGCTGTAATAAATCAGGCTCACCCATGACCGCAGGGAGCGGCGTCGAACAGGAGAATTCGAGCGTTGCGGGCCGGGCGGCGGCGACGGGCCCAAGCTGCGCCACAGTCGCGGCGAGCAGGCTTTCTAGATCATCAGTGCGCCCGGGTGGGGCGTGCTCATCAAGCTCAATCCGGGAGAGCGAGAGGAGATCCTGCACCAATCGCGTCATTCGGTTGGCTTGTTCACGCATGATACCAAGGAATTTGGCTTGCGCCTCCGGGTCATCCTTGGCGGGTCCTTCAAGCGTTTCAATGAAACCAACGAGGCTCGCCAGCGGCGTGCGCAATTCATGACTGGCATTAGCGACGAAATCGGCCCGAAGTGCTTCCAGCCGACGGATCGCGGTTAGGTCGTGCAATGTCATCACGGCCGCCTCACCACCGCCACCGACCCGTTCAAGCTGGCCAATGATCGCGCGGTAAGATCGGCCCTGGGCGGACCCGGCCTCGAAATCTACCGACGCTTCGGGTGCTGCGCCGCTGAGTACGGTTTCCACGCCATCTAGCAATTCAGGCTGCCGGAAGGCTTCCGCCAGTGTGCGGCCAACAATACTTGGGCCGACCAACGCTTCGGCAGCCTGATTGGCGTGGGTCACGTCTTGGCGGATATCTACGACAAATAAAGGCTCTGGCACGGCATCAAGCACACGCTCGACTGTGACGGAGCGTTCTTCGAGTGCTTGGAGTGATCTGTTGACCCGGCGCTGGCTTTCAATGAGCGCACGGGCCAGGTCGCCACCAAGGGATGTTCGTCGTGCGGCGGGCAGGGGAGAGGCGTCTCCGTCACCGATCGCGCGGGCGCGAGCCCTGAGTGCTGCTGCGTCTCTGGCCCAAGGTATAGTGGTAATCAATCCGAGGATGATTGCGGCACCTGCCGCTAACGCCGCCTGCCAAAGCGTAAAGGCACCAAACGCCAATGCGCCAGCTGAGACGACGAGCCCGGAGGCCGCCGCCGCCAGCGTCAGGCCAATGACATGGGACCGGTCGGCCTCAGGCATTGACGTGACGTACTGGCATGGCGGCGGTTGTTTTCCGGTTCAGTTAGTCTATAGCGGCATGGGCAGCGAGGGCCGCCAAGTTCACCACTTCAGATACGGTTGCACCCATTGGCACGATCTGCGCGGACTTCTCAAGGCCGAGCAGGGACGGGCCGATTACGCTGGCGCCACCAAGATACCGCAGCAGTTTCGCTGAGATATTACCGGATTGCAGCGCTGGCATGACCAGCACGTTGGCTGGCCCTGTCAGACGGGCAAACGGATAGAGCCGCTCGCGAATATCGTTGCTCATTGCAACATCAACCGTCATGTCGCCTTCATATTCGAAGTCGACTTTGCGACTGTCCAAAATTTCCACGGCTTCTCGCACGCGTTGGCCTGAAGGCCAGCCTGGGTTACCGAAGTTGGAATAGGACAGCAGCGCCACGCGTGGCTCATACCCCATGCGTTTTGCCGCCTTGGCGGCTGTACAGGCGATGTCTGCCATTTCTTCCGGCGTCGGCACTTCATGGACATGGGTGTCAGCCATCAAAACTGTTCGGTCGCGGGCGATGACAGTCGTCAAGCCCATAGCGATATCGCCGTCCTTAACGCCGAGGACGTTGGTTACTTCTTCAAAGCAGACAGAGAAGCTACGGGTCAGGCCCGTCACCATCGCATCAGCATCGCCATTGGCGACCATGCATGCGGCGAACGTGTTGCGGTTTTGGTTGACCAGACGCTGGCAATCGCGTTCCAGCATCCCTTTACGGCGCATACGATTGTAAAGGTATTCCGTATAGGCCGGGTTATGGCTGGAGACCGCAGCATTATGCACTTCAATATCTGGATCTTCGCGGCCCGCTGCTTTCATGGCGGTGCGCACTGTGTCTTCGCGACCGATGAGGACAGGCGTGCCAAGGCCTTGATCCTTGAATGCGATTGCCGCGCGGATCGTGCGCTCTTCTTCGCCTTCTGCGAATACAACACGCTTCGGGTTCGATTTGACGGTCGAGAACACGCGGGACATAGAGGCCAGCGTCGGATCGAGGCGTGCTGCCAGCTCACGGCGGTAAGCTTCCCAATCTTCAATCGGCTTACGCGCGACGCCCGTTGCGACAGCCGCTTTGGCAACTGCGATGGGGATCGCCGTGATCAGGCGGGGATCGAATGGTGTTGGGATGATATATTCTGGCCCGAATGCAAGACGGCGGCCTTGGTAGGCTTCGGCCACTTCGTCAGGCACATCTTCACGGGCGAGTTCTGCAAGCGCTTCAGCGGCTGCCAGCTTCATTTCGTCATTGATCGCGCGAGCACGCACATCAAGCGCGCCACGGAACAAGTACGGGAAGCCCAGCACATTGTTGACCTGGTTCGGGTAATCTGACCGGCCCGTTGCGATAATGACATCATCACGGGTTTTCATCGCCAGTGCGGGGTCAATTTCCGGGTTCGGATTGGCGAGTGCGAACACAACCGGGTTCGGCCCCATGCTGAGCAGCATTTCAGGCGTTAGCGAGTCACGTACGGAAACGCCAAGGAACACATCTGCGCCATTGACCGCATCAGCCAAGGATCGAGCATCTGTTTCAACAGCGTGGCCGGACTTCCACTGGTTCATGCCGTCTTCGCGGCCTTTGTAGATCGCGCCGCGGCTATCGCAGAGCGTGACGTTTTCATTCTTTGCGCCAAACCGCTTGATCAACTCAACGCAAGAAATTGCGGCAGCACCAGCGCCGTTCACAACAATCTTGACATCTTCAAGCTTACGGTCGGTCATCATCAATGCATTGACGAGGCCAGCGGCAGCGATGATCGCGGTGCCATGCTGGTCATCATGGAACACAGGCACATCGCAAATTTCACGAAGGCGCTGCTCAATGATGAAGCATTCTGGTGCCTTGATGTCTTCCAGGTTAATGCCGCCCCATGTCTTGGACATGATCTTAACGCACTGGATGATTTCGTCCGTGTCATAGGTGTCGAGTTCGATATCGACGCCATCAATGTCTGCAAAGCGTTTGAATAGTACCGCCTTGCCTTCCATCACCGGCTTCGAGCCAAGCCCGCCAAGATCGCCCAGCCCCAGTACTGCAGAGCCGTTGGAAATGACGGCGACCGTGTTGCCTTTGGCCGTATAATCATAGGCAGCGTCTTCGTTATCTGCGATTTCGAGACATGGTGCTGCGACGCCAGGCGAATAGGCCAGGCTGAGCTGATATTGCGTGGTAACGGGTTTGGTCGGTGCGAGCGCTACTTTGCCTGGCGGGTAAGCAGCGTGCATCCGCAGCGCTTCCAAATCCATGGCCGAGTGTTCGCGGCTATATTTCTTTTCCATATGTTCCCGCCGGGCTTGAATGCGCCCGCCCCCTAAATGTTTATGTCCGGAGACACGATAACAGCCTCTCGCCGCGAAGCGATAGGGGTGCCAATGCTTTCCGTCTGTTGGAAAGAACAGGATTTCAGTAACGGATGTCACGCACGCGATGAGTTGTTTAAGATCGTCCGCATATCCGCCGTATGCGACACTGGAGCAAAGCGCCTATGAGCCAGCCTCAAAACAATAATTCCAAGACTTTTGTCCTTGTACATGGCGCTTTTCATGGCGGCTGGTGCTGGAGCCTTGTTGCAAACATCCTGCGTGCTGCCGGGCATACTGTCCTCACACCTACGATGACGGGCCTTGGCGAACGCAGCCACCTGCTGACGCCAGAAGTGAACTTGAGCACCCACATCCAAGACATTGTGAACGTTATGGCTTGGGAAAATTTGCGGGATGTTGTTTTGGTTGGTCATTCCTATGGCGGCGCTGTCATCACCGGTGTTGCGGACCGGGTGGCGGACCGGATCGGGTCCATCGTCTACCTGGATGCCGTTATTCCGAAGAACGGCCAGTCTACGCTGGATGTACAGCCGCCAGAACGGCGCCAGTGGATGATTGATAAGGCTGCATCGGGCAATGGCTGGACGCAGCCTGCCAACTCCGCCGAATTCTATGGCGTGACGGACAAGGCGGACCAAGCTTGGGTTGATAGCAAATGCACGCCCCAACCGTTTGCGACGATCACCCAGAAGCTGAGCCTGACAGCTGCACCAGCTGCACAGATTGCCAAGCGCCTGTATATCCTCTGCACCAATCCGCCGCTGCCGTATATGCGCCAGTTCTATGATGAAGCTATGGCAGACAAGGGCTGGATTGCACTTGAAATGGAAACAGGCCACGACGCTATGGTGACGGAGCCGAAGGCGCTCAGCCGGATTTTATTGGAGCAAGCATGATGCATGTAAGCGTGCGTGTCTTCGTTAGCTCATTGTCCCTCGCCGCAATTGGGTTTGCCGCGCCTTCCGTTGCTGATGACCGGCAGCTTCGCAAAGAAGCGCGGGCGCTGACGAAGCCTTGCAAAGCCTGCCACGATTTGCGGCGGGAAAAGCGGAAATTCGGGCCGTATTTGGTCGGCGTGGTCGGCCGGCCCGTCGCGAGTGTCGAGCGATACAAATATTCCGATGCCCTGAAGGCTTTGGGCGGGGTTTGGACGGAGGAGCGGATTGCCACCTTCATCAACAATCCCGCCGCTTACGCGCCCGGCACAAACATGAAATTCAAAGGCTTCAACGACATGACAAAGGCACGGTTGGCCGCAGCATACCTCGCACGCAAATCCTCACGATGAGCCTGGACGATCTGACGGCGCGCGTTCAAGCCTCGCTGGCTCTGCTAGGTGAGCCTCTGAAGCCGTGGCCGCAAACGCCGCCGAGCATAGATACAGATGTGCTGATCGTCGGCGCGGGGCAATCCGGGTTAGCCGCTGCGTTTGGAATGCTGCGGGTTGGCGTGGCCAATATCCGCGTTGTCAGCGCGGATGCTGTGGGGGAGGAGGGGCCGTGGCGGACATTCGCGCGGATGCCCACACTGCGCTCGCCAAAGCACGCGCCGGGGCCAGAGCTTGGGTTGCCTGACCTCACCTATCAAAGCTGGCACGTCGCACAGTATGGCCAAGCGGATCACGATGCGTTGGGGCTGATTCCAACGGGCCATTGGGCTGACTATCTGGACTGGTTCCGTACGGCGACGGGCATTGTGATTGAGCCTGAACGCCAAATGACTGGCCTGAATGGCGACGCACACGGCATTACAGCAACGTTCGCCGATAATGCCCAAATCCGCGCTCGGCAGGTGGTGTTGGCGACGGGGATGGCGGCGCTTGGTGGGCCTGCAATGCCTGACATGCTCGCAGATATGCCCGGTAGCCTCTGGGCGACGACATCCGAGGCGATTGACTTCACGGCCCTTAAGGGCAAGCGCGTTGCGGTGCTGGGCGCGGCCTCATCCGCGTTTGATAATGCGGCGACGGCGCTCGAAGCTGGGGCGGCAGAGGTTGATCTGTACTGCCGCCACAACGAGCTCAACGCCATCAACCGGATGAAGGGCGTTGCGGACTACGGTCTCGTCGCGCATTGGGCGGATTTGGATGATGCGCGGCGCTGGCGCCTCGCACTTCACACACAATCGCAGGCCGCGCCGCCGACGGGGCCGACAGTCGCGCGGGCTTGTCGCTGGCCGAATTTCACCATGCATATGAACGCGCCCTGGCAAGATGTGCGGGAGGATGCTGGCAGTCTCATCATTCAGGCAGCGGGTGAGGAGCGAGCGTACGATTTCGCACTGGCTGCTATTGGTTACCGGATAGACCCGGCGGCACGGCCTGAACTCGCTGCCGTGTTTCCAGCGATGGCCCGCTGGCGGGACCGCTTCACGCCGCCACCTGCCGCCAAGAACACTCGGCTGAGTGAATTCCCGTATCTCGACCCCGGTTTCGCGTTCCAGGAAGCTCAACCCGGCCAAGCGCCCTGGTTGCAGCGATTGCGGCTGTTTGCAGGCCCGGCTGTCGTCAGCATGGGGCGGATATTGGGGGAGAGCGGAAATCTGCGATACGGCGTCCCCCGCCTCACCAGCGCCATCACCCAAGCCCTGGCGCTGGAAGACGCTGACGCCCTGATCGCCCGCGCTGAAGCCTTTGATGAGCGCGATACGGTTCCGGCGGATTACGCGCATCGTATAGCGGGCAGTATCGACAAGCCCGGCGAACCCGGTCTCTAATACCGCCTGGAACTTAGGGGAGGCCATCCATATGCCAACATTTCAAGCAGGCGACGTCACCATCCGCTACGAAGAAGCGGGCGAAGGGCCGCCGCTATTGGTTATTCCGGGCGGGGGGCTGAACGCCACGGTGGAAATGCTGGACGGCCCCGGCTCCTTCAATCCGTTGAAAGAACTGGCGGACATGCGCCGCTGCATCGCCATTGATATCCGGAACGCCAATGGCGGCGGCACCACAGGCCCCCTGGCCATAGACCGCCCGTGGGACGCGATTACGGATGATCATCTGGCGCTGATGGACCATCTGGGCATTGAAAAGTTTGATGTGGTGGGCTTCTGCATCGGCGGCCCGTTGATCTGGAACCTGCTCCGCCGCGCGGGGGACCGTGTGAACGCAGCCGTGCTGGTCCACCCCTCCGGCTTCCGCCCGGAAATGCCTGATCTGTTTTACCAGAACAACACCAAAGGCTGGGCGGTCAAATTCCTGGAAAGCCGCCCGGACGTGACCGCGGCAGACGTCCACGCCTACCTCACCAACATGTACACAAACCGCGCCGATTTCGTCTTCACCGTAGACAGAGATTTCGTCGCCAACTGCCAAACCCCCATCCTAATCCTCCCAGACGACATCCCCGCCCACCCCTTCGCCCCCGCCATGGAATCTGCGCTACTAGCACCGAATGCCCAGGTAAGTCTGTACCCGTGGAGACAGCCAGACGCGCATATTCCGCTGGCGGTTCGGCATGTGAGGGGGTTTTTGGGGGGAGATAAGGCTAGGTACTGATGTTACTTCTTGGCATTTTTTAGGAATTCAGAATCAATCCAGCTGGGGTTATAGTTTTCTTCGCCCTGCATCTTCTTTAATAGTTCCAACATATCATCAGAATATGACCTGTATACAGTATTATTGTTCTTGTTTACCTTGCAATATATTGAGTCTTGTTTTTTAAAATCAATCCCTGTTTTGAATCTTAGGGACTCCATAAGCCTATGTGCTATATGCCAGGAAGTGGTGCCTAGCTTTACACCAAGTTCTGTGATCGAGTATTTGTATATTGCAGACTCCTCCGATCCAACGTTTAATGTAGTGAATCCAAATAAGTCGGCGAAATTTTCTTGGTCTTTCAGTTTCTTCTGGAGAAAATCAAAGTTGACTTCGAGATTTTTGCGAGGGATGTCGGTTCGCACTAATTCATATGATCTTGATAGAATTACGCGTAGTATATTTGCTGGAATTGGAGATAGATTTTCTGGCGATTCGAAGGCTTTAAAAACCC
>JBDQJI010000048.1:0-27932 GCA_040263875.1 Alphaproteobacteria bacterium
ATTGCGACGAGGGCGTCGGGGCATAGTGATTCTCCTGTGATGGGCAAAGCATGCCGGTTACAGGCTGAAAATCTACTTAGCCCCGTTGGTCAATTTTCCCGAGCCACTTCTATTGTTCATATCTACTTCGTATAACTCGTTATGAAAAGATGAATATGTTACGTATTTTTTACTACTATGACCTTTAATTTTATATTGTATTTTAGATATAGGATTTTTACTATTATATTTTACATCATGTCTGCTGTGTAAATTATGTTTAGGCGTGGGCTTTTGTATATCTATTTGAATCTCACGTTTCTGTGTATTAAGGGTTTGGTAGTTCGCGATACTTTCTGTATTTTCTGTAGTCGATCCAAAAAGTTTTTTTAAAAATCCCAACATATTCAACTCCCAGAAGTGGTTTAGGCCTTTAGAGAATTAACGAACTATAATCTCGAAGCTTAAATTTGGACAAGCCTTCACAGCGACCCCACATACATACCAGCAATGGTTACCAGCCCCCAACACCCATCCGTGTAAGAGGCCATCAATATATATCCGTGAGGGGTGGGGTGGCCCCTACGTACCCCCCATCAGTGCTGCCTGATCACATAAAAAGATCGACCGCACGTGTTGGTCTAAATCATTCAACCAACATCATGCGGTCGTAGTTCAGGGAGGTTCATTATGAACGACCCTCTTGTACGTACTCCGTGTGACAGAATAATGACGCACGTATGACGCCTCTCAGGCAGCATTGCGTGCGGTTACGCAAAGGACAGACCAGCACTGAAGCATTGGCGCTGGAACTGCCCCAAACGGACACGGCGGGCGGTATACAAAACGGTAGACAATTTCGGGGCTGTTTAATCGAACCCGTGCTACACTAAGACATTGATTGCGTTACAGATCAGGTCGGGTTCGGCTCATCTTCGATGAGCTCCATCCCTTCTCCCGCTCCAAAGCGCAGTCGCGACCCCGATCATCCATTCTTCTGACGTAATCTTGACTTTCCCTGATATCAGAAGCCGATGGCGCAGCCGTCTTTGCGTGGATCAGAACCGCCTGCGAGTGTGCCGCGATCATGGTCAATCCAAATGCCTTGGCTGCCGCCATGGGGACCACTGACGCGCTTGATATTATGACCTCGGGCCGCGAGATCTGCCGCCACGGCATCACTGACGCCATTTTCGATCTCAACCTCATTTTCATAGGCAAAGATACGTGGGAGATCCATCGCCTCTTGCGGATCAAGCCCATGGTCTAGGATAGATGACAGCAGCCAACTATGGCCAACAGGCTGGTAATGCCCGCCCATCACGCCAAAGGGCATCACAGCCCGCCCATTCTTGGACAGCATGCCTGGAATAATTGTATGCATAGGCCGTTTGCCGGGCGCGATGCAGTTTGGATGGCCATCTTCCAGCACAAAGCCGAATCCACGGTTCTGCAGCACGATGCCTGAGGTAGCCGCGACGATGCCGCTACCAAATCCCTTGAATAGCGAATTGATGAACGAGCACGCGTTCCCATCCCCATCAACAACGGAGATGTAAACCGTGTCATCATGGCGCGGCAGGCCCGGCGGTGGCAGTAGGTCTGCCGCCCGCTTATCGTCTATATTTGCAGCCAGCGCATTCGCATAGCCCTGCGAGAGAAGCGTTTCAACGGGCACATCAGAGAACTTTGGATCAGCAACAAAGGCATTCCTGTCCCGGTAGGCCAATCGGGTCGCTTCGATCATGCGATGCAGGCGATCTGCAGACATTGGATCACCAGCAACAGGCATCGCCTGCGTGAGGTTCAGCATCATCAACGCGATTACGCCAACACCGTTTGGCGGGCATTCAAATACATCGTAGCCACGGAAATCCGTTTTGATCGGCGTTACATATTCGCCGCCGACTGCATCGAAATCAGCAAGCGCATGCCCACCGCCCTTTGCGTTCAGCGTTGTGACAATATCTTCAGCCACGGCACCTTCATAGAAAGCGCTCCGGCCCTCTGCCGCAATCCGCCGAAGCGTCGTCGCTAGTGCTGGCTGGCGCAGAATGTCGCCTTCAGCAGGAACTTTGCCCGCAACATTGAAATAGACCGCCTTAGCTCCCTCATCCCTGGAAAGCTTCGCAGACGCGCCAGCGAAATCCGCTGCCGTCCGGCCATGCACAGCAAATCCTTCTTCCGCGTAGCGAATGGCGGGCTGCAAGACCCGGTCTAATCCGAGCCGACCATGATCGGCTGAGAGCGTCGCCCAAGCATCGATAGCGCCAGGGATCGTCACCACATGGGCACTTTCGTCATCAAGTGCTGTGATGCCCCGCTCCTGGAAGAAGGCCATGTCTGACTTGCCCGCGGCTTTGCCGGAACCATTGAATGCGACCGGAACCTCTGCTCCTGCAGGCTGATACAGGCAGAAACAATCGCCACCAATGCCAGTTGAACCTGGCTCGGTCACGCATTGAACGGCACATGCTGCAATCGCTGCATCCATGGCATTGCCACCGGCTTGCAATATCTCGATGGCGGCAAGCGTTGATGATGGTTGGCTGGTCGCCGCCATTGCTCGTGTTGAACGAACAGCGGAGCGGCCCGGCAGGTGAAGATCACGCATGGTTAAGTCCCTAAATCTAACTTTCGGCAAGGAAAGCGTTAAGCATTAACGTCCAATTTACCGCAAAAGCGGAAGCTCTGTCTTAGGGGAAAAGTTTTACACATCCAGCACCCCAGAACGAAGGAGTGAATTATGAGTACGCACCGCCTCGCCGCTCTAAAACACCGCGAAGTTCTGTTCGAGCGCCATATGGAGCAAGAACAAGTCCAACCAGAGCCAGATCGGGAAGCCATGCATTTCTTTGAAACGCAGCGCGAACGAATCCATGATCTCATCATCGAGATCGAAGGCACGGCAATCAGCAAGGGCGCAAATGCCACTTTGGAGGCTGTACGTCAGGATGCGAAAGCGCGGCTAGATACTATCGAAGACATTCGCGCCTCCGCCTAACCGCTTCAAGCGTTAGCCGGCCGAAAACTGCAAAGTAGCTAGCCGTGCATACAGACCATCCGCCGCCATTAATTCGGCGTGCGTTCCGCTGGCTGCGATCTCGCCGCCTTCTAGCACCAGAATACGGTCCGCGTTTTGTACGGTGGCCAGACGATGCGCGATTACAAGCGTTGTCCGCCCCTTCTGCAGTCGGTCAAGCGCCCCTTGCACTTTTGCCTCGCTCTCAGAATCGAGCGCGCTGGTCGCTTCATCCAAAAGCAGGATCGGTGGATCGCGCAAGATCGCCCGCGCAATGGCGATCCGCTGGCGTTGACCGCCAGAGAGACGCACACCCTTTTGCCCGAGGTCTGAATTAAAGCCTTCCGGCATGGATTCAATGAATTCAAGCGCCGCTGCCGCCTCTGCCGCCGCGCGTACATCTGCATCGCTCGCGTCAGGCCTGCCAAAGCGGATATTTTCTGCTACAGATGCCGAAAAGATTGCAGGTTCCTGCGGCACAAATCCATAAGCGCCACGCAGCGCCTGCGGTTCAAAGGACGCAATATTCTGCCCATCTATTGTAATGTCGCCGCTGGCTGGATCATAAAAGCGAAGCAGCAGCTGGAAGATTGTGGTCTTGCCAGCGCCCGATGGTCCAACAAGCGCCACCGTTTCAGCCGGTGCCACATTGAATGAAACTGCATTGAGTGCGGGCGCATCTGGCCGCGACGGATAGGCAAAGGAAACTGCGTCAAACGACAGAGCTCCTGTCGTCGGGCTTGCCATAACGCTAGGCGCAGCCGGTGCTTGAATGTCAGGCTCTTCCTGCAGCAGCTCAGTCAGGCGTTCTGTGGCACCAGCAGCACGCTGGAGATCGCCCCACACTTCACTCAATGCCCCGACACCGCCAGCCGTGACGATTGCGTAGAATACGAAAGCCGAGAGCTCGCCTGCCGACATCTCGCCTTCCAATACCCTATGGCCACCCAGCCAAAGTACAAACCCAACAGCGCCGAACACCAACAGGATAACAACTGCCGTCAGCAAAGCCCGGGCGCGGATACGGCGCACAGCAGTGCCGAACGCCTTCTCAAGGCGGGCGCGGAACCGGCCAAGGTCGGCCTCTTCCTGCGCAAACGCCTGTACGATCCGGATTGAATTCACGCTTTCCTCAATATGCCCAGCCACATCTGCGATGCGGTCCTGGTTCTCACGAGAAAGCTTACGGACTTTACGGCCAAATATAACAATCGGTGCAATCACAACCGGGATCGCAAGCGCTGTAGCGCCCATCAGCGACGGGCTTGAAATGGCCATCAGCACGAGACCGCCGATAACCAACAGAATATTCCGCATTGCGACAGATGCGGCAGAACCAATAACAGTCTGCACGACCTCAGCATCTGCTGACAGCCTGGAGAGTACTTCGCCTGTGGGCCGTGTTTCGAAGAATGCAGGGCTCAATTGCAGAACACGCCCATAGACTGCCCGGCGCAGATCAGCGACGACCCGCTCACCAATCCAGGTGACCAGGAAGTAGCGGCCATAGGTGCCAATAGCCAGTAGCAGGATCATGACGCCAAGCCATGTCAGTGCCGCATCAAGCACGCCAGGATTATCACCGGAAAACCCGTTGTCGATAAGCTTTCGCAAACCCATCCCGATGGTCAGCACTGCGCCCGCGGCCACCGAAAGTGCGACAAGCGCCCCGGCTATACGGAGCTTATAGGGTTTTAGAAACGGCGCGAGAGCGCGCAGCGGTTTCAAATTCTGGCGTTTAGCTTTTTCGGCGACAGGCTTTGACACGGGCGCGCTCAATCAAATTCCGGGAATAGGACCACGCGTAACTAGCTCAAGGAATGGGGTCAACTAGGCAAAGAGCCACATTACAGTGATCCCCGTCGCGGAAATACCAGTTAGGCCGCCCATTCGGCGGTATGGGCATCGAGGGGCGATGCAGGAAGCGTCCAGTGCGGAGGCGTTTTGGAAAGGATCGTGGCCATACCGATCCGGCGCAAATGGCCGAATGGGCCTTGCTCATCCAACATGTGCGCCTCTATTTCTGCGTCAGTCGGTTCTGGGGCATTAATCGCATCAATCTGCCCTAGGTCTTCTAACCAACGGCCTGTCCATGCGAGGGCGGCTCGCACCTGCCAAGCGCCCCCTTCCTGCCTTTGCCGCAGCAGTGCCGTAAGTGCAGCGGCAGCCATCAAATAGCCTGAACCGTGATCAAGCGCCTGCGCGGGAAGAGGTTTAGGCGCGCCATCAGCCAGACCGGCTGCACGTCCACCAGCATCCGCGATGCCAGATACCGTTTGGACGATCGAATCAAACCCACGCCGTCCTGCCCACGGCCCCTCATAGCCAAATGCGCAGAGTTGAACGGATACGATAGATGGATTGAGTTGCATCACCGCATCTGCGCCTAAGCCAGCGGCATCAAGCGCGCCTGGGCGATAGCCTTGCACAATGATATCCGCGTCTCTAACCAGCGCTTCAAACGTCTCACGCCCAGCTTTGGACTTAATGTTCAGCAGGGCATTGCGTTTACCGGCACCGCCATCCAGCACCAGCGGACCGCGATCTGGATAGCGTGGCGGCGTCAGGCGAAGGACCTCTGCACCGAACGCAGCTAGAGTACGGCCACAGACTGGCCCTGCGATTACCCTCGTCATATCCAGAACTTTGACGCCTTCAAGCGGACGGGCTGGATTAGCTGACCATGCACGCGGTACCGAATCGCCAACCTTATCCAAAGTTAGCAAAGGCGCGCCATCGAGCGCCTGACCAGCCGGATGGGCGCGCCATTCCGCCCGGGTGCGCATCATACCGCCAGGCAAAGCATGTTCGATCAATACGGCTTCAGCTTCAGCTGCCGTCATCTGGTCTAGTGCCCGTTGCATCCCAGCGCGAGAGACCTGGGATTTAAATGCCGCCGTGGCACCAGCCATGTGGTGGGGATAGTTGCAATGCAATTGCACCCAACGCCCATCGCCACACCGGTAATGGCCGGAGATTTCATCCCAAATGTATTCAGGCTCCTCTCCGACGATATGGGCGTGGCGTTCAGAGCGGAAGCCAATAGCCGCCGCATCCCGATCAACGGATACGGTTTGCATCTCGCCAGTTCGCGCGCGCCAAGCCTCCGCTGCCATAAGGCCAGCAGCGCCTTCGGTTACTTGCGCTGCTAGCCCAACTTTGAAAGCGGACGGTAAGCCGTAGCCGTCGCCGGTGAAGTTGATCTGGTCAAGCGCTGAAGGCTCGCCGCCAAGCGCTTGCCATACACTGTCGAATACGGCTTTCGTGTCCTCAGCCTCTATTCCCCCGCCCTTCATTTCCCCTTGCATGACAGACCTACTTCGCGCCAGCTGCAACGGCGGCAGCTTCCATTTTCTCCAGGGTCGTCGTTGTGGAGATGATGTTGGGATCCATCTTGATGCAAACAACAGAAGGCAAGCCGCTGGCAATTGCGCGATCTAGTGCAGGACCGAATTCTTCCGTGGTCCGAACTGTTTCCCCATGACCGCCGAAGGCTTTAATCAGCGCTTCAAAGTCTGGATTCTGCAGGTCAATTGCCATGGGGCGGCCAGGATGCCGCTTGGCCTGATGGGCGCGGATCGTGCCGTACATGCCATTGTCGAACACAAGAATAACGGGCTTGCCGCCATACTGTTTCGCTGTCGCAAGTTCCTGGCTGGTCATCATGAATCCGCCATCGCCAACGAAGCCAATGACAAGCTTTTCCGGATAGGCCAGTGACGCGCCAACGGCTGCCGGGACTGCATAGCCCATCGCCCCGCTTGTAGGTGCGGCGAACGTTCCAAGCTGTTGGAATTGCATATAGCGCATCGCCCAGCCGGAGAAATTGCCAGCGTCCACTGTAACAATCGAATCTGGCTGCATCCGCTCCCGGATCGCAAGCATGCATTTACCAAGATCAAGTGGACCGTCCGCAGGTGCGGGGTTCACCCACGCCTCGAAGTCTGCCCGCGCCTGCTTGCGCAGAGCAGCCCAGGCTGGGTTCTGCACAGGTGCTTTTGCTTTAGCAGCAGCGGAAAATTCCGCCATACCGGATTGAATACCAAGGTCCGGCTGGTACACGCGGCCAATTTCTTCAGCTAAGGCATGCACATGAATGAATTGCTTTGAAGGCTTCGGCGACTGCAGCATTTCATAGCCCTGGGTCGTGATCTCACCGAGCCGTGCGCCGACCACCAGCAGCAAGTCAGCATCTTTCACCAGTTGCAGCAGCTTAGGCGCTGGAGCTGTTGATAGATCACCCACGAAGTTCTGGCCCATGTGATCCATGATATCGAGCCGACGGAACGAGCATGCGACCGGCAGATCATTCGCTTTGGCGAAAGCTTCAATGTCATCCGCCGCAGCCTGGGTCCATCCACCGCCGCCGACGATCATCAGTGGCCGTTTCGCCTTACCGAGCATGTCCATTACGCCGTCCACGCCTGCGGGAGACGGCGCTGCGCGGACCGTGTTGAACGGAATTGCATCCTGGGTGCTGCTGAATTCACGCAGCATGTCTTCAGGAAGTGCCAAAGCTACTGGGCCAGGGCGCCCTGACGTCGCTGTCTGGAAAGCGCGCGCGATGTATTCGGGGATACGATCAGCAGTTTCAATCTGCGCCGTCCATTTCGTTACCTGACCGAGCATCCGGCGGTAATCAATTTCCTGAAAGGCTTCACGGTCAAACTGATCCCGCGCGACTTGGCCGATCAGCATGATCAGCGGCGTCGAATCCTGGTGCGCCGTGTGAAGTCCGATAACGCCATGGCAAGCGCCAGGCCCGCGCGTCACCATGACGACGCCAGGTTTACCCGTCAGCTTCCCGTAAGCTTCAGCCGCATTTGCTGCACCGGTTTCATTGCGGCAGGTGAACAGATTGAAGTCACTGTGATCGTAGAGAGCATCCAAAAGCTCCAGGTAGCTTTCACCGGCCACACAGAAGGCTGTGTCGCATCCGTGAATGCGCAACTGGTCGGCCAGGATCTGCCCTCCATGGCGCATATTGCTGGTGGCTTTTGCTTTATCTGGCATGGGTCTCGGCTCCTGGGCGGCGATTTGAATTGGTGGATAATATTTGCGGCAGGAGACACTGTCGGCGCCCCTTTCGTCAATCCAGCATGGATTTCAATTATCCCAGCCAGTCTGTGCGGCAGGGCGTCGCATCGCTAAGATTGATAATCATTCTCATTGCGAAGCATTATCATTCTCAGTACCGTTTAAATGCGTCGAATGGCGACGCGGCCAACTTCGAGAGTGTGGCGGATGATTGTTCGGATGCTAGGATTAGGCTGCTTGATTGCGCTAATGCGCATGGCTGACGCAACGGAGCAAAACGGGTCCACTGTCATAAAATGGCCAAATGACGATGAGGCGGCAAAGCCACCGGATTCGCCCGATAAGGATTGATACGGATGAAATTTCAAAAACTGCTCGCGGCAGCAATTAGCCTGACCGCAGCAACAGCAACAACGGCGGCGACCGCTGATGAGGTCAACGTTTACTCTTACCGCCAGCCCTTCCTGGTTGAACCACTGTTCAAGCGCTTTGAGGCGGAGACCGGTACGAAGGTCAATGTCTTGTTCGCAAACAAAGGCCTTGTCGAACGCTTAAAGGCTGAAGCCAGGAATTCGCCTGCAGACCTTATCTTCACTGTAGACATTGGACGCTTGAACGATGTGAAAGAAGCAGGCGTTACGCAGCCAGTTTCTTCTGACGTCCTGACAGAAACAATTCCGCCGCAATACCGCGACCCCGCAGGTAACTGGTTTGCGCTAACGACACGCGCTCGGGTTATTTACGCAGCCAAAGGCCGCGTCGAAGGCTGGAAAACGCTGACCTATGAAGATTTGGCCGACCCAAAATACAAAGACCGTGTCTGCACGCGTAGCGGTAAGCACGCATACACAATTGCTCTTGTTGCTTCTATGATCTCCCATCATGGCCGTGACGATGCGAAGACGTGGCTGACAGGTGTCAAAAACAACCTGGCCCGCCGTCCGCAAGGCAATGACCGTGCACAGGTAAAAGCGATCAAAGATGGTCTTTGCGATGTAGCGCTCGGTAATAACTACTACTTCGGTAAGATGATGAGCGACCCCAAGCAACGCCCTTGGGCCGAAGCCGTTCATGTCGCTTTCCCAAACCAGCAGGATCGCGGTGCGCACGTGAATATCTCTGGCATGGCGATGGCAAAGCACGCACCTAATCCAGGTGCAGCGAAAAAGCTTATGGAATGGCTGGTCGGCGCGGAGGCGCAGTCCATCTATGCCGAGCAGAACTATGAGTATCCGATCCGTGAGGGTGTGAAATGGGCACCTCTGCTGGCGGACCTTGGAACGTTCAAGTCTGACGCATTGCCGATTTCTACGATCGCGGAGCTGCGCAAGGACGCGGTCAAACTGGTCGATGAAGTTGGGTTCGACGGTTAATCAATTACCGCCTTCATCACCGTCAGGGTACTTGTACTCAACGAAGGGCCGCTTCTTGGGTGCGAATTGGGGGGAGCCTGCGGGCTCCTCCTTTTTTGTTGGCAATGCGGGAGCTGCTACGCGGGTGCGTGGACGGTCCGCATATCCATGCAAGCCGGGCAACGGTTTCGGCGCATATTTGGCACCTGCCTCTGCCATGAACGCTTGCCATATTTGAGTGGGCGGACCACTGCCAAATAGGCTCTTGATCGGGCGGTTATCGTCATGCCCAACCCATACACCTGCAACCAAGTCGGCCGTGTAGCCAATGAACCAAGCGTCACGCCCCGATTGGCTAGTGCCGGTTTTTCCCGCCGCATCCCGGTCAATTTTGGCCCTGACGCCAGATCCCCATTTTACAACGGCACCCAGCATATCCGTCATGCGAAGCGCCACAGCGGGGTCAACGGCCTGGGATGGCTCGCTGACTGGCTCGTAAAGGACAGCACCATCACGGGCGCGAATTTCGCGGATCCCATGAGGCGTTGCGAACCGCCCATGATTCGCAAACGCAGCATAGGCGCCAGTCAGCTCCAATAATGAGGCACTCCCTGCCCCGAGCGTGACACTCGGCCCATTCGGCAAAGATCGATTTAAACCAAGGCGACGGGCTGCCTTAACTGCATTCTGCCGTCCAATACTTTCCGCCAGCCGCACAGCCGCCGCGTTCAGCGATCTAGCAAGCCCAGCCCGCAACGTAACATCGCCATAATATCGATCCTTATAATTGCGCGGCTGCCACTTACCGATACGAATAGGCCCATCATTGATCCGGTCATCCGGCTCCCACCCTGCCTCTAGTGCGGCTAGATAGACGAATGGCTTAAAGGTGGAGCCCATCTGGCGCTCTGCCTGGGTCACGCGATTAAATTGGCTGGCGCGGTAATTGATGCCGCCGACCATGGCGCGAACCGCACCATCTGGGGTCATAGCGACAAGTGCTGCTTGAGAGGGCCAATTGGCAGCGCTTACATTTTTTGGGCGGTTATTCAGAATGCGCGCGACCGCAGCCTCCGCCGCGCGCTGTAGATCTAAGTCCAGTGTCGTCTCAACAAGAACATCGCTGTCCAATCCAGCCATAAAACCTTCGGCTTGATCCAGCGCCCAATCGGCAAAATAGCGCGCTCCACCACCGCCGGGGGCCGTTAGGGCCGTCGCCGCGGCACTGGCGACACCCATGGGCTGGGCAGCGGCATCTCTGGAAATAAACTTAGCTTCCGCCATTGCATTCAGGACGAGCTTGGCGCGGGCAGCGGCGGCTTCAGGATTTCTGTCCGGTGCTAGGCGCGCCGGGGCTTTTAGGACCGCAGCCAACAGGGCAGCCTCCCACAGCGTGACCTCCGTCGCCGGTTTGCCAAAGAACCGCCGTGCGGCAGCATCCACGCCGTAAGCGCCGCCGCCAAAATACACACGGTTCAGATATACCGTCAGAATTTGGTCTTTGCCGAACTTCCGTTCAATCTCTAGCGCGAGCAGTGCTTCCCTAGCCTTTCGCCAATAAGAGCGCTTGTGCGTGAGCAACAAGTTCTTTGCAAGCTGCTGCGTGATTGTGCTCGCACCCTGGCGAATTTCACCGCTGGTAATATTGACGAAGAGCGCACGCGCGACGCCCCAAGGGTCAATCCCGCCATGCTCATAAAACCGCCTGTCCTCAATAGCGATTACCGCGCGCGGCAAGTGCGCTGGCAGTTCCGCAACGGTCACCATCACACCGTGCAGTTCACCATATGAGGCCAGGAATGCGCCGTTTTTTGCGAGCAACGCTGCCGTCGGCCCCCGCTTCAGCCGCGTTGCTTCATCCAGCGACGGCAATGTCAGATAGAGATACCCAACGAGGCACCCTACGGCTACGAATCCCCATATGCCCGCAAGCACTGCCGCCCGAAAAACACGTCGGCCCAATGAACGCTTAGCGCGATCTGGCTTGGCGGCGGCCCTACGGCGTGGCGGGGGATCATCAGCTCTTGGGGCCGGCTTTGCAGGCGCTTTGCGACGTGCAGGCGGTTTTGGATCTTTGCGTGGCGCTGATTTTTTCGCAGATGGCTTTTTCGCAGCAGCTTTCTTCGCAGCAGGTTTCTTAGCAGCAGACGTTTTCGACCGAGCGCTGACCTTAGGCACTGCAGCCTTCTTTTCACCGTCGCGTCCGCGCTTTTCCGCCATCTGCTAACTCGTGGATCAGGCAGTCGGTGCCATGCCAAGCGCGCTCATATAGAGATCCAGCAGTGCTTCCTGCTCGGCCCGGTCATTGGAGTCCATTTTGCGCAACTTCAGCACCTGCCGCATTATTTTGACATCGAATCCGTTCGCCTTTGCTTCCGCAAACACTTCCTTGATGTCGGCGGCCATAGCTGCCTTTTCTTCTTCTAGGCGCTCGATGCGCTCCATATAGGCTTTGAGCTGCTCGGCTGTAATGCCGCCCACATCAGACATTCTTCAATTTCCATATATTTGGCAGTGTGTCAGGCGGCGAACCTAGGCCTAGACCTTGGCAGGATCAAGGCGCTTCAGAATTATCCGCGCGCACGCCTAGTTTGGCCACGGGCATGGCGTTTCGGCTTCGGTTCGGAGCGCATTTTCAGCTTAATGCCCGTAATCTCAAGCACGCTGAGTTCCGTGATCGAAGCAATTTCTTCAATCGTGAAGGTCGTTTCGCGCAATAGCGCGCGTGCGTGCGTTGGCGGATGCATGCGACGACTGCTGCGGCGTTGCGCCTGCTGCCGGCGTGGCGGCGCTTTCTCCTTATTTTCGCTCTCATCAAGACCACGCTTTTTGGCCTCTTCAACCGCTTCATTCCACCGCTTATGATCTGCATCAGTCGCGCGCCAAGAATGGCTGTCGGTAGATTTTTTGCGCGACATTCCCCAGCGTTCTTCGAACCCTGGCGGTGCCTCATTGGCGGCACCTGTCCATGGGCCGTTGCGCTGCGCTTCGCTTTTGGCGCGTTTACGCGCTGCTTCCTCAGCCAGATCCTCCTCACGACCCGTATGGTCAGCCGCGGCGTCCTCTAGACTCATTCCGTGCTTTTTCGCCAGCCGTTTGGCTGCAGCAAGCGCTGCTTCCCGCTCACCCTCGAACGGACTCTCAGCGGCAAGCTTCAGCAGATTATGAAACCGCCTACGCTCATCTTTGTTAAAGCCGCCAGAAATCATCCCTCTCCTTTGGGAATATCGCGAAAAAAGAACATTTTATCGGACGCCATGCTTTTTGGCGACCCTGTTGCACCCTAGCAACATCAGGTGGAAGCGGCGTAAACAGCCTCGCAGTAATTTATGTAGTATCATCTGCACTCGGGCCGCAACGCTTAATAACGTGCGCCGATTCGAACTTATGGGAGACGTCGGTCCATGTTTGGCTTGAGCTTCGCCAAGATCCTGCTGTTCCTTGCTGTGGCGGCCATCGTATTTGTTGGCTGGCGCAAGCTAACCGGCTTGGGCGCTGCCGTTGATAGGCTTGGAAAGGCCGCGCAGAAGGCCTGTGGCAAAGGCCAACGGGAAAAGCAAGCGGACCCCGAAGTCGTCGATCTGGTCAAAGATCCCGAGACCGGCAGCTATACCCCGCGACAAAATACCCGGCCTAACGACTGAGGTTTTATAGCCGAGGCTTAAACCCGCATTGACCCCACGCATGGCCCTTGTCTAGTTTGCGCTCACAATAATTGTTGCGACGCACAACCAAGCGCCGCGCCTGCCGCCCGGAGGCCTTTTAGATGGCTGCCCAACCTTCCAGCTTTCAGGACCTGATCCTGAAGCTTTCCGCCTATTGGGCCGATCATGGCTGTGCGATTCTGCAGCCGTATGACATGTCCGTAGGTGCTGGCACGTTTCACCCAGCTACAACATTGCGCGCACTGGGGCCGGAACCTTGGAAAGCGGCATATGTTCAGCCTTCCCGCCGTCCAACGGATGGTCGCTATGGTGAGAACCCAAATCGCCTTCAGCACTATTACCAATATCAGGTCATCTTAAAGCCGAACCCAGAAGACATTCTGGACCTTTATTTCGGCTCACTCGGTGCCATCGGGATTGACGTGAACGCCCATGATATCCGACTGGTTGAGGATGATTGGGAAAGCCCGACGCTTGGCGCTTGGGGCCTTGGTTGGGAGGTATGGTGCGATGGCATGGAGGTGACGCAGTTCACCTATTTTCAGCAAGTCGGCGGCTATGATTGCATGCCAGTATCAGGCGAAATCACCTATGGCCTCGAACGCCTCGCCATGTATGTGCAAGGCGTCGACAATGTTTATGACCTGGACTTCAACGGTCAGGGCGTCAGCTATGGCGACGTATTTCTGCAAGCCGAACGCGAATTCTCCGCATATAATTTTGAACACGCAGACACAGACGCACTGTTCCGCCATTTCGCAGACGCTGAAACTGAATGTCAGGCGCTTGCTGACAAGGGTTTGGCACTGCCTGCCTATGATCAATGCATCAAGGCCAGTCACACGTTCAATCTGTTAGACGCACGCGGCGTTATCAGCGTGACGGAGCGGGCCGCCTATATTGGCCGTGTTCGCGCCCTTGCCCGCGCGTCTGCCACCACTTGGCTACAAGCACGCGGTCATCTGCCTGCGGAGGGCCAGTCCAATGGCTGAGCTTCTAATTGAAATCCTGTCCGAAGAAATTCCGGCCCGCATGCAGGCCGCAGCTGCGCGTGACTTCGCTAAGCTGATCGGCGACCGTCTGAAAGATGCTGCACTTGTGCCGGAGAATATCCGCACGTTCGTCACCCCCCGGCGCTTAGCACTGGTCGCGGACGGCGTCCCATCCAGACAGGCGGACCGCGAAGAAGAACGCAAAGGCCCACGGGTCGGCGCGCCAGAGAAAGCCATGGAAGGCTTCCTGCGGGCCAACGGCCTTTCCTCAATCGATGAATGCGAAGTCCGCCGAGTCAAAGGCACGGATTTCCACTTCGTCGTTCGTCGGATTGAAGGCCAGGATGCTGCAGACGCCCTGCCCGCACTCATCAGTGACGCAATCCTATCCCTGCCTTGGCCGAAATCCATGCGCTGGGCAGATACGGAACGCCGCTATGTCCGCCCATTAGAACGGGTCTCCGTCAGTTTTGACGGCCAACTGCTTGCAGGCAGCATTGATTTCGGTGGCACTTCTGGCTCCAAGAACTTCGGCACGGAAACACGCGGGCACCGGTTCATGGCTGGCGACAAGATTGTCCCTGTCCAAAACTTTGATGATTACAAAGCCGCACTCGAAGCCGCCAATGTCCTCCTCGATCCAACGGATCGCCGCAAGCGAATTGAAGATGGGCTTGCAGCGGCTGCCAAATCAGAAGGGCTCGTGGTCAAGAATGACCCAGGTCTGCTGGATGAAGTGACTGGTTTAGTTGAATGGCCCGTCGTCCTGACTGGCCGGATCGATGATGAATTCATGACGGTTCCGGCGGAAGCGCTGACAACGTCTATGCGCTCGCACCAAAAATACTTCGCCCTAGAAAATGCAGATGGCAGCTTGGCCTCCCGGTTTGCTGTGGTCGCCAATATCGACAGCACAGATGGTGGTGCGCGTATCGTCAACGGCAATGAGCGCGTTCTTCGCGCGCGCCTGGCTGATGCCCGCTTCTTCTGGGACCAAGACCGGAAAACACCCCTAGCAGACAGACTGCCTGCGCTAGAAAAGGTCGTATTCCACGCTGACCTTGGTTCCGTCGCTGAACGTGTCCGCCGCATTGAAGCGCTGTCTGGCAGGCTCGCGGCCAATATTGATGATGCAGATGGTGAGCAGGCCAAGGAAGCAGCGCGGCTCTGCAAGGCAGACCTTGTCTCCGGCATGGTTGGCGAGTTCCCAGAACTTCAAGGCGTCATGGGCCGCTATTATGCGCTCAACCAAGGTGCCGCTCCCGCAGTCGCAGACGCCATCCGGGACCACTATGCGCCCCAAGGCCCAAGCGATCAGTGCCCAACGGCACCCATATCCGTTGCCGTCGCCCTTGCTGAAAAGCTGGACACGCTGGCCGGGTTCTTTGGCATCGATCAAAAGCCGACCGGTAGCCGCGACCCGTATGCCCTTCGCCGTGCCGCCCTTGGCGTGCTTCGGTTAATCCTTGAAAACAAGCTTGCATTGCCGCTCCGCACCATTCTGGCGGACGCGCATGCAGGCTACGCAAACCTGCCCGAAAGTGCTGAAGCAACGACGGATGCGCTGCTGCAATTCTTCGCAGATCGGCTGAAGGTGCTTCTGCGGGAAGACGGTGTACCGCATCACCACATCGCCGCCGTATTGGCGCTGGGCGATGAGGATGACTTGGTTCGTCTCGTCAGCCGAACCCAGGCGCTTGGCCAACTGCTGGCGAGTGAGGACGGCGGCAATCTGCTGATCGCATACCGTCGTGCCGCCAATATAGCGGGCATTGAAGCCAAGAAAGACGGCAAGAACTACAATGATTCCGCCGATCCCGCTCTCTTCGTGCAAGCAGAAGAAACTGCCTTGCATGCGGCTCTCACTGCGACTGGCCCTAGCGTCAGTTCAGCCATCGCAGCAGGCGATTTTAGCGGAGCTATGGCAGCCTTAGCAGGCCTCCGCCAACCCGTTGATGCGTTCTTTGAAGAGGTCACCGTGAACGCGGATGATCCAACAGTTCGCGCCAATAGGCTCCGGCTGCTCTCAGAGATTGGTGCCACGATGCGCGGCGTTGCCGACTTTTCGCTGATCGAAGGTTAGGACGCGGGCTGCGGCCCATATCTTCCGGAATAGGACAAGCCAGACGATGACAAAATTGGTGTATAGCTTCGGCGGCGGGTCTGCGGACGGTCGTTCCGAAATGCGAGAATTGCTGGGCGGCAAGGGTGCCAACCTTGCGGAGATGGCCAGCCTTGGCCTGCCGGTGCCACCGGGTTTTACGATCACCACGGATGTCTGCACCGCCTATTACGACAATGGCCGCAAGTATCCTGATGACCTTCAAGCCGCTGTCACCAACGCGCTTGAGGCCATCGAAGCAACGACCGACCGTAAGTTTGGTGACCCTGCCCGCCCGCTTTTGGTATCTGTGCGCTCCGGTGCCCGGGTCTCCATGCCTGGCATGATGGATACGGTTCTGAACCTAGGTTTGAACGAGGAAACGGTCGCAGGCCTCGCCCTCCAATCTGGCTCCGAGCGGTTTGCGTGGGATAGCTATCGCCGTTTCGTGCAGATGTATGCCGACGTTGTTATGGGTGCCGACCATGGCATGTTTGAAGAGCAAATCGAACTTCGCAAGGAAAGCAAAGGCATCGTCCTCGACACGGACTTGGACGCAAGTGATTGGCGCGAGCTTGCGCTTAAGTTCAAGCAATTGGTGCAAGAGGACCTAGACGAGCCATTCCCGGATGATCCGAAGGCGCAGCTTTGGGGTGCTATTAGTGCCGTATTCCAGAGCTGGCAAACGCCCCGCGCTGCCACGTATCGCCGCCTCCATGATATTCCAGAAAGCTGGGGCACTGCAGTCAACGTACAGGCCATGGTGTTCGGCAATATGGGCGACACTTCCGCTACCGGCGTTGCTTTCACGCGTGACCCTTCCACCGGCGAGAAAATGTTCTACGGCGAGTTCCTGGTGAATGCGCAAGGTGAGGACGTTGTCGCTGGCATCCGCACACCACAGTCGCTCACCATCCAAGGCCGCGAAGCCCAGCAGTCCGATCTGCTTTCGATGGAAGAAGCTATGCCTGAGGTCTTCGGGCAATTGCTTGAAGTACAGGCGGACCTGGAGCGCCATTACCGCGACATGCAGGACATTGAATTCACGGTCGAGGAAGGCCGCCTCTGGATGCTGCAAACGCGCTCCGGCAAGCGCACGGCGAAGGCTGCCGTCCGCATCGCTGTTGAAATGGCGGGCGAAGGGCTGATCACCAAGGACGAAGCCGTATTGCGCGTAGATCCTGCATCACTGGACCAACTGCTGCACCCAATGCTGGACCCGAACGCCGAGCGCACCTTGCTTGCGCGCGGCCTACCAGCCTCCCCGGGCGCTGTATCAGGCGAGGTCGTGTTCAACGCTGACGAAGCCGAATCCTTATCACAAGCTGGCGTTGACGTGATCCTGGTCAGAGTAGAAACAAGCCCTGAAGATATTCACGGAATGCACGCAGCGCGCGGCATTCTTACAAGCCGTGGCGGCATGACAAGCCACGCTGCCGTGGTCGCGCGTGGCATGGGCCGGTCCTGCGTTGCGGGTGCAGGTGAAGTGGTCGTCGATTATGCCAAGGGTGTATTCCGCGCTGGCGGTCGTGAGGTCAAAAAAGGCGAGCGCATCACCTTGGATGGCGGACAAGGCCACGTGTATCTAGGCGCGGTGCCAACATTGAGCCCTGAGCTTTCAGAGGACTTCGCACGGCTTATGGAAATGGCCGACTCTGCTCGTAGGCTTCGGGTCCGCACCAACGCTGAAACCCCGGCAGACGCGGAAGTAGCGCTCAGCTTTGGCGCAGAGGGCATCGGCCTTTGCCGCACAGAGCATATGTTCTTTGATGCAGAACGCATTGTATCCGTGCGTGAAATGATCATGGCGGACGATAAGCAGGGTCGACAGGCCGCGCTTGCCAAACTGCTGCCCATGCAGCGCCAGGATTTCCACGACCTTTTCCGCATCATGGCCGGACTACCAGTTACCATTCGCCTGCTTGATCCACCGCTACACGAGTTCCTGCCGCATACTGATGATGAAATGGCAGAAATCGCCCGCGTCTCAGGCAAGTCACTCGATGCGATCCGGGAGCGCGCTGCGCGGCTGACTGAAGCGAACCCGATGCTCGGCCACCGGGGTTGCCGCTTGGCGATCACGTACCCTGAGATTTACGAAATGCAGGCCCGTGCGATTTTCGAGGCTGCAGGCGCGCTCGCCAAAGAAACCGGCAAACCTATCATTCCTGAAGTTATGATTCCGCTGGTCGCGACCAAAGCCGAGATCGAGCGGATGAAAACGTTGGTCGACGCCGTCGCCAAGGCTGTCGCTGACGAGACCGGCCAAACGGTAGAGTATCAAGTCGGCACGATGATCGAATTGCCCCGCGCCGCCTTACGCGCTGCGGATATCGCAGAGCATGCGGAATTCTTCAGCTTCGGCACCAATGACCTGACACAGACCACTTTTGGCCTGTCTCGAGATGATGCGGCGTCGTTCCTGGACAGCTATCTTCGCCAAGGTGTTTTGGAAAAGGACCCGTTTGTCTCGCTCGATCCCGAGGGCGTTGGCGAGTTGATTGAAATTGCGGCTGAACGTGGCCGCAAAACCCGCTCGGATATCAAGCTCGGTATCTGCGGTGAACATGGCGGCGATCCCGCGTCCGTCGAGTTCTGCCATGACGCTGGCTTGGACTACGTCTCCTGCTCCCCTTACCGCACGCCAATTGCGCGGCTCGCGGCTGGGCAAGCGGCGATTAAGGCGAAAGCCTAAGCTACACGCTTTCCTGCTTGGGCGTATGCTGCATTTCATGGCAGCATACGCTTAGCTGGGAGGGCGTATGCGCACACAAGTCGTTATTATTGGAGCTGGGCCGGCTGGCCTATTGCTCGGCGCGCATTTGACTGCCGCCGGTATCGATAACGTAATTGTTGAGAAGCAATCAGCGGATTATGTCCTAGGCCGCATACGTGCAGGCGTGCTTGAATCTGGAACCGTGCAGCAGCTTCGTACACTGGGCCTCGCCACACGTATTGATGCTGAAGGCCTGATCCATGACGGGCTGGAGATCGCCTTTGATGGCATGCGCCGCCGCATAGATCTTGGTGCCCGGACAGGTGGCCGCAAAGTTACCGTTTATGGCCAGACCGAGGTGACCCGAGACCTCATGAGCGCACGCAACGCCTCATACGCACAAACAATCTATGAGGCAGATGCGGTTTTGCCTGACGATTTTGATGGTAAAAACCCAAAAGTGCGCTTTAAGAACAACGGACAACAGTCTGAAATACAATGTGACTTCATTGTGGGCGCAGATGGCTTTCACGGCATCTGCCGGGCTAGTGTTCCTTCAGAAGCGATCCAAGAATTCGAGCGCGTCTTCCCATTTGCATGGTTGGGTGTGCTGGCGGATGTGCCGCCGGTATCGAATGAGCTGATCTATGTGAACCATCCACGTGGCTTTGCCTTGTGTTCTATGCGTTCACCTTCGCGCAGCCGGTATTATCTGCAATGCGCCGTGGACGAGGATGCAAATGCATGGTCAATCAATCAGTTCTGGGATGAAGTGCGCGCACGCTTAGATTCTGAAGCAGCAGCCCGCGTCACCACTGGCCCTGCGCTTGAGATGAGTGTTGCACCACTTCGTAGCTTCGTTGCTGAACCGCTGCGGTTCGGGCGGATGTTCCTGGCGGGCGATGCGGGTCATATCGTGCCGCCTACCGGGGCCAAAGGCCTGAACCTGGCTGCAAGCGATGTATATTATCTGGCTGGCGCGCTCCGTGAGTTTTACGAGGAGAAATCGAGCGCGGGGCTTGATGCGTATTCAGGCAAAGCCTTGGCGCGCGTTTGGCAAGCGGTCAGGTTTTCATCTGAATTAACGGCATTGACCCATCGCTATGAGGACGCCTCCCCCTTTGATCGCCGCTTGCAATTGGCAGAATTGGCGCGACTCACGGATAACCCCGCCGCCCAAACTGCATTTGCCGAGAGCTATACTGGCGCGCCCTATTAGGACCCTGAATATGCCGATAATCCAATTCGCCAAGCCTGCATTCGATGTTGGCTTCGCGACCAATAACATTGATGGCTACACCGCCTTCTGGAGCGATACAGTTGGCTTACCTTATGACCACAGGGCAAAGCTTGGCGGCGGATTTCACCAGCATCGTTGGACCCTGGGCGATAGCATTATCAAGGTAAACCATACGCGCACGGCTTTGTCTGACATGCCGCCTAGTGGATATATTGGCCTCTCTATCGCCCACACGGACGAAACCGATCTTAAAACTCCCGACGGCGTAGCTGTCGCCCTGGCTCCTGCAGGAAGTATTGATCTCACGCTCTATGCCGAGACCCATGACCTGGACGCCTTCATGCGGTTCTATACTGAGGCGCTTGGGCTTTTGCCTGATGGCATGGATACGCTGACCCTTGGCCGCAGTCGTATTATCGCCCGCTCCGGCGCCCCTGCTCGCGTCGATGGCTGGCGCGAGCGCGGCCTCCGCTACATGACAGTACAGATATTCGATTGCGACGGTATGACGTCCGCACTCGAACGGGCCGGTGTAGAAATTGGCATGGCACCCAAGACCGTCGGCCAAGTCCGCTACAGCTTTGTTCGCGACCCAGACGGGAACTGGATTGAACTATCGGAGCGCGCATCGCTGACGGGAAAGCCCGTCCCCATCGGTTGACCTGCAGCCCCATCGCGCAGCATTCTGATGACTGGATTTGAAGAAGGCCGCAGCCCATGCCAAAGCGACTGACAGAGGACCAAATCAACCACTACCGCGCGCACGGCTACTGCTATCCTGTGCCCGTACTGTCGCGCCCAGAATATACGGACTACCGCAAAGATCTGGAGCGATATGAGACTGAAATCGGCGCACCCCTGGATTTCCCCGAGAAATCCAAGCCGCACCTGCTGTTTAATTGGGCTGACCAAATCGCCCATCACCCCGCAGTATTGAATGCGGTTGAGGACCTGATCGGACCGGACATTCTGCTTTATCACATCACATTGTGGACCAAAGAAGCTGGCGCGCCTGCTTATGTTCTCTGGCATCAAGACGGTGCCTATTTCTTCCTAGACCCAGCGGAGCAAGTCACAGCGTGGGTCGCATTATCTGATGCACCGGTTGAATCCGGCTGCATGCATGTGCTGCCTGACACGCAACGCTCCGAATGGCTCGAACATTTTGATGACTTGAGTCCCGGCAATATGATCAAACGCGGCCAGGGCATTCGCGGGCTTGATAACAAGACCGGCGCCCCAATGCCGCTTAAGGCTGGCGAGATGTCGCTGCATCACACAAAGCTCATCCATTCCAGCGGTGCCAACAATTATCACGACCGTCGCATCGGCGTTGGCTTGAGCTACATCCCGGCTCACGTGCGCCCGCTCGGTGAACCACAGCCAACAGCGCTGCTGGTTCGCGGGCAATGGGCGCATGATGAATTCATCAAAGAAGAACGCCTCGCTGAGCCCGAAACGCCCGCCGCCCGTGCCGCTCACACAGAAGGCGTGAAGCGCTTTCGGGCACGCCAGGATCGGGGCTCCACAATCGCCCGCGCTGACCATTCCGCCTGAACTTAGGACGACCACACTTCCATGGCCCAAAAATCCCTTATCCATCTGGCACAATTTCTCGTGCATGGCCCGAGCTATCACAGCCTAGGCATGTGGCGGCATCCCAAGACGGATCACACCAACTTTCGCTGGGATCGCCCGAAGCTTTATGAACACATCGCACAAACCTGCGAGCGTGGCTTGTTCGACATGGTTTTCTTCGCGGACCTCAATTACATCTCGGACTCGTTCTCTGGCACGATGGAACCGGCTCTGCGTTATGCCGCTCAGGCGCCAGAACATGACCCAATGCCGCTGCTTGCCTGGCTTGGCGCAGTAACTGATCGCATCGGGCTTGCTGCCACATTCTCCACATCCAACCAGCATCCATTTTATGCAGCCCGCATGTGGGCGACGCTGGATCATATGACCGAAGGCCGGGCCGGATGGAACGTCGTCACGTCTATCAATCGCAATCAGGCCGCCAATTACGGCAATGAACGCGCGCCAACGGATAAGCGCTATGAGCAAGCCTACGAGTTTATGGAAGTCTGCCAAAAGCTATGGGCGAGCTGGGAAGAAGGTGCTGTTTTGATGGACCAGGAAGACGCGATATTCGCCGACGCCTCCAAAGTTCACCGCATCGAACACGAAGGCGCGCATTTTAGAAGCCGGGGGCCATTGAACGTCGTTCCTTCCCCCCAGAACGGACCAGCGATCATGCAGGCCGGCACCTCCCCCAAGGGGCAGGATTTTGCGGCAAAATACGCGGACGCCCTGTTCGCTATTCAGCCCCGACCCGAGGACGCCAAGGCCTACCGCGATTCCATCCACGCACACATGGCCGAGTTTGGGCGCGATCCGGCTCACTGCGCCGTTCTATTCGGTGCCCAGCCCATTATCGGCGAGAGCGAAGCCCATGCGCTGGAACTGCAGGAGGAACATAATGCGCTTGTGCCGCTAGATGCAGGCAAAACCATCCTCTCCGCCCACCTGGATTACGACCTATCCGGCATTCCAGATGACGCCCTGATGGCTGAGCGCAACGAGCCCGAACTCCACCGCATGCGCACCCGGTTCCTGAAGCCTGACGGGTCGTCCATGACGTTGGCAGAGGTTGCCGCCCGCCACGGACAGTCTGTCGGGCTGCCGCAATTCGTTGGCACGGCGCTTAGCGTGGCGGACCAGATGGAAGCCTTCGTCGATCACGCTGGCGGTGATGGCTTCATGCTAAGTCCGATCCATTCCCCCGGTGCCATCGAACAGTTCGTGGATGAAATTGTCCCCGAATTTCAGCGGCGCGGCCGCTACCGCACGGAATATGTCGGCACAACACAACGCGATCTGCTGCGGCAGACTTTGTAGGGCTTTCGCCATGACTGAAGCAATCCGCTGCTCCATCATCCGGGGCGGTACAAGTAAGGGCGTCTATCTAAAGGAAAGCGATCTGCCGCGGGATCCCGAAGCGCGTGACCGGACCATCCTTGAGATATTTGGCTCGCCCGATAAACGACAGATCAATGGGCTGGGTGGTGCTGATCCGCTGACCAGCAAAGTGTGCGTAGTCGGCCCACCGCCTGCAGACCGCCCGGACTGCCATCTAACCTACACATTTGGCCAAGTCGAGATCGATGAGCCATATGTGGATTACCATTCGCTCTGCGGGAACCTGACAGCGGGCGTTGGCGCATTTGCGATCTGGGAGAATATGGTGCGGGCGAGCGATCCGGTGACAGAGGTGCGCATCTACAACACCAACCTGGAAAGCCTGATCATTGCCGAAGTCCCAGTCACAGCCGATGGCCGCCCAATGGAAAAAGGCAACTACACTGTTCCGGGCGTTCCGGGCACTGGCGCGCAGATCACCCTGAATATGGCCGACACCGCCGGCGGCGCGACTGACCGACTACTGCCAACCGGCAATCCCATAGACCGGCTGACTATTCCAGGCTTCGGCGAGATAGAGGCCTCACTCGTGGATATCGGCAATGCCCATGTGTTTATTCGTGCTCACGATGTAGGCCTGACTGGAACTGAGACTGCTGCCGAAATCGACGCGAATACGGATCTGACGGCACTGCTTGAACACATTCGCGGCGCTGGTGCTGTCGCTATGGGCATGCTGGATGATGCCGCTCAATCCAAGGCAAAATCACCTGCAACGCCACTTATCGCCATGATCGGTCCGCCGCAGGATTATCAAAACATCTTAGGTGATGCTGTCGTGCCCGCAGAGACAGTCGATTTTGTCTCCCGCTTGATGTTCATGCAACAAATGCACAAGACATACGCTGGCACCAGCACTGTCTGCACCGGGGTCGCCAGTAAGCTCCCGGGGACAATTGTTCATGAAGCCGCACGCCCCGAAGTCCAAGCCCGTGAGGATGTTCACATTGGCCATCCCGCAGGCGTTATTGTGACCGAGGCGCGCGTCGCCCTCATCGGCAATGAATACCACGTCGAGCGCGCAACACTTGGCCGCACGGCCCGGCGGATCATGGATGGGCACGTCTATCTGCCATGAATAGCCGCCAACTCGTAAGGACGTATCGTCGCCAGAATGCTGATATAAGGCAGAACCGCCACAAATCGCGCGTTACGCCCATTCCCAATGGGCCTGTCATGCGCTAAATCACAAGCTACCGCGTACATTTGCATCAACGGAAACCATGACTGACCTCAGCCACATCCGTAATTTCTCCATCATCGCCCACATCGACCACGGCAAGTCGACGCTGGCCGATCGGATGATCCAAATGTGCGGCGGTCTGACAGACCGGGAAATGTCCGAGCAAGTGCTTGATTCTATGGATATCGAGCAAGAACGCGGGATCACCATTAAGGCCCAGACTGTCCAGCTGAAATACAAAGCCAAGGATGGCATTGAGTATGAGCTGAACCTGATCGACACCCCGGGCCATGTCGATTTCGCCTATGAGGTCAGCCGCAGCCTCTCCGCATGTGAAGGTGCCCTGCTCGTTGTTGATGCGACACAGGGCGTTGAAGCGCAGACATTGGCGAATGTTTATCTCGCCGTTGAGAACGACCTTGAGATCGTGCCGGTCCTGAACAAGGTCGATCTGCCCGCTTCGGAACCGGAGCGCATTAAGGCACAAATCGAGGATATCATCGGCATAGATGCGTCTGAAGCAATTGAAATTTCAGCAAAAACGGGCCAAGGCGTCCCTGATGTACTCGAAGCGATTATTCAGCGCTTGCCACCCCCTGTAGGCGAGACCGACGGACCATTGGAGGCCCTCCTGGTCGATAGCTGGTACGACCAGTACCTTGGCGTTGTCACGCTTGTCCGCGTGATGAATGGCGAGATCAAGCGCGGCATGCGGATGCGCATGATGGCGACAGGTGCTGCCTACGAAATTGATGAAGTTGGCGTGTTTACGCCGAAACGTACCAAACGCCCATCCCTCGGCCCTGGCGAAATTGGCTATGTGTCTGCGCAAATTAAGGCGGTGGCTGATTGTCAGGTCGGCGATACCCTCACCGATGACCGTAAACCAACGGATAAGCCGCTTGCTGGCTTCAAGCCGAATATGCCCGTTGTATTCTGCGGCCTGTTTCCAGCTGATGCCGCAGATTTTGAGCAGCTGCGTGAGAGCCTCGCAAAGCTTCGCCTGAACGACGCGAGTTTTGAATTTGAGACCGAGTCTTCAGCCGCCCTGGGCTTCGGCTTCCGCTGCGGGTTCCTTGGCCTGCTGCACTTGGAAATCATCCAAGAACGGCTGGACCGTGAGTTTGATCTTGACCTGATCGCCACCAGCCCAAGCGTGGTCTATCGCCTGCACATGGTGAAAGGCGGCATTGTGGAAATGCATAATCCGGCAGACATGCCGGACGTTATGCAGATCGCCAAGATCGAAGAACCTTGGATCAACGCCACTATTATGCTGCCGGACGAACATCTGGGCGGCGTTATCAAGCTTTGTGAAGAGCGACGCGGCATCCAGAAAGAGCTGACCTATGTAGGTAAGCGCGCGATGCTGATCTACCGACTGCCTTTGAATGAGGTGGTGTTTGACTTCTACGACCGTCTTAAATCAATCAGCCGCGGCTACGCATCATTCGACTATCAGATTGATGGATATGAGGAAGGCGAACTCGTGAAGCTCTCAATCTTGGTCAACAACGAACCGGTTGAGGCGCTTGCTGCGATTGTTCATAGGTCCCAAGCGGAATATCGGGGTCGCGCGCTTTGTGAACGCCTTAAAGACCTCATTCCAAGGCAGCTGTTCAAGATCGCCGTACAGGCCGCTATTGGCGGCAAAGTGATTGCGCGGGAAACCGTCAGCGCGATGCGTAAGGACGTAACCGCCAAGTGCTATGGCGGCGATATAACGCGCAAAAAGAAGCTGCTGGAAAAGCAAAAGGCCGGTAAAAAGCGCATGCGTTCCTTTGGCCAAGTGGAAATTCCACAAAGCGCTTTCATCGCAGCACTAAAAATGGGCGACCCCTGAGGCATTCAGGAATTGCGAACACTTTTCAGGCAGGCTATACGAGCATCACGCCGGGTTAGCACAGTGGTAGTGCAGCGGTTTTGTAAACCGAAGGTCGGGAGTTCGAATCTCTCACCCGGCGCCATAAGTATCTTGTAAATATCTGAATTATAATCATAAATATTAAACACAAAGCCCAATTGGTACGTTTTTTGGTACACTTTTGGCTTAATTATTTCTTTTATGTGGCAGCGTATGTGACGCCACACACCTACGAAATAGATTTGTCGATGAACCCCAATGTGGTCGCATTCTCAATGAGTGTGCGAACCTTTGCTCGGTCGAGACCCGACGGAACATCAGCATCGATCTCCAGCTTCAACGTAACTTCACTGCCTTGGATCGTGGTCAACTGTTCAATAATAGCCTCGACGACTTGGTGTATCTCTCGTGCTGGTCTTTCTGCGGAAATCATGACCGTGCCGACAAAGCGTGTTGGCAACTTCTCCACGACGGGCTTTTCCGTCTCTCCGTCTTTCGTATCCGGGCCAGGCTCCGGACCATCTGCGGGAGGATATGTTGCACCACCTGCTTCTGTGGGTTCCGTTGAAGGTTTAGGTCTATGAGCTTCCGCCACATCTGGCTTGATGATAACCGAGTCACTATCAATCACCACTTGGACATGGCTAGAGCCAGAGATCGCCAACCCAGTATAGGTCTGTTTCGCGTCTTCCCATCGCTCTGCATAAGCGAAAGGACCAGAAAGCATCACACCAATCGACGACTGAACAGCTTTCGTCAGGACCGCCCTGTTCTTTACCCTCGGCAGGTAAGTGTATCGATTGAGGTACTCCCAGAGGTCTTTTAGAAATAGATGATCTTTGCCATTCCAGATGTATTTCTGTAGTTCACGATCAAGCCGCGACGGCCCCAGTTCAGGCAGAAGACCTTCGTCACTCACCAGCTTCTTGCTGGCTCGCGCGAGCAGCCCATCCTGGGCCGGAACTTTTGCCGAAGTCCACTCAAGCTCGGCCTGGGCACTTTCCTGTACCGGATAGAGTAGATAGCACCACGCCTCTTTCAGTCGCGTTTTCAGTGTTTCGTTGGCCTCTGACAATTTCGCCTTGGCAAGCGCGCTGTCGCTTTGCGTCAGGTTCAGCCTGTCAGTCTCTCGAACAATCTCCGCCCAAGCCAAAGCAGATCGCTGGGCGTCTTTCAGATTATCTAGTTGGCGATGTTCTGCTGCCAGAAAGACGAGCATGTTGCGATAGACACGCGGCGTCGATCCGCGCTGCATCAGAATATCTTTTGCCTCCTTAAGCGCATTCGATCCATCCCGCCCGGTGTGGGAATGAGCAACACCAAGGACAACTGCGCGAACACCTCCCGGCTCGTCTGGCACATCGGATGAATTGCCCGGCGCAACCTGGATAGCATCGAAATGCCCACGGTCACCCAAGCCGTTGATATATGTGCCGAGGGCCTTATCGATCTCCATCAGTATCAGCGCTTCTTCGAACTGCCCGGCACGGTCCGTAGCTATGCGATTCAAGCTCGCCGACATCGAGTACCAGTAGCGCCCAAGGTCACTGTGCATGAACTTGGCCTGGTTGGTCAGCCGCCGCATCGCATCGCCAAAAATTGCTGGCCTCTCGCCGGGCTGAACGACGCCAAGATTGATTTGCTTGTCGTCTAACCCTTTATTCTCCTGACCGGCAGTTGGTGCAGTTCCCATGAAGATTGCGCGGCCCACGCGGCTTCGGAAGTCCGTCGACGGTAAACCGGTGCGCGGGCTGGTGCTCCCGCCTAAATGGGAGCCAACAACATGGAACGTTTAGGAC
>JBDQJI010000049.1:0-27549 GCA_040263875.1 Alphaproteobacteria bacterium
GCCCTTCAAGGCAGCGATCTGATCTCTCTCGCTGGGCGTGAGATGCGTATAGTTCGACATGGCGACACCGTTTCACGTTGTGCATCAGACAGATACCAAATCTGCCCGCGGTGTTGCACTTCGCTCCGGAATTCACCCCGTGACCATATCGAACGCATCTTCAATGACATAGAGATCGTCGCCAGCGCCCCCAAGCAGTTGATCTGCACCAAGTCCACCGGTGAGGCGGTCATTACCGGCGCCGCCATTTAGAGTATCGTCGCCTGCCTCGCCGAGAAGTTGGTCATCATCGTCATTACCAAACAAGGTGTCGGCATCGTCGCCGCCGAACAGCACGTCGTTGCCTTGTGCACCTTGTAGGTTATCGATGCCAGTACCGCCGCGCAGTACATCATCGCCGACTTGGCCCAGCAGGATATCATCGCCACCTTCGCCGCCGATGATGTCGCGCCCGCTGCCGCCACGAATTGTATTTGCACCTGTTCCGCCATTGATGCGATTGCCATTGCCGTCTGTGTCGCCAATCAGGTTCAGGTTTTCAAGGTTGGTCGGTAGCACGAAGGTGAACGCGCCAGACGCCTCCACTAAATCTGTACCTTCGTTAGCGAGCTCAATGACTTGATCGGCGGCATCGTCCACAAAATACTGATCATTGCCGGTACCGCCGCGCATTACGTCCACACCAGTGCCGCCATCTAAGATGTCGTTATTGCGACCACTGGTCAGATCATCATCGCTGCTATCGCCATTTAACCGATCAGCGCCGCGGTCATCTGTGATCTGGTCATTGCCGAGGCCGCCATCAAGTGCGTCATTAGCGTCAGTCCCTGTTATGACATCGTCGCCGTCAACGCCTTGAATTTCGACGGTAAAGGTCGCGTCCAGCAATCCATCAGCGGAGAAGGTGAAATCATCTGTATCCGTTGCGCCAACGCCAAGATCCGGGAAATTGGCACCGGAAGTGAATTCAATATCGCCATTCAGAGCATCAACAACCAGGATGGAAGAGCCGTTTGCTGTGGTGACCGTACTGCCATCTTGAACAGCTTCGCCATTGATTTCAGTAATCGGCTGCGTAAGCGGCGCGAATACTGAGCCCGCGAATAGATTGATTGATGTTGTTTCGGATTCGTTAGCGGTGTCGGTCCCGCCTTCCAGCGTCGCGCCGCCAAACACGATGAATGTATCAAAGTCGGAGCCATTTCTGGCGTTCACGGATAGGTCCGCGGCACCATCGCCATTTATATCCCCAACAAACCGTACGGCTGACAGGTTACTATTGCCGTCTGGCCCTTCAATGTGAAGCACGCCCCGGTCCTGTATCTGCGAAATTGTAACGGCGCGGCCTTCGGTGATGTCGTCCGCTCGGCCAAAGATGATGTCGACCGTTCCACGCTCGCTAAAATTATCAGAACTGTGCGCATTAGATGCCGAAACGGCAATGTCATCGAAGCCATCGTCGTTAAAGTCCTGGCCGAAATCTACTGAGCCGCCAAAGCGATCCCCGACCTGCGCTCCAAGAATAGCAAAGCCTTGCCCGGTCCCCACGTTATTTAGGTCAAACTCAGCATCCTGGGCTGCATTTGTGCCGAAAATGACATGGAGTTCACCGCGAAGTCCGCCAGTGAGCCGTCCGTTAGGCAGGCCAAGCGCGATGTCATTCAGGCCGTCGCCATTAAAATCGCCCGCGCCGAAGGCGGTGCTAATATCCTCCTGTGCGTCCGAGCTAAAGAACCTGAAACCGTCAGCGCCATCGAGCGCAGCCAAATCGATATCGGCATCGAACCCGCCGACTGAGCCAAAGATGACGTAAACGCCGGTGTTGAAAGCACTGCTTGTGCTTGAAATGGCGATGTCGTCTAAACCATCGCCGTTAAAGTCGCCGATGTTTTTGATGACACGGCCTGTTCGATCAAAGGTATCGACGCCGGAAAGTTTGAAACCATCCGAGCCGTCAAGTGCGGATACATCCACTTCGCCTGTGATTGCGGCGCCGCCAAAAACAACAAATGCCTCGCCGACTAACCGATCAGCGCCACCATCGCCACGGTCAGTGAATGGCGCGCCCACGACGAAATCATCAATTCCATCGCCATTGACGTCGGCGAAGGCGAGACTTCGGCCAAACCCGCTATCATCGCTTAGCCCGATAAAGGTGACATCAGCGATGTCTGTCGCATTTTCGTTAAGGTCGAAAGCGGGGGCAGGATTGGACCCAAAAACAATTATGGCCTCCCCAGGAGCATCCCCGCCGTCCGGCGTAAATATGCGACGTCCGCTGAGCGCGAAATCATCAATGCCATCATCATTGAAGTCGCCGCCGGCGGCGAAACTATAAGGAAAGCCGTCACCGACCGCACCGACATCAACGCGGAAGCCGTCGGAGCCGTCCAGATCGTCCAAGGTGACGGATGCAGGGGGTTCTATCGCATCTCCGAACAGAAAGACCGCCCGATCATTGGCGGTGGAGAAAGCAACATCATTCAGACCGTCGCCATTGATATCAAATGGACTGGTCAAGAATGGTTGGACTGACCCCTCTGCTGCAGAGCCGGGAATAACGAAACCGTCTGCGCCGTCTAAGCCGTTTAGGGCTATCTCAATATTGAACGTCATGGGTCACCTGCTAAACATCGGAACGTTGGCAAGGACCGCCCAGTCCTGCCCGAGTATGACCGCCCAAGACTCCTAAACGGTTCAAGCGCCATAAAAGTTCCTAATCATCTTTCAGTTGGGAATCTTGGCCGCCTTTGCCCTGGCGTTGGTGATATACTCTTGATGGAATGCTTGGAACTTACCATCACTGATCGCTGTCCTTATCTGGCGCACTAAATCTTGATAATGCCAGAGATTATGTTGTGTGAGCAGCATCAGGCCCAACACTTCTTGTGCCTTCGTTAGATGATGTAGATACGCGCGGTCGTACTTTTGGCAGGCGGGGCATTCGCAATTCGGGTCCAGCGGTGTGTTGGCGTCATCCCGGTGTTTGGCGTTGCGAAGGTTGAGCGATCCATCCCATGTCCAGGCTTGGCCGGTGCGACCAGAGCGGGTTGGCAGAACACAATCAAACATGTCTACACCGCGCGCGACGGCGCCGATAATGTCTGCCGGTTTACCGACACCCATCAGGTATCGGGGCCGCTCACGGGGGAGATGTGGCGTGGTTGCCTGCAAGGTTTCGAACATTTGCTCTTGGCCTTCGCCAACCGCAAGTCCGCCGACCGCATAGCCATCAAAGCCGATGTCTTGCAGCATGCCAGCGCTTTCGGCACGCAGATCCTCATAGACGCCGCCTTGGACGATGCCGAAGAGGCCATATCCCGCTCGCGCCTCAAAGGCATAGCTGCTGCGCTTGGCCCAGCGCATTGAAAGCTGCATGGATTTAGCGGCGACGGCGTGCTCGGCGGGGTACGGGGTGCATTCGTCAAACGCCATGGTGATGGTTGCGTCTAGCAGGTTCTGAATCTGGATCGATCGTTCTGGCGTGAGATCGATATATGAGCCGTCGATATGGCTGCGAAAGCGAACGCCGTCTTCTGTGATCTTGCGAAGCTCGGAGAGCGACATCACCTGAAAGCCACCTGAATCTGTCAGAATCGGCCCTGGCCAGCGCATGAACTTATGCAGTCCGCCAAGGCGGTCGACCCGCTCTGCGCCAGGGCGCAGCATAAGGTGATAGGTGTTGCCGAGAATGATCTCTGCGCCTGTCGCCTCAACCTCTTCCGGCCGCATGGCTTTTACGGTACCGGCGGTGCCGACCGGCATGAACGCCGGTGTCTCGATGGTGCCGTGGGCGGTCGTGATACGGCCACGGCGCGCGGCGCCATCTTCGGCCAAAAGATCGAATTCTACGGTCATGGCGCGAGGCCTCCGGGGAGCAGCAGGCTGGCATCCCCATATGAGAAAAAACGGTAGCGCTGGTCTATGGCGTGGGCATAAGCGGCGAGCATGGTTTCCCGGCCCATCATCGCCGAGACCAGCATGAATAGCGTTGATTTTGGCAGATGAAAGTTCGTCATTAGCGCATCGACGGTTCGGAATGTGTATCCGGGCGTTATGAAAATGTCCGTGTCACCTTGGAAGGGCTTTAGCGCGCCAGATTGGCTTGCGGCTTCCAATATCCGCAATGCCGTCGTGCCGATAGGGATAACCCGGCCGCCTTTGGCTTTGGTTTCAGCAACTGCAGCGGTGACATTTTCTGAAACCTCGCCCCATTCGCTATGCATTTGGTGGTCTGCAATATCGTTGGTCTTTACCGGCAGGAACGTTCCGGCGCCTACATGCAAGGTTACAATCGCCTGTTTCACGCCACGGTCTGCGATGGCCTTAAGTAATCGATCTGTGAAATGTAGCGATGCGGTGGGAGCCGCCACTGCACCATCGCGCGCAGCGAACGGTGTTTGGTAATCAGCCACATCCTTCTCCAAGGCTCCATCAGGGCGCTTGATATAGGGCGGTAAAGGTGGCGCACCGTGGCGATGCAGTGCCTCAATCAGCTCTGGCCCGCTCGCGTCGAACGCCAGCAGAAATTCACCGCCGTCGTGCTTTTCCTCGACGGTGCATTCAAATCCATCCGCGAACGTAACGCGTTCGCCAATACGTAGGCGGCGACCGGGGCGTGCGAAAGCCAGCCAACGGGATGCGTCGATAGCTTTGTGCAAGGTTGCATCCACCCGCATTTGGCCGCGAAAACCGCGCAGGCGCGCCGGAATAACGCGCGTGTCGTTCACAACCATCAGATCACCAGGCTGGAGCAGGGCCGGTAAATCCATTACGCCCTTGTCGAAAAGCGCATTTGAAGTGATGCCAAGCATGCGCGCTGCGTCGCGGGGACGAGCCGGTGTTTGAGCGATCAGGTCGTCGGGCAGATTGAAGTCAAAATCACTGAGCTTCACGGGAGCATCCAATTTCGGGCAAACTACTAACCGCCGAATAACCGGGGAGCCGAGAGATGTCCACCGAACGCCCAGAAATCCAAGGCAGCCAATTCGCTGTTTCGACAGGCCACTACTATTCCAGCCAAGCCGCTTTTGAGGTGCTGCAAGCTGGCGGCAATGCCACAGACGCTGGCGTCGCGGCTGGTTTAGCGCTTGGCGTGCTGCAGTCAGACCTTGTCAGTGTCGCTGGTGTCGCGCCGATTATTGTGTGGGATGCAGAGAGGGCGGAGATGCAGACGATCTCCGGCCTCGGCGGTTGGCCGAAGGCGGCGGACATCGATTATTTCCGCCGCAAGCACAATGGCGCGATCCCGATTGGGCCGATGCGTACTGTCATTCCATCCGCGCCCGCAGCCTGGATCATGGCGCTGGATCGCTACGGCACGATGAGTTTTGGGGATGTGGCGCACTATGCCGTTCGTTTCGCCCGTGACGGCTTCCCGATGAACGCGCTGCTCCGGCAGACGATCACACAGAACCGCGAGAACTATCTGGCATTTCCGCATGCAGCCACGATCTATCTGCCCAAGGATGGGCAGCCTGTTGATATTGGAGAACTGTTCTATCAGAAAGAGTTGGGCGCTTCTCTTCAGTATATGATTGACCAGGAAGCCGCTGCACTAAGCAATGGCGCGGACCGGAAAGCTGGTCTGCAGGCGGCGCGCAATGCCTTCTACAAAGGTGATCTGGCGAAGGCATTTACGAATTACCACAAGGATGTCGGCGGCTGGCTGACGATGCAGGATTTGGCGGAATTCCATGTGGCGCTCGAACCGCCTGTCTCATCCGGCTTTGGTGACTGGCAGGTCTTCGGCTGCGGCCCATGGTGCCAAGGCCCGGCATTGATGGAGAAGCTGAACCTGCTGAAACGCTTTGACCTTAAAGGCATGGGTCACAACAGCGCCGATTATATCCATGCGCAGGTTGAGGCCACTAAGCTCGTCATGGCCGACCGGGACGCCTATTTCGGCGACCCCCGCTACATTGACGTTCCAATTGAAACGCTTCTGTCGGAAGAATACGCTGACGCCCAGATGGCGCGCATTAAAATGGGTGAGGCGTTTCCTGAAATGCCGCCTCCAGGCGACGCATCTGGCAATCCGTGGCGCGGTGCGAATGTGCCAAGCCCAGTCACGGACAATCCGCACCCAGGCGGTGCGCTTGATACGACGTATCTCTGTGTCGCGGATAGCAAAGGTAATGTGTTCTCAGCCACACCATCTGACGGGTCTTACAATGGCGCTGTGGTGCCCGGGACGGGCATGAATGTTAGCCCGCGTGGGGTTCAATCCTGGACCGACCCATCGCATCCTTCATCCATCGCACCGGGCAAACGCCCACGTTTGACACCGAACCCAGCAATTGCCGTGCGCGATAACGGCAAGGCATTCCTGCCGTTCGGAACACCCGGTGGTGATGTGCAGACCCAGGCAATGGCGCAAACCTTCGCCAATGTCGCCGTGTTCGGCATGGGTCCGCAGGAGGCTGTGGAAGCGCCACGCTTCGCCAGCTACTCATTCCCCTCCAGCTTCGAGCCGCATGATTATCATCCGGGGCTACTGCGCCTTGAGAGCAAGGTGGATAAGGCCGCTGGCGATGATTTAGCCGGGCGTGGCCACAGGATTGACTGGTGGCCAGACCGGACATGGCTCGCAGGCTCAATCTGCATGATCCTGGATGACCGGGAGACAGGCATGAAGGCCGCTGGTGCCGATCCACGCCGTGTTGCATATGCTCTTGGCTGGTAGCGGTTAAGGCTTTTTCTTTGGCGATGCGGCAGGTCTATCTAAGAACTGATGCAGCGCCGCCTCTGGCATATCCATCGGCCACTGAGCTGGTTGATCCAGTGCCGTATCAAGCCGCCGGCGGAATTCTGCGCGCCCAATATCCTCAGCCCCGAATTGGTTGAGGTGCGGGTTCGGAAATTGCGAGTCCAGCAGCGTAAACCCACCATATGTTAGTCTGGCGGCGAGATGGACCAGGGCGACCTTGCTGGCGTCCGTAGAACGGCTGAACATGCTTTCGCCGAAGAATGCGCCGCCAAGTGCTAGGCCATACAAGCCGCCAACCAGCTGGTCATCCAGCCAGCATTCAACGGAATGCGCGTGGCCCATGCCGTGCAGTTCCCGGAAAACCCGCGCTATTGGCGGATTGATCCAAGTGTCTTCCCGCCCGGCCATAGTGCTTGGGGCCGCGCAGCCTTCAATTACACCAACGAAGTTTGTGTCCGTACGTACGTCAAACGCGCCTTGGCGAACTTTGCGGCGCAGACGTTTTGAGACGTGAAATGTGTCAAGCGGCAACACACCGCGCGAACGAGGGTCAACCCAATATATCGCATCCGAATCACTACGTTCGGCCATCGGAAATACGCCGATGGAATACGCCCGCAGCGCCAGCGTAGGCGTAAGTTCAAGATCGTCGGTATTGCCATCTTTCATCGCGCCGTCCATGCGCCTGAGAGGATGCCCCAGGCATTCATGCACCCTAGCACGACAAATCCCAGTCCGATCGCAAAGAATGTAGCTTCAAGGCCGTACGCGCTGGCTAATGTGCCGCCACCGGCAACGACCGCCAGCCTGCACCCAAGGCTGATCGTCGGCCATTTCATCCGCCCAGCACCCAAGCTTGCGAAATAAGTCGCGAGGCCGAGGCCCAAAAAGAAATAGAGCGGTCCGGCATAGCGCAGATAAAGCGCGCCAGCTTCCCGAGCAGCCGGATCGCTGACGAACATGTCCAGCCAAAGGCCTGGGAAAACCGCGACTGTGATGCCAATGCTGCCAGTAATGGCGCCTGCGATCAGCCCGCCAGTCAATGCGGTGCGTCTTGCACGGTCCCATTGGCCCGCACCTGCATTCGCGCCGACCATCGCCGTCAACGATGTGCCGATGCCGAACACAATTGGCACCATCAAGAATTCCAGCCGGGCACCCAAGCCATAGCCTGCAAGTGCTTCAGCGCCGTACCGGGCAACGATTCCTGTGATCAGCATCACCGTTGCAACATTCACCAGCGGTGAGACCAGCGCGAACAGTCCAACCCGCAAAATGTCTGCAAACTGGCTGATGGAAAGCTGAATGCGCGCGAAATCTATCCGCAGACCGACCCGACCAGACGCCACATAATAGCCTAGGAACAGCGTGGCGGCGGCAAAGCCGAATAGATGTCCATACGCAGCGCCCCGAAGCCCGAGTTGTGGGAATGGACCAAGGCCTAGCGTTAGTGCTGAGCCAAGCCCCATTTGGATAGCAAACGCTCCGAAGATGGCCGCAGCGGAGATCGCCATAGCACCTGACCCACGCACGACGCTGGCCAAAGTATTCGCCAGCCATACTGTTGGCGCACCCAGGAACACAATGCTGGCATAGGCGATCGCTTCATCACGGGTTGCATCTGTGGCTCCAAAGAAATCCACGACCTCCCGCCCGAATACCAACATTGGAATCATGAACAGTAGCGCGCCGCCAAGCGCAATTAGGCAGGCATGGATGACAAGGTTCGCAGCCCGGTCCGGTGCTCCAGCGCCAAGCGCCCTTGCAATAGCCGAATTGACGGCACCACCCATGGCACCCGCCGCACACATCTGCATCATGATGAGGATCGGATAGACCAACGCCACGGACGCCAGCGCGCCGACGCCCAGTTGCCCGATATACCAGCCTTCGATCACGCCAGCGCCGGCCTGTCCGATCATCAACGGCAAGTTTGCAGTCGCCAAGCCAAGCAGCGTTGGCGCAATTGGGTCTTCCAGCAGCTTCTTCGTTCGAAGCGCTCTGGCGTTAGTGGCCTTATCTGGAGTGGCCTTGGGCATCACCCCTTAAAGCCGCGAACAACACCCTTATCGTGCAGCGTGCCAATCTGGCCGGAGCCTAGTCCAAGCACATCACCAAGCACTTCGTCGGTATGTTGTCCAAAACGCGGTGCGGGTGTCGGGTCAAGCCGTTTCAAGCCTTCAAACCACATGGGCGCACCTGGGATTGGGTAGTGACCAAGGCCCGGTTGCTCCATTTGCTTGAACATGGGGTTTTCGCTGTAGAGATAGGGATCATTCAGTGACTGACGGAAAGTCTGATATCCAGACCAAAGGGCACCTGCGGATTCTAGCGACGATGCAACATCCGTGTAATCGCGAGCCGCGATCCAGGTTGTGACGATGGCGGAAATTTCATCCCGCGCCTCATAGCGCGCTGCTTCATCTTCCAGCTTAACGCCACGCGCTGCTTCGATTCTAGCGAATTGGCCGTCTTCGCCCATCAACTGCTTTACGGCTTTGACGTGGCGCGGCGTGAACATGCACAGCATGACCCACTGACCATCCTTCGTTTTAAAGGTTTTGCCAAAGGTGCCAAAGATCTCATTGCCAAGCCGTGCACGGTCAACATCATTAATCGCTGCTTCGCCGAGATAGCCAAGATTGGCCGTGGTCCAAAGAGCCACATCAAGCAGGGAAAGCTTGATGAGCACGCCTTCGCCTGTCCTGTGCCGTCGTCGCTCTGCTGCCAAAAGCGCTGTTGAAATTGTCAGGCCAGCGCCGACATCCCAAGCGGGCAGAACGTTGTTGACCGGGCCATCATGGCCTGCAGGCCCAGTGACAAGGGGAAACCCGGTCATAGCGTTGACGGTGTAATCCACATGAGGCGCGCCATCCCGGGCACCAGTCAGCGCCACCATGATCATGTCGTCGCGCTTAGCTTTTAGCGATTCGAACGCAGACCATCCTCGCGCTGGCAAGTTGGTTAGGAACATGCCTGCGTCTTTGCCGGGCGCGGTCGCAATGGCGGACAGAAGTTCGCGGCCTTCATCAGAGCGCACATCAACCAGGATCGAACGTTTGCCTTTATTCATGCCTGCCCAATAGATCGACGCGCCGTCCTTTGTAACTGGCCAACGGTCGTGATCCAGGCCGCCATTCACGTCATCAAAGCGGATTACGTCTGCGCCCATCTGCGCCAGTGTCATGCCACCCAGCGGGGCTGCGACGAAGGCAGAGCCTTCCAGGATGCGCATACCGTCCAAAAGATCATACATCGGTCAAAATTTCCTATTCGCCAGCATATTGAAGACCAGCCCCGGCATAGCCGCCATCGACGTCCATGCAAAGCCCATTGACGTAGCTGGATGCAGGGGATGCAAGGAACAAGATGGCTGCAACGATTTCATCCACTGAACCGTAGCGACCCATCGGCACGGCTTCGTTCCATGCGGCGCGGCTGGCAGCAGTGTGGGCTGCTTCGACCATCGCGGTGTTGACGGGGCCGGGTGCGACACAATTCGCCGTGATCCCAAGCGGTCCAAGCTCGGTCGCCATCACTTGGGTGAGGTTGATGACGGCAGCTTTGGTGGAGCCATATGCGGCCCGGTCTACTGATCCGCGCCTGCCGGACACCGATGCGATATTGATTATCCGCCCGCCGCCACGCTTTGCAGCACCGCTTGCGATCATGTCTGCTGCGGTCGTCCGCGCCGCTAGCGCGAGGCCCCGCTGATTAACGCTGTAGCAGAAATCATAGTCCGCAGCCGTTGTATTCAGGAACGGCTTTTGCACAGCGACGCCCGCTGATTGGACCAGAATATCAACGGGACCAAATGCTGCGTGTGCTGCTGCTACAATCGCGTCTCCGGCATCATCTGCTGCTAGGTCTAAGGCGGATGCAGCGCCGCCACAGCTTGATGCAGTTGCGTTTGCAGCACCCTCATTCAAGTCGACACAAAGCACTTTGGCACCTGCGCTCGCCAATGCCATGGCCGCACCTTGGCCAATGCCACTGCCTGCGCCTGTTACGATTGCAATTTTCCCGTCTATTACGTTCGCCATATCCATATCCTCGCCACTTGCGCCCTGCCGGTTCGACAGCGAGTGTACCGGCTCAACTTCATTCTAGCGACAAGCCAGGAAGCCTGATGTCAAACTGTCCCCGTGTTGCGATTCTCGGATTACATCTTGAAGCCAACGCCTTTGCGCCAGTCTCAACTGAGGCGGACTTCAGGGCCTCTTGTTACATGGAAGGCCAGGAAATCCTGGATGAGGCTGCGAAGCCTGCACCGATGACGCCAGCAGAAATTCCAGGTTTCGTTGAAGAAATGAATTTGGGTGGCGACTGGGAGCCTGTGCCAATCCTTGTGACTGGCGTTGAGCCGGGCGGCCCAGCAGACCATGCCTTCTTTGAACGGACGCTTGCGCGTATGGCGGAACTACTGCGTACTGTAGGACCGGTGGACGCTGTTTATCTGTCGAACCATGGCGCTATGACGACGACAGAAAGTACAGACCCAGATGGCGCTTACTACGCCATGGCGCGAGAAATCGTGGGGCCAGATGCGCCGGTCGTCGCCACGATTGACCTGCATGCCAATATTTCAGATCGCATGGTGGAAGCGGTTGACGCCATCATCGCCTATCGCACCAACCCCCACGTGGATCAGCGTGAGCGCGCAGCCGAAGCGGCGCGCACTATCCGCAATTTGCTAAGTGGTGAGCAACTTGCCAAATGCTTTATCCGCATGCCCATCGTTGCGCCGAGCGTGCGTTTGCTTACGGCTGCGGGCCCGTATGCTGATCTGATCACCTATGGTCAGACGCAGGTCTCTGACGACTTGCCAATTGTCTCAATTGTCGGCGGGTTTGCATGGAGCGATACGCCGGAAAATGGCCTCGCGATTCTCACATACGGACGCACGGATGCAATTGCCGAAGGCTTGGCGCGGGACATTGCTCAACGCGCCTGGACGGACCGTAGCCGCTACCAAGTTTCGCTGACGCCGCTGGATGAGGTTGTCGCGATGGCGAAAGCCGTTGGGGCGGATACTCAGGCCCGCCCGCTTTGCTTCGCCGATGTTGCGGACAATCCAGGCGGCGGTGGGCGAGGGAACACAACGGACCTGCTGAAAGGCCTGTTAGCGGCGAACGTTGATCGCGCACTGCTCGGCCTATTCGTAGACGCAGCCGCAGCAGAAATATGTCACGCAGCAGGTGCGAGCGCAGAGATTTCGCTGACATTGAACCAGGGGTCCACCAGGGCGGATGCAACGGAATGTGCCGTTGAGGCCAAAGTCCTGGCGTTGTCGGACGGGTTTATTGTAGGGCGACGAGGCATCATGGCTGGTCGCACAATCAATCTCGGTAAAGCGGCGGCAATCCAAGTTGGCGGTCTCGCAATTGTTCTAGCGAGCCGTCGCATTCAAGCGGCGGACCCAGCTTTCTTCGAGGCCTTCGGATTGGAACCAAGGACGTTCCAGACAGTTTTCCTTAAATCTAGAGGCCATTTCCGTGCTGGGTTTGATATCTTCTTTGAACCGGACCAGATCATCGAAGCCGATGCACGCGGCCTGACCAATCCAATGTTGGAACGCTTTGATTTCAAGCACCTGCCAAGACCCGTTTACCCGCTTGACCAGGACACCGAATGGCAACCAGGCCGCTAAGCTCTGCATATGGCGCATGCCTGCTATGCGTGTACACTCTGATAAGCAGGTTCAATAAGGCTCCGATAGGGGAGGACGACCCATGTATGCGATCTTAGCGCCAGTCACTGAAACTGGTGTGCCGAGTATCTCGGCAATGCTGCAACATGTTGCGATGCATATCGATGTTTCCGTGATCGAAGGCCTGCACGTGCGCGCTGAACCCAGCGTAATGCTTGCTGCCGATGAGACCGGTGCAGCCACACCAGCGCTGATGCGTAACCTGGAGAATGAGGAAGCAGCGCGCAGCCAACGAGTTCGCGACGCTTTCGAAGGCTCGATGAGCGCTTTCCCGAAGGCCGAATGTCGTTGGGCGGAACTACGCACGGCTGATTTGGACATCGGTGCCTATGCGCGGCTGTTTGATCTCGTGGCACTGTCACGTCCGGCCCAAGCAAGCGACTCCCCATCTATGGGTCTGATTGAGGCCGCACTTTTCGAGAGTGGCCGCTATCTGTTGGTCGCTCCGCCGACGCCGCCGACAAGCGTTGGCGACAGGATTGTGATTGCCTGGAATGGAGGCGCAGAGACCGCGCGTTCACTCGCCTGCGCCCGGCCGTTTTTGCAAAATTGCAAAGAGGTAACCCTGCTTGAGGTCGATAATGGGATGACGCCCGGGCCAGATGCAGAATCGGCAGCACGCTATCTTCGAGCGACCGGCGTAAATCCCAATGTTCTGAAGGTTAAGGCGGGTGGACGATCTGCTGGCGCTGCAATTCTTGAAGAAGCTGCGAAGCTGAACTGCGACCTGCTGGTTAAGGGTGGCTATACCCGCAGCCGGTTGCGCCAGACAATTTTCGGCGGGCCAACCATTCATATTCTGCAATATGCGGAAATGTCCGTGCTGATGTCCCGCTGAGCTTTGGCGCGCGCGGACCAGAAATTCGGCTGGCTGGAACTTCGCCCCGGCGGCCTCTATTGCGCCCCGGCGGATATCTACATTGACCCTGGCCGTGGCGTTCCCAGCGCCATCATCACCCATGGCCATGCAGACCATGCGCGTCCAGGTCACGGTAAGGTTTTGGCGACGCCTGAGACCCTCGCGATCATGGGGGTTCGCTATCCTGCAGATACACCTGAAACGCAGGCTTTGGCTTATGGCGAACGTATCAAGATTGGCGGTGTGCATATCTGGCTGGCACCCGCCGGGCATGTGTTAGGCAGCGCCCAAGTCGCACTTGAATACGGCGACGAGCGGATTGTGGTTTCTGGGGACTATAAGCGAAGACCAGATCCGACGGCGGTAGCATTTGAGGTCATCAAATGTGATCTCTTCATCACCGAAGCCACATTTGCGCTGCCCGTCTTTCGCCACCCGCCGGCGGAGCAGGAGGTTCAGAAACTACTGACATCCATTGCCCAATTTCCTGAGCAAGCCCACGTTCTCGGCGTCTATGGCTTGGGCAAGTGTCAACGGATGCTTTTACTGGTTCGAGAGGCCGGGTTTGAAGAGCCGATATACCTCCACGGGGCGCTGATTAAGCTGACGGAGCTTTATCAAAGCTTTGGATTTGATTTCGGTGATGTCCGTCCCGCAGCTGGAACGGATAAGGCTGAACTGGCTAAGGCGCTGATCTTTGCACCGCCATCCGCTATTCAAGATAAGTGGTCCAGGCGCTTCCAGAACCCGCGCACTGCCGTTGCGTCTGGGTGGATGCGCGTGCGTGCCCGGGCGCGGCAACGTGGGGCTGAACTGCCGCTGGTTATTTCAGACCACGCGGATTGGGATGAATTGCTTATGACCTGCAAGGAAACGGACGCTGAAGAAGTGTGGATTACCCATGGTCGGGAAGACGCACTGGCCCATGCCCTTATTGCTGCTGGTCAACGCGCCCGCCCGCTTCGCATAGCAGGGCGTGAGGAAGAGGCGGCCTGATCCGACGATGCAAGTATTCGCTAGCCTGCTGGATGCGCTCGCGTTTACGCCATCACGGAATGCCAAACTCCGCCTGATCGGTGATTACCTGCGCACGACGCCTGATCCTGCGCGGGGATACGCCTTGGCCGCGCTTACCGGCGCGTTGTTGTTCACCGGTGCGAAATCTGCCGTGATTCGTGGCTTGGTCGCAGAACGGGTTGATCCAGACTTGTTCGCGATGTCCTACGATTACGTCGGTGACCTAGCAGAAACCGTTGCGTTGATCTGGCCGGAGCGCCCTCGTAACGCGCCGCCGCCAACAATTGATGCCGTTGTTGATGAATTATCTGCAGCCTCTCGTGCTGAGGTGCCCAAGCTGCTTGAGGCTTGGCTGGATGTGCTAGACGCAGATGGCCGGTGGGCGCTGTTGAAGCTAGCAACAGGTGGGTTGCGGGTCGGTGTGTCCGCGCGTTTAGCCAAGGTCGCACTTGCGGATGCATTCGATAAAGAAGCTGCAGAGATCGAGGAAATTTGGCACGGGCTAGAACCGCCCTATCCAACGCTTTTCGATTGGCTCGAAGGCAAGGGGCCTATGCCGGACCCAGGTGTGGGTGCTGGATTCCGGCCAGTTATGTTGGCCAACCCGTTGGATGAAGCGGCGATCGATAAGCTCGACCCTTCAGCATATCGTGCGGAATGGAAGTGGGATGGGGTGCGCGTGCAAGCAGTCTCCCGCAACGGCAAACAGCGGCTGTATACGCGCACGGGTGACGATATCAGCGGGAGTTTCCCAGACGTCGTCGCTGGCTTTGATTTCAACGGTGTAATTGATGGTGAACTGCTTGTGCGCGGTGAGGGCGAGCCGAGCATTGATGGATTGGTGCCGGTCGCGGCTTTCAGCGATCTACAAAAGCGGCTGGGGCGCAAGCGACCGTCTGTGAAGTTGCAGCAGTCTTCACCCGGTATGATCCGCGCCTATGACATGCTGTTTGACGGGGATGAGGATGTTCGAGGCGGGCCTTTTGATGTGCGGCGGACTCGGTTGGAAGCATGGGGAAAGGCGGCACCAGAGGTCTTTGATATCTCGCCGCTTGTTCCATTCGCAAGCTGGGCGGAGCTGACGGAAATACGCGCTGGCGCTAGGGCGGACGGTATTGAGGGCCTTATGCTGAAGCTGGGCGCAGCGCCGTACACAGCGGGACGCCCGCAGGGACCATGGTTTAAATGGAAGCGCGCACCGCTCACCTTGGATTTGGTCGTGATGTATGCGCAGCGTGGCCACGGTCGCCGCTCATCTTATTTCTCCGACTATACCTTTGGCGCCTGGACGGAGGAAGACGCGTTGGTTCCTGTCGGCAAAGCCTATTCAGGGTTCACAGATGAGGAACTTGCGGCGCTGGATAAGTGGGTTCGCGCCAATACAACGGACCGCTTTGGACCCGTGCGTCAGGTAGCACCGGGGCTGGTGTTCGAGGTCGCATTTGATGCGGCACAGCGTTCAACACGGCATAAGTCTGGCGTGGCGCTGCGGTTTCCAAGGATCAAACGGATCCGCTGGGATAAGCCGATTGAAGAAGCTGACCGCCTAGAAACAGTGCTGGCGCTGGCGGACGGCTAGCCTGGTGTTTCTGCATCTGGGCTGACAGCGTCACTCGCAGTGTTTTGGCGCTCAATCGCTGTTATCAGCAACGCCATCGCACCTTTAAGCCGCTCATACCGTGCTTCTGACGCTTGGGCGCGTACAGCCAATTCTGAGTTATTTTCTAGCAAAGCAGTCGGCATCTCGGCCTTGGGTGTGCCCATCATGGACTGCATCTGCTGGCGGAGGACCTGCTCACGCTCCTGCAAGCCGATCAACTGATTAACCCGCGCATGCAGCTGCGCATTCTCGCGGAGTAAGCGATCAAGCTCCTTCCGCTGCAGCTCGACAACCAGGGCCAGATCGGCACCGCTCAGGTCAGATATATCTGCAACGTCATCTAGGCGGGGGTCCAACGCCAAGGAATATGCCTCCAAAGATCAGCCTGTCGTTTAGGACGCGGGCGGCTTATCTGCAAGCGCTTCATCGCGGATCGGCGGTGGCGCTTTGACGGTCAGCATGATCAACCCGCCGATTATCAATAGACCCGCAATCGTCGCCATCCCGATCCGTTGACTGTCCGCCAGCACTGTAACGGTTCCGACCAGTGTTGGGCCTAGGAAGGCTGTTGCTTTGCCAGAGAGGGCGAACAGGCCGAACATTTCTGTCGTCATGTGCGGCGGCGTTAGCCGCGCCATGAGGGATCGGCTGGCCGTTTGGGCAGGGCCAAAAAACAGGCCGAGCGGTAACGCGAATACCCAAAACAGCAACTTGCCCTCAACCATCAACAAAGGCGTTGATACGGCGAGCATGCCTGCGATAGCGATCAGGATGACCTTCTTTGGCCCAATCAAGTCATCAATACGGCCGAAAACAAAAGCACCGATCCCAGCCGCCACGTTCAACGCAATGCCAAACTGAATAATCTCCTCGACGCTCATCTTGAACGTGCCAGCCGCATAGATGCCGCCGAATAGAAAAAGCGTGTTCATACCATCGACATAGAATAGGCGCGCGATTAAATATCGTGTTATTTCATGGAATTGCCTAACGTTCTTTAACGTTTTAATGAGCTGCTTGATCCCGCCCTGAGCCGCTTGTCGTAGCGGCATTTCAGTCCGCTTGCGGTCCGGCGTTAGCAAGAATGTCGGCAGGGAAAATACGGCTATCCATAAGGCGACAACCAGGGCCACGACCCTCACATGCTCCGCTGTCGACTTATCCAGGCCGAATGGCGGCGTGTCCGTTTGCACGAAAACTAGAAGCGCCACGACCAAACATACGAGCCCACCAGCATACCCAAGCGCCCAGGCTTCGCCCGAAATGCGGCCAATACGGTTTGGCGGCGCTAAATCTGGCAGCATTGAGTTGTAGAAAACCATGCCGATTTCAAAACCGACATTGGCTATGACAATCAGGATAGCACCTACCAGTAGCCATCGTTCTTCAGGTGCTACGAACCAAAGCATCGCAGTCGCGGTGATGGTGACGATTGTTGCAGCTGCCAGCCAAGGTTTCCTGCGGCCGGTTTGGTCTGCGATTGCGCCAAGCGGTGGGCTCAACAGGGCGATGCATACAGCGGAAATAGCGACAGCAGCACTCCACCAGCTACTACCCGTCACCTGATCGTCAGCAACAGCTTGGGTATAATAGGCGCTGAAAACAAACGTGATGATGACGGTTGGAAAGGGTGAGTTCGCCCAGTCGAATAGTCGCCAACCCCAGAGACCACCACGGCTGACGGGACGTTCTAGCGGCGTCATGCTGAAATCGCCTGGGGCCGGAATTGGATCATCACGGGCTGCGCTCCTTGTTCGAGAGGCACCGTCGCGGATGCGGCGGCGGATAGCAAGATAGGATGTGATGCGCCGCTAATTAGGTTTCTAGCTTCCGTATGAGACATGCCATATTTATCACTTAATCAAACGCTTGTTTTATAATTCCATGCGCCTATATCAACGCCATGAATGGAGTCGTCACCCAAGAACCAACTACTGCCGCCCGGGGCCGCCCTGGTGGCGATGAAAGCCGAGCGCGCATGATCGCCGCATCAGCCCGCATGTTTGCTGAACGCAGTTTTGATGGTGTCAGCGTGAGGGAGATTGCAAACGCGGCGGATGTGAACGTCTCTGCGGTATCATATCATTTTGGCGGCAAGCGCGGTCTCTATATCGCTGCACTTGACCAATTGCTGGAGGAAATGCGGCCCGTAGGTGGCCCTGTCATTGAACGCATAGAAGCCGTCATCGCGGAGGGGCCTACTTCGGCGTCAGCCCTAAGGGACGTTGCTTGCTTCGTTGTCCGGCACATCCTGACAAAAATGCTTTCAGGCGACCTTGAGCCCTGGGTTACACAAACTGTTCTGCGTGAATTTCAGAACCCAACAACAGACTATCGGCCAATGTTGGATGAACGTGTGCTGCCGCTGCACAAAGCCATGGGTATGCTGACGGCAGCCAGCCTTGGCACAGAAATAGACGCGCCAGCGACGGTTTTGGCGGCTCACGGCGTTATGGGACAGATCATGGTGTTCGCAGCTGAACGCCGGGTGGTTCAAGAAGAGCTTGGCTGGCGCGAGATTGAGACCGCCCATCTGGAAACCATAATTAAGGCGGCGACCCGTGGTGTACTAGGCGCGCTTGGCCTCAAATCTGATCCGGAGGCCTGCTGATGCGCGGTGCCAAACAATTTCTATTGATCGCTATAGTTCTTGCGCTCGCAGGCGGTGGCTTCTTCATGCTTTATGCGACCAAACCCGTCGCAGCACAGCGCTCGGTGGTGGAGCGTGTATGGGTGGTCGACGTTCTGCCGGTGCAGAAGGGCGACGTTCAGCCGATGCTCCGCCTGTCTGGCCGGATCGTAGCGGCGCGCGACGCGGAACTGCGTCCACTGGTCGAAGGTCCAATTGTTGATGTCGGCCCAAACTTCCGTTCCGGTGGGATGGTGAAAAAGGGCGATCTTCTGGTTGCGATTGATCCGTTCTCATACGAGGCGGAACTTTCGGATGCGAACGCAGCTGTTGCAGAAGCAAAGGCTGCGCGAGCCGAGACGCTGGCTGAAATTCGATCTAGCCGGGCGTTGATCGGATCAGACCGCCAGCAGGAGAAACTGCGCAAACGGGATATGGATCGCCGTAAGCGGCTTACGGGTAGGGGCGTCGTGTCCCAGAAGGCCACTGATGATTCCAATATCGCCTACCTGACGGCCCGCCAGACCCGCATTAGCCGCGAGCAAGGGATTACCCGCTTGCAGGCGCAGGCTGCTCGTCTGGCGGCCTCGGTCACGCGTGCAGAGGTCGGTGTTAGCCGCGCCAAGTGGAGCTTGGGTCAAACGAAGCTCACGGCTCCCTTTGATGGTGTTTTGACCGAAATTTCTGGTGGCATCGGTAAGCGCGTAAGCCCGAACGACAAGCTCGCGAAAATTATCGATAACGAACACATCGAAGCCCTATTTCATATGAGCGATGCCCAGTTTGGACGTTTAGCGATCACCGGCGGTGTTGCAGGTCGCCCGGCGACGATTGTTTGGCGGGCTGGCCAAAACTCCGTCCGGATGCAGGCAACGCTTGCTCGCACTGAGGGTGAGTTTGATGCAGCATCTGGCGGTGTATGGGTTTATGCGCCGATAGCTATGGACCAGAATGCTCGTGGGCTGCGTCCAGGTGCCTATGTTGAGGCCGAGACGCCAGATATCCGCTATTCCGGCGTCGTGCGTGTGCCTGAATCTGCAGTCCATGGCGGCAATCGTGTGTTTGTGCTGAACGAAGGCCGTTTGGCTGAGCGGGCTGTCACGGTGTTGGCACAAGACGGGACCAGTCTTGTAATCACGGGCGATCTCTCAAACGGCGATGAATTGGTAACGACCCGCATTCCAGAAATCGCTCCAGGCTTGAAAGCGCGTCCGCGCGATTCTGCTGTAATCCAGGCGCCGGCTTCGTCGTGAGCGACGCACTCGATCCAGAATCACGCGCTTACGCTGAGGCCAACGAAGCGCGTGGTCTAATCGCTCGGTTTGCGCGTCATCCAACGGCGGCGAATTTGGTTATGGCGATCATGCTGGTGGCTGGCCTCGCTGGCCTCTGGAAGATGACCACGCAATTCTTTCCAGATTTTGGTATTGATATCGTTACCGTCAGCGTTGCGTGGAATGGCGCCAGTGCTGAAGACGTGGACCTTTCGATTGTCCAAGCGATTGAGGCCGAGACACGTTTCCTGGATGAAGTGAAGCGTGTGCGCTCGACAGCCCGTGAAGGGGCCGCATCAATCGTTGTGGAGTTTGAGCAGGGTGCAGATATGCAGGCCGGGCTCTCCAATGTCGAAGCCGCGGTCGCCCAGGCGACGACATTGCCGGAGGATAGCGAGACGGCCAACGTCTCCCGCATTGTGCGTTACGATGTCATCGCGCGATTGGCCCTCTCCGGACCTTATACCGAGGCTTCGCTGCGCACATTTGCCAAGCGGATTCGGGATGAGCTGATTGATGCTGGCATTGATCGCGTCTCGTTGTCTGGTGTTCGAGATCCTGAGATCTGGGTTTCCGCCGATCCTGGAAAGTTACGCGCCGTTGATCTGACACTGACAGAGGTGGCAGGCGCAATCAGTCGCTCGTCCCAGGACGCACCATCGGGCGAGGCAGGCGGTGGTGCGCAGCAAATCCGTAGCCTAGGGCTTGCTGATACTGCTGAAGATATTGGCCGCATCGAGATCAAAGGCGATGATCGAGGCGGGAAACTGCGCGTAGCCGATATCGCGATCGTCCGTGAGACATTCGACGAAGAGCAGGTGACGGCACTTCGCAGTGGTCTGCCGGCTGTTTTGCTCACGGTGCAGCGCGCGGTAACTGCGGACAGCCTTAAGACAGCTGCAATCATGGATAAGTACCTCGCTGATGTTTCCGGCACATTGCCGCCTGACCTTCGCATTGAGAAGTTTGGCGTTGAAAGCAAGCTTGTTGAGGAACGCATTTGGCTGCTGGTCAAAAACGGCATTGGCGGTCTGATTCTGGTGATCTTGATCCTATTTCTATTCCTGAATGCGCGTGTCGCTTTCTGGGTTGGGATTGGCATTCCAGCTTCATTGATGGCAGCGCTTGCAGTGATGGCGCTCAGCGGCCAGTCGATCAATATGATCAGCCTGTTCGGGCTTATTCTGGTGCTTGGCATCGTTGTTGATGACGCAATTGTGGTTGGCGAGCACGCGGAGGCGTTGAAGCGGAAAGGGAATTCCGCGCTGGAATCGGCAGAGCGCGGCGCAAAGCGTATGGCCGCGCCGGTGTTTAGCTCGACTTTGACAACACTGGCAGCATTCCTGCCACTGTTTGTCATTGATGGCATAATCGGTGCCATCATTGGCGCTATTCCCATGGCGGTTTGCGCAGCCCTCATCGCCAGCTTGTTTGAGTGCTTTTTAGCCTTGCCCGGTCATATGAAAGGCGCGCTATCGGCACCACCTCCCAAGACTACAGGCTTCCGTGCACGATTTAACCGATGGTTCGATGGGTTCCGTGACGGCACGTTCCGCCGCGCAGCTGCAGGTGCGATCCGCATGCGGTATCTGACGGTCACGCTCGCCATTGCCGCCCTGGTGCTTTCTGTCGGGTTGGTGAAATTCGACAGGGTTGGGTTCACGTTCTTCCCGTCGGTCGAGCCAGATGTAGCCTACGCAAACATGCGTTTAACGCCGGGCGGCGGTCGATCTTCTACGGAGGACACGATTACGCTTGTAGAAGCAGCCGCTTATCAGGCCGAGAAAGATTTTGGTTATGAACGCGGTGAATTGGTCGTTCAGACACTTGCGATGGTTGGAACGACATCAGGTCGCCAGCAAGGAACTGGTGCAAGCGGTGACGAGATTGGTTCTGTTTTTTTAGAGCTGGCACCCGCTGATCATCGCGATGTACGAACAGACGCGTTCTTGGCAGCGTGGGAGAAGGCGATCCCTTCTGTCGCTGGGATTGAGACGCTGACGCTAACCTCAGCGCAAGGTGGGCCGCCTGGTCGTGAGATCGATGTGCGGCTTTCCGGCGGTGAGCCAGCGGCACTTAAGCAGGCAGCGGCATCTGTGAGGGCGCTTTTGGCGGGCTACAATGGCGTCAGCGCGATTGAGGATGACTTGCCATACGGCAAACCTGAATTGGTCATGGAACTTACCGCTAAAGGGCGTACTCTAGGCTTCACCACGGAATCCGTCGCCCGCCAAGTGCGTGACGCATATTCCGGTGCCGTGGCCAAGCGATTTGCACGCGGCGATGACGAAGTGCTGGTGCGCGTTCGCATCAACGGTGCTGCGCTACGGGAGAGGGCTGTAGGGGACTTATACCTTCGTTCGCCCACTGGTGCTGAAACGCCTTTAGCCGAAGTCGTTCGGTTCCGGGAAAAGACGGGCTTCGCACAGATTCGCCGCGAAGATGGCTCCCGTCAGGTGGCCGTCACTGCAGAAGTGGATGAAGCCGTCACTAGCAGCAATGCTGTTCTGGCTAATTTGGAGCGGGACGGCATTCAAGCGATTGCTGCACTAGAAGGCGTAAATGCCCGATTCGCCGGAAAGGCAGAGGAGCAGGCCGAAACCTTCAAGGATATGAGCGTCGGCGCGATCATCGGTGTGGTGTTGATGTTTATCGTGTTGGCATGGGTGTTTGGTAGTTTCGGGCGGCCTTTGGCCGTGATGGCAATTATCCCGTTTGGGTTTATTGGCGCAGCCATTGGTCATTTCGTCATGGGCTATGATTTGACGATCCTGTCGATGATTGCGCTGTTGGGCCTCTCTGGTATCGCAGTTAACGATTCGATTGTTCTGATCACGACGATTGATGGTCGGATTAAGGATGGTGAAGACATTCACAGCGCTGCCCGTGAAGGTGCAGTAGACCGGCTACGCGCCGTGTTGTTGACCTCGCTCACGACGATCTGCGGCCTAGCGCCGATGATGGCGGAGACCAGCCTGCAGGCGCGGTTCTTGATCCCCATGGCAGTGACGATCGTATTCGGCTTAGGCGTCGTGACGTTTCTGGTGCTATTCCTGATCCCTGCACTTGTGGTGATCGGGGATGATATCGGGCGCTTGTTCCGCCGCCGCCCTAACAATAAAGCCGAGTTTTCAGGCAATCAATCGGAGGCGAAAGCGTGAGCGACGGTAGCGGTCCAGTTACGGCAGGGAGCGGCGTATTTTTGAGCGGCGACAGTATCGAGCTGTCGTCAGGCTTGCTGGGCGGCGTTGCGGACTGGGTTATGGATTCCGCTATCGCAGATTTGCCAACCGATAAACTTCTTGAAGGACCCTGCGTGCAATTGCTCGCAGCTGGGCTGCCAATCGCCCGTGCGCACATGAGCTATCGTACGCTGCACCCTTCAATCGAGTCTGTGTCGCTGCTCTGTGATAAGGGCGAGCCGGTGCGGGGTATGGAGCACATGCATGGCGCTGGGTCTTCTGCCATTTGGTAAAGAAGCCCGTTCTATTTCATGATCCGGAATGATCTGGTCGCCCTTCGCCGCCGATTGGCTGGCCCCGCCGCGCTGATCGATTTTGTCGTGCTAGAGGGCCTCCAGGCAGACGGCTATACCGATTATCTGGCTTTGATGGTCAAGTTCGACGATGGTCCAGTCGATTCTTCGGGTCGCGGCAATGGGATTGTGACGTCGTGGACGACACGGCGACATGAGGGCTGTGTGAATGATGATATTGCGGCCCTGCTGCGGGTTAAACAGCGCTTAGGTGTTTCGGCAAAGATGGCAATCAAGAACCAGATCGCGACCAATGTCGTCTCAACCTATCTAGGTCCAACAGCTGGTGCACAGGTGTTGAGCGGGAATATTCAGCACGGTGATGGTCAGACTATCCACGCTGTCATTTTCTATTCGGATTTGCGCGGGTCCAGCGGCTTGGCGGATAGGCTGCCTGGATCAGCCTATATCAGCTTGCTGAATGGCTACTTCGAATGTGCAGCAGGCGCTGTGCTCGATGCCGGTGGTGAGGCGCTGAACTATATCGGCGATGGTGTGCTTGCGATTTTCCCTATCGGCGAAATGTCTGAGGAAGAGGCTGCTGAAGCCGCGCTCGGCGCTGCAAAGGAAGCGCGCCGACGGCTGCAAGATCTGAACGAGAATTTGCGCTTCATGGGGCGTGACCCGCTGGAATTCGGTGTGGCCTTGCATGTTGGCGATGTTGTGTTCGGCAATATGGGGTCTGGCGGCCGTCTCGCGTTTACCACCATTGGATCTGCGGTTAATGAGGTTGCGCGCCTCGAAACGCTACCCAAGACGCTTGATGCGCCGATCCTGATGTCTGGCGAGTTTAAATCGGCCGTTAAGCGCGCTGAACGGTCCATTCCATTGACCGGGTTTGGCTTTCAGAAAATGCGCGGGATTGGTGCGCCTATCGATGTGTTCGGCATCAACCCAGATGAGCTAACCCCGTAACGCCGCCGCTTTCTCTCGCCCAGCCGCTGCTGCCCGGAGCGCCATTTCAGGTGCTTTGCCAACATACGCCATAGGATCAAGCAGGGCCGTGATCTCCGTAGCGCTAAGCTTGCTCGACACTCGCTCATCTGCCTGCAAGAGCGTCAGGAATGATTGAGACCCTGTGGCAGCAGCCTGGGCAGCATCATAAACAACGTCATGGGCTTCCTGCCGACCGATCTTTGCACCCAGGGCCAACATCACAGGCTCACCCATGATAAGACCGTCCGTGAGGTCTAGGTTTTTGCGCATGCGTTCAGGCTTAACAGTCAACCTGCGCAAGATGATATTGAGCCTTGCCAGCATATCGCCCGTTGCGATGCAGGAGCGTTCTGTCGCCTGACGGATTTGGAGAGAGGTTGCACGGTCTGCTTCGTGTTCCGTCTGCATAGCTTCTAAAGCCAGAGGAGCTTGCATGCGCACATCGCTGGCGAGGGCCACGATATCCTGCGCCATGAATGGATTGCGCTTCTGCGGCATGGTACTGGAGCCAACTGACCCGGGTGGCGTTGGTTCTTCTAACTCCCCGAACTCCTGTTTTTGCAGCGTATATATCTCGCGTGCGATTTTTGCGGTTGTTGCGGCGTTTAGGGCCAATAGCAGGACGTATTCTGAGAGGTGATCGCCCTCGGCCCGGCTTGGCACCGCCATGGCTGTCATATCCATCTTCGCGGCGAAGCGGGCCTGTAACTCAAACCCATCTTCAGCGAAGGATGCCATGGTTCCAGCTGCCCCCCCCAACATAGCCCTGAACACACGCGGCTCAGCGGCGATGAGGCGATCTGCGTTGCGCCCGACTTCGTCTAACCAGACAGCAACCTTGCCGCCGAACGTGGTCGGCACGGCATGTTGGCCGTGGGTGCGGCCTGGCATGGCGCTTTCGGCATGGATTTCGGCAAGTGCGGCCAAAGCTTCGAGTACGTCTGCAAACTGATTGCGCAAGATGCGATGTACAGCGCGTAGGACCAGGAGATCGCCTGTCTGCACGATATTCTGTGTCGTCGCACCCCAATGAACAAAGCCACCTGCATCGCCGTCACAAAGCCGGGAAAGCTCCCAAACCAGGGGCGTTAGCGTATGTCCGCTGGTAAGAAAACCATCGGCCAACCGCTCTTGATCAAATTTTGAGAAATCAGCCTTTGCTTCAATTTCCTGTGCTGCCGCTGCAGGAATAATCCCCATGTCGGCTTGAGCGGCGGCAAGGGCGACTTCTACGTCCATCCAAGCTTGCCAGCGGTTCTCAATCTCGAATAGTGCACGAACTCCAGGGTCAGGCACGCGCATGTCTTGCGGATTGGCTGTGAGCTTTGCCATGAGATTATGCTGGAACGGCGGCTGAAGTCGCCATTTCAGCCACTGCCGCAGCTGAGTTCTCACCGTTACGCCGCATAACCGCTTGCGGGTTCGCAAAGGGCCGCATGCCGACCGATTGGAAACTGCGGACAACTTCATGATTGGCGCTGAGGGCGTGATTCACGCTTTTCGACAACCGCGCATCTGAGATGACATTGTCCACGCCAGAGACGTCTATCCGTGGCGTTCCATAGATCGCCTCAAGGTCCATGCCATAATCAACCGCCATGGATGTCATCTGGAAGCAGGCTGGCACAATCCGCCGTCCGCCTGATGCGCCGCAGGCGAACTCAGGTACGCCGCCGTCGGTCACGATTGTGGGACACATGTTCGAAAGGGGCTTGGCACCGGGGGCGATGGAGTTTGGCTTTCCTTGGATCGGGTCAAACCACATCAAGCCATTGTTGAACAGAATCCCGGTTTCTGGCCCCATATAGCGAGACCCGAAGCGTTCCAGCAGCGTGTTGGTTAGCGCAACCATGTTCCCGGCAGCGTCAACGACGGTGATATGCGTGGTGCATGCCAGCTCGTCAGCCTTTGCGTCATGGCCTAGCACGTCGAAACGATATGCATAGGATTCGCGTAAGGCATCAGCCCAAGCGACATAGGTATCGGGACTAAGCGGTTGGCTTGGATCTATCGTTTTCTCAATGGCCTTGAGAGCCCTTGCGAAGGTTGGTCCGCCTGTCAGTCCGGCGGCCAGATGAACCATTTTCCCGCGATAGGGAATGCCCGGAACTTCCGCGATCTGGGCTTTGTAATTCGCAAAGTCTTCCTCAGTAAACGCCGATGCATCAAGGTCTTTTAGAACGAGTTCAGCCAGCTGGCCGGTGTAGAAATCTTCTGGTCCGGCCTCAGAAAGCCTACGTAGTGTCTGCGGGAGATTACCAAGCTGGATGCGCTTCGGTGCGTGGCTGGAGAGGGAAACCGGCGGGATGCCGTTAGGAAGATAGGTCTTTGCACTTTCGGCAAATTTGCCAAGCCCGGCTGCAGCCCCATAGGCGATCTGTAGGGTTTGATACCAGTCTGTCGGCATGCCCTGGTCTGCCAGGGAAATTGCGGGCTGCATGACCTTCTGCCAGTTCAGGGTACCGAACCGCTCAAGTGCTGCAGCGAATCCGGCGACAGAGCCGGGCATACCAACCGCTTCAGGGCCAAGGATGTTGCGATCATCGACCACGCGGGGCCAGACAAAGGTGAAGTCTTCCGGTGCTTCACCTTCATTAACCAACGCGTAGCGCTCTGGGGCGAGCGCCTGCGGTGCTACCATGCCGTAATCGACGCAATACACTTTCTTTTCAGCCGCCAGGCCAACCAACATAAAGCCGCCGCCGCCAATGCCGCTCATCCATGGCTCAACCCCGCCAATAGCGAGTGCGGTGGCGATGGCTGCATCAACTGCGTTGCCGCCTTCGCGCAGCACTGCTGCACCGGCTACTGCTGCCTCCCAATGCTGAGCAGACACAATGCCGCCGGCGGACCGAACAACAGGTTTTCCGATAGCGAAAGTCTCAGGCGTATGCAGCATCTCGAACAGGCCTCCCAAGGGTGTCATTTGGGAAAGCTTAGACCAACATGCGCAGGACGTCAGGCGGCGAGTGCATCCCAATCAATAGCATCTGCATCAATCCGCGCGATTGAGATGTAATAGAGCTGGTCGCCGGGTTTAATGATAGCCGTTCCGGGCGCATTCAACAGCGGGATCATCGTATCCGGCGAGCGCATGCCAAGCAGCGTCGCCTCATGCTTTGCTTTGAACGAGGTGAGAGCCTGTCCGGCGTCAGGTCCTATGAGACAGATTGAGGGTATAATTTAGAGGAGGATTTTGGTCTCATCGCAGTGACGAAGGAACGAAGATGAGAGCAAAATCCAACAGTCCGAAGACGTCGGGCAGCCGTGCCGTCAAAGA
>JBDQJI010000050.1:0-26977 GCA_040263875.1 Alphaproteobacteria bacterium
AATACCAACGGAAGGATAAGACGCTGGCTACCAAGGTCCATCGACCTCGATCTGGTCAGCGACGAAGACATCCAGGAGATTGCCATGGCCCTGAACTCAACGCCGCGAAAGTGCCTCGGATTCAAAACACCCATCGAGGCTATGCTCGCCGAGCTTGGAAATGACGTTCAAATCAGGTTTGCTTGATCGCGTTGCGCTTCGCGTCGGAATCCACCGAGGACGACAGTGCCACAGCGCGACAAATAGAGATCGTACTTTCGAAAGAAGGCTTTATTTGTGACACTACCGATTTAGGCGAAGATGGCCTGGAAATCGGTAAGCTTTATGACTACGACATCATCATTCTCGACTTGATGTTGCCAGATATCGACGGCTACGAAGTGCTTCGTCGCTTGCGGTCTGGCCGGATCGACACGCCAATCCTTATTCTGTCGGGCCTTGATGAGGCTGATAGCAAGGTTAAAGGCTTCGGCATTGGCGCTGATGACTACTTGACCAAGCCGTTTGATCGCCGCGAACTTGTGGCACGTGTGCACGCCATTGTGCGCCGGGCGCGCGGTCATTCTCAATCTGTGATCAATACGGGTCGCCTCTCGGTCAACCTGGATAGCCGCACGGCAGAAGTTGATAGCCGTCCGCTGCACTTGACAGGCAAGGAATACGCAATCCTGGAATTGCTGTCGCTGCGTAAAGGCACGACGCTCACCAAGGACATGTTCCTCAATCACCTTTATGGCGGCATCGACGAGCCTGAGGTGAAGATTATTGACGTCTTCATCTGCAAGCTTCGTAAAAAGCTGAATTCCGCCACAGAAGGCGAGAATTACATCGAGACCGTTTGGGGCCGTGGCTATGTGCTGCGTGATCCACCGGAAGATATTGTTGATGGTGACGGCGACGCCACCGCTGACGAAGGTGGTCGCGAGGCCGCCTAACTACAGTCTTCGACCTGCATGTGAGGAGGGCGGCCATCGAAAGATGGCCGCTCTTTTTGCATTTAGAATTCTCTGCTAGAAATGCCGTTGCGTCAGACGGCTGGGCGATCGCGCTGGTGGTTTCTTCGGGAATCGCCAGGGAGGAAAGTCCGGGCTCCACGGAGGCATGGTGCCGGGCAACGCCCGGCGGGGGTAACCCTAGGGATAGCGCCACAGAAATCAAACCGCCAAACGCTTTGGCTTTTCGGGGTTAAGGCGCGGTAAGGGTGAAACGGTGCGGTAAGAGCGCACCGCGTTCCTGGCGACAGGAATGGCACGGCAAGCCCCGCCAGGAGCAAGACCGAATAGGGACGGCGGGCGTCTATGCTTCGGCATCGGCGCAGGCTTTGTTTTCGAGCTGCTGTCCGGGTTGGTCGCGTGAGGCGGTTGGCGACAACCGTCCCAGATGAATGATCGTCACCATATTGTCCCAGTTTTGGGACAATATGGGACAGAACCCGGCTTACACGCCGTCTGACGCAATTTGTTCCGAAATTATATTAATCGCGAACAGAGCTTAATGTTCATGGAAATTGCACTCATATAATAGAACATATAGTGAAAGTGTGGCCTCAATTATTGCAGAACCATGAACATATGGCAGGCGTGAGGAAAACGTCCACAATTCATGAACAACTGCTTAATCATCGTGAAGATTTTTTACTTCCATGATCCCATTTAAACCCATATAATCCCTTATCAGGACATGTTGTCCCAAGTGCAGCTATGGCGAACCTCGTGCATCGGGGCGTGCGGCGAAAGTCGGGCGGTGGGGTCGAAATAGCAGTTTGAGGATTGGCGTCCTTAATTTTGAAAGGCGGACCGGGCCAGTGTTTTTCGGAACACATATCAGCAAGATCGATGCGAAGAAGCGGGCGTCCGTGCCAGCTGCTTTTCGCAACCATATTCTTGCCGGTTCGCCAGACGTTAAGGGCATCGCTGTCTTTCCATCTTTGAAGGCGGGCGATCCCGCTTACATGGCTTGCAGTCCTGAATACCTGCTTACCTTGGATGAGCGCATTCAGGAAGCCGATCTCGATCCCGAAGAAGCAGACCGCATCGCTTCCGGCGTTTTCTCTTACATGGAGATGCTGCCGTTCGATGATGGCGGTCGTGTGGTCCTGTCAGAGCGCCTCCGCCTGCATATTGGCGTCGAGAAAGACGTTGCTTTCGTCGGCAAGGGGTCTCAGCGGTTTGAGATTTGGGCTCCAGATACCCACGAAGCCATGTCCATGCCGCAGCGCGAGGCCGTTGGCCCGAACGCGCTTTCCATTCTGTTCAAGCGTAAGCCGCGCATTGGCGATGGAGGCGGCGATGGTGGACGTTAGCGCAAGCGCTGCTTCTGGCAGCCATGACCCACGCCACACGCCAGTGCTTCGCGCTGAAGCGATTGAGGCGCTGGCACCTGAACGCGGTGGCGCATTCATCGATGGCACTTATGGCGCTGGCGGGTATTCGGCCACTTTGTTGGCAGGCGGTGCGGGCTTCGTGCTCGGCATTGACCGTGACCCGGATGCTGTCGCTGAAGCGAATGCAGATATTGCGGCTTCCAACGGGCGGCTGCGCGTTGTGCAGGGCCGTTTCAGCGACCTTGAAGCCCTAGCTGCTGATAATGACGCCAGCCCAGCTGACGGCATCGCCTTTGATTTCGGCGTTTCATCCATGCAGTTGGACCGGGCAGAGCGTGGTTTTTCTTTCCGCCATGATGGTCCGCTCGACATGCGCATGGACCAAGACGGCATGAGTGCGGCTGACTTCGTGAATGAAGCTGAGCCACGGGAACTTGCGCATGTCATTCGCTCGCTTGGTGAAGAGCAACGCGCGCGCCGCATCGTCGATGCGGTTGTCGCGGCGCGCACAGAAAGCCGGATTGAACGCACGGCCCAACTGGCAGGTATCGTCGAACAGGCGCTTGGTGGTCGTCGGGGCGAGCGGACACATCCCGCCACCAAAACATTCCAAGCCATTCGCATGCACATCAATGATGAGCTTGGCGAAATCGCGCGCGGCCTTGCAGCTGCAGAGCGTGTTCTGAAGCCGGGCGGGCGCTTGGCCGTCGTCTCGTTCCATAGTCTTGAAGACCGTGCGGTTAAGCGTTTCCTCAATGTGCGCGCCGGTCGGGACGCTAGTCCTTCCCGCCATGACCCAGCAGCATTTGTGACTAAGGCTGAACCGACTTTCCGCCTGCTGCATCGCCGGGCTGTGAAGCCGGGTGACGCCGAAACCGCCGTTAACCCGCGTGCGCGCTCGGCAAGACTGCGTGCTGCTGAACGGTTAGATGGCGCGCCATTCGAAGTGAGTGAGGCACCGCGCAATCAATCGCGGAACCGCAAGCCTTCTCACCGCAAACCCAATAATCGCAAGCCGGGAGCCTTCAGTCGATGAACCACCGTGCAAGCATATTCTGGGCCGCTATAGCTGGCCTATTCCTCACTGCACTGACCATGGTTGGCAGTGAAGTTCGACTGCGCGACCAACGCCTGGCCGAAATCCACGCGGCGATTGAGCGGGAACGTGAATCAATCCACGTCCTAAAAGCAGAGCGTGCGTATCTGGCCAGTGCTGAACGCATTGGTCTTCGCGCCACACGGGATCTTGGCTTGAAGGAGCTGACGGCCGGGCATGTGGTGTCGCTTGCCGATCTTCCCCTGTATGCGCCAACCCCGCGCTTTGAGCTGCAGCCGAACCAGGCACCATCGCTCTTGCTTTCCGGTTACGTCGTCAGCGCACCAGATTTGAGCCGTCCGCGCGGCATTGGTGATCTGATCAATGAGAATGAGGCAGGCGGATTGATCGCTGCCGCATTCCTGCCGCCACCCCGGCTCGAAAGCGCCTCGACCATGCGGGATACCGCTTGGGTTCTGACCCGTTGGGGAGCCCAGCCTGAATGACGGACCGCGACGAAAACCTGTTTGAAGCAGCTGAACCGCCGCCTTGGGTAAATCAAGGCGGCCGTAAGCATGCGCGCTCTATGGGTTTTCTGAACGGTCTGCGGGGTATAGCCAGTCGGGCCTTTGGCTCCATCAGCCTATTCCCACAGCGCCCAGATGTGATTGAGGCCGGGCGCGGGCGCTTGTTTATAGCGGGCTCCGTCTTTGCGATCGCCTTTGCGGTTGTATCCGTCAAACTGGTTGACGCGTCGCTATATGATCCAAAGCGGACGGTGCGGATTTCAGCCGGGTTCGCTGGAGAAACCCCACTCGCCCCAATCCTTCGGGCAGATTTGGTTGATCGGCGCGGCGATCTGGTCGCGACCAGCCTGCCGGTAGCGTCATTGTGCGCCCGCCCGAAATTGATCCGTGATCCAGCCGCCGCCGCCCATGCCGTCGCTTTTGTGCTTCCCAACACAAATGCCGCGACGCTTCAGGCGCAGCTAGAACGCGGCAAGGACTTCGTGTGGCTGCACCGGCATATCACGCCGACCCAGCACGATCAGTTGATGGACCTCGGCCTGCCAGGGCTTTGCTTCGAAAAAGAACAGCGCCGCGTATATCCGCAAGGCGGTCTGGCGGCCCATGTGGCGGGCTTTGCTGATCTGGACGGAAAGGGCTTGTCCGGCGTTGAGCGTAAGTTTGACGAGCTGCTGAACGAACGGGGCCAACCGTTCTCCCTATCTATTGACCTCACGGTTCAACGGATTGTGCGCGAAGAAGTGCAGAAGGCCATGGACCGGTTTCAAGCGATTGGCGGCGTTGGTGTGTTGATGCAGGCGGATACGTCCGAAGTCATCGCGATGGTTTCTTTGCCAGATTTCGATGCCAATGATGCAGGTGCCGCTGCCGACGATGCTCGCTTCAATCGCGCGACGCTTGGCGTTTATGAAATGGGCTCGACGTTCAAAATCTTTACTGCTGCGATGGCTCTGGAAGCAGGTCACGCCAAACTGTTGACGCGCTTTGACGCTTCGAAGCCGCTCAAGATTGGTCGCTTCACAATCCGTGATTTCCACGCAAAAAACCGTTGGCTGACGGTTGAGGAAATCATGATCCATTCCTCGAATATCGGCGCGGCGCGGATGGCTGAGATGAGCGGCCCTGCCGGTCAGCGGGCATTCATGGGCAAGCTCGGTATGTTGCAGCCGGTGGCGCTTGAAGTGAGCGACGTTGGTTCACCTTTGAAGCCGCGTCGCTGGGGCGATACAGCCATGCTGACGATTGCGTTCGGTCACGGGCTGGCTGTCACGCCTATCCATATGACGGCAGCAGTTTCAGCATTGGTGAATGGCGGCATTTATCGCCAGCCGACTGTTGTGAAGCGGTTGCCGGGTGAAGCTGCCCAAGGCAAGCGCATCGTGTCTGAGAAAGTTAGCGACGATGTGCGTTGGCTGATGCGCCAGGTCGTTGTGAATGGCACGGGGCGGAAGGCGGACACGGCGTTCTATCCTGTCGGCGGTAAGACCGGGACGGCAGAAAAAGCGCGTGGTCGCGGCGAGTATGACAAGAACGAAAAGCTAGCCTCATTCATCGCATCATTTCCAATCCATGATCCAAAATACGTTCTGCTGGTGATGGTCGACGAGCCGAAAGGCCGCAAAGATACTTACGGCTACGCGACAGGCGGCTGGGTCGCAGCGCCTGCCGTAAAAGCCATCATTGAGCGGTCCGGCCCGGCCCTTGGCTTGGAGCCGATTGGTCCAGAACACCCAGCGCGCCAGACGGCGATCTTGTCCATCAAGAAGCGCCCGAAGGAAAAGCGATGAGCGCCGCCGCAGAAATCATCGCGGGCGCATCATCCATGAATGCGCGCCAGTATTCCGGGCTTACGGCTGATAGCCGCAAGGTCGTGCGTGGCGGTTTGTTTGCGGCACTTAAAGGTGCGGAGGCGGACGGGCGGAGCTATGCGGATCAAGCCGTATTGGCCGGTGCGGCTGCAATCCTTACGGACATGCGCCCGTTGGATCATGCCTGGGGCGACAACGTTCACGTCATTCAGCATCAAGACCCGCGCGCTACTTTGGCGACAATGGCGGCGGCGTATTATGGTGTTAGGCCCGATACAGCCGCCCTGGTGACAGGCTCCAGCGGCAAGACATCCACGGTCGAATTTGCGCGTCAGCTTTGGCAAGTACTTGGCCGTCCTGCCGCAAGCATCGGCACGCTCGGCGTTGTAGCACCGGGTGCCACATCCTATGGCGGGCTGACGTCGCCCGACCCTGTGGCGATGATGGCCGCCCTTGCCAAATTGGCTGGCGCAGGTGTGTCCGCCGTTGCGATCGAAGCCTCGAGCCATGGCCTCGATCAAAGCCGGTTGGATGGCGTCCGGGCTGAAATCGGGGCATTTACATCCTTCAGCCGCGACCATCTGGATTATCATGGGGACGAGCAGTCATATCTGAACGCAAAACTTCGCTTGTTCCGCGAAGTTTTGGCACCGGGCGCTGCTGCGATTATCTGCGCTGATATGAAAAGCGCGGATCAGGCCATCGCTGCTGCCCGTCTGGCCGGTCATGCCGTTCTGACATATGGCCGAGCCGGTGAGTTCTTGAAGCTCACCGGCTTGCATCCGGACGGCTTTGGCCAGGTGTTGGAAGTCACGCACCCTGAAGGCATTACCTCTGTCCGGCTGGATCACTTCGCTGGGTTCCAGGCGGAGAACGCACTCGCCGCCGCCGCAATCGTCATCGCTGGCGGTGCTAATATTGCCGACACGCTGACTGCAATCGAAGGCTTGGCGCAACCGCCGGGCCGGATGCAGCGGGCAGCTATCACCGCATCAGGTGCGCCCGTTTATGTCGACTACTCCCACAAGCCCGATGCGCTGAAACAGGCGCTTGCGGCACTGAACCAGGTTGTTACGGGTAAAGTGACGGTCGTGTTCGGTTGCGGTGGTGACCGTGATGCAGGCAAGCGTCCGATCATGGGCGCTATTGCTGCTGCAGGCGCAGGCCGGGTGATCGTGACCGATGACAATCCTCGAAGCGAAGACCCCGCATCTATCCGCCAAGCCATCCTGGAAGCCGCACCCAATGCTGAGGAAATTGCAGACCGAGGTGCAGCCATCCGTGCTGCAATAGAAGGCGTTGGTCCCAATGATGTGGTGCTAATCGCCGGCAAGGGTCATGAGCAGGGCCAGATCATCGGGCCGCTGACCATACCGTTTGATGATGTCGAAGAAGCGCAGGCTGCCGTTAGGGAGGCCTCCCAATGACCGGAACGCTTCTATGGCAGGCAAAAGACGCAGCAGCCGCAGTGAGTGGCACCACAAGTGGCTATTGGGCGGCTTCAGGCATTGTTATTGACAGCCGGGCCGTGCAGCCGGGTGACCTGTTCATAGCAATCGTCGGCGACCGGTTGGATGGGCACGCCTATGTCCAAACTGCCTTCGCAAATGGTGCTGTTGCAGCGCTTGTTCATAAGACACCAGACGGCGTGGATGCGCATGATCCACGATTGCTGACAGTCCAGGATACGACCAAAGCCCTTGCAGCGCTTGGCGCTGCTGCGCGTCAACGAACGAATGCCAAAATTTTGGCTGTTACCGGCAGTGTGGGAAAAACCGGCACCAAGGAAATGCTCCGTCTGGCGTTGTCTGCCCTTGGCCAGACCCATGCAAGTGCGGGTAACTTGAACAATCACTGGGGCGCGCCGCTCTCACTCGCGCGTATGCCGTCTGACACGGATTTTGGCGTGCTCGAACTTGGCATGAACCATGCCGGTGAGATTGGGCCATTGAGCACAATGACCGCACCGCATGGGGTTATCATCACGCGGATTGCCCCAGCGCACACGGAATTCTTCGACAGCATTGAAGCTGTTGCTGATGCGAAGGCAGAGATATTTGATGGCGTTCAGCCAGGTGGCTTCGCTGTTCTGAATGCTGATGACCCGATGTTTGGCCGCTTAGCACGTCAAGCCCGCCAGGCAGGAATTGAACGCGTAATTCGGTTCGGTGAGCGGCTCGGCTCAGATGTGCTTCTCACCAAGTTGAAGCTTAGTGAAGCAAGCTCCCGTATCGATGCAGATGTTCTGGGCAAACCGCTGCGGTGGACGCTGCAAGCGCCGGGTGCCCATTGGGCCGCCAATAGCTTGGCCGTGATTGCGGCCGTGCATGGTTTGGGCGGGGATGTTGCTGTCGCGGCTAAAGCGCTGGCTGAAATGAAAGCGCCTGCAGGTCGGGGTGAGCGTCGCAAGATCGCGCTGCCTGATGGCCAAATTGACTTGATCGACGAGAGCTATAACGCCAGCCCAGTCGCCGTCCGTGCCGCCTTCGCTGCTTTGGCGTTGGCTAAGCCAAAACGCCGGGGCCGCCGGATCGCGATCCTGGGTGACATGTTGGAGCTTGGTGCTGATTCACCATTGCATCACGCCCAATTGGCGGATGCGTTTGTCGCAGCAAAGCTGGATGTGGCCCACGCGGCTGGCCCGGAATGCAAACTGTTCATCGAAGCCCTGCCAGCGAAGTTTCGCGGCAAATGGGCTGAAAGTTCTGAAGCGCTGGCGGCAGAGGCAGATGACCTCGCCCGCGCCGGTGACGTTGTTTTAGTCAAAGGGTCGTTGGGGATGGGCATGCGCCGCATCGTTGACGCGCTTGAAGCCATGGGTTCGCCCGCATCTGGAGCGGCCCATGCTGTTTAACCTCCTGCCCGCATTCGCGGACGATTTCCAGTTCTTCAACTTGTTCCGTTACCTGACGTTCCGCGCAGGCGGCGCTGTTATCACAGCGTTGATCTTGAGCTTCGTACTTGGTCCTAGCCTGATCCGTTGGCTAAAGAAAAAGCAGGGCGAAGGCCAGCCGATCCGTGAAGACGGCCCGGAAAGCCATCTTTTAACCAAGCGTGGCACGCCAACAATGGGCGGGGTCTTGATCCTGTTCTCGCTGACGGTGTCGACCCTGCTTTGGGCGGACCTCTCAAATCCATATGTATGGACTGTCCTGCTGGTCACCGGCGGTTTTGGCATGATTGGCTTTGCGGATGACTATCTGAAACTCACGAAGCGCAATACCAAGGGCTTGCCTGGAAAGCTGAAATTGGCAGCCCAGTTGGTGATCAGCGGCAGCGCAGCCGCTGTGATCATGACGACTGCGGACCCAGCGCTCGCAACGGGCGTATCGGTGCCCTTCTTCAAAGACCTTCTGATTGACCTCGGCATCCTGTTCATCCCATTTGCGATGATCGTGATGACGGGTTCGTCCAACGCCGTGAACCTGACAGACGGCCTTGATGGCCTCGCCATTGTACCGGTCATGATTGCGGCTGGCGTCTTCGCACTAATTGCCTATCTGGCTGGTAACACGGTCTTCTCCGAATATCTGCAAATTCTGTATGTGCCGGGCGCTGGTGAGTTGGCAATCATCTGTGCATCGCTTTGCGGTGCCAGTTTGGGCTTCCTCTGGTTCAACGCGCCGCCAGCGATGGTGTTCATGGGCGATACGGGCAGCCTCGCATGCGGCGGTGCGCTTGGCGCTATCGCCGTTGTCGCCAAGCATGAACTTGTATTGGCGATTGTCGGCGGATTGTTTGTGCTGGAAACTGTGTCGGTAATCGTCCAGGTGGCGTCATTCAAGCTCACTGGCAAACGCGTCTTCCGGATGGCGCCGCTGCATCACCACTTTGAGAAAAAGGGCTGGGCGGAGCCGACTATCGTTATCCGCTTCTGGATTATCGCTTCCGTGCTGGCGCTCGCCGGCCTCGCCACGTTGAAGTTGAGGTGAGGAGCTGATGGTCGACCTTACTCACCTCAAAGGCAGGCGCTACGGCGTATTTGGGCTTGGCCGCACGGGCATGGCGGCCGTGCAGGCGCTTGTCGCAGGCGGCGCCCATGTGCTCGCTTGGGACGATAACGCTAGCCAGCGACAGGCTGCTCAAGATGCTGGCGCAGAGCTGGCAGACTTCGCCACGGCACCCTTGAATTATCTGGAAGCCATTGTTTGGAGCCCGGGTGCGCCTTTTCTTGCGCCGAAGCCACTACCAGCAGCCATGGCGGCACGCCGCGCTGGCGTTCCGTTGATCAGTGATGTGCAATTGCTGCTGGATGCTGCGCCAGAAGCCACATTTGTCGGCATCACCGGCTCCAACGGCAAGTCTACGACAACAGCGCTTATTGCCCATATTTTGGATGTCGCCGGCCGCCCGAATGCAGTCGGCGGCAATCTTGGGCCCCCGACACTTGGCCTTGAGACCCTGGGCGCTGATGGCGTGTATGTGCTTGAGCTGTCCTCATACCAGCTAGAGCTAACACCTAGCCCACGCTTTAACATCGCTTTGCTGCTGAACTTGGAGCCAGATCATCTGGAACGCCATGGCGGCATGCACACATACGGTGCGATCAAGCGGACGATCTTCAATGGTCAGCCTAAAGGTTCGATGGCGATCGTTGGTGTTGACGACGCGCATGGTCGCTGGCTGGAAGCACGTCTTGCTAACCCAACTCCTGTTTCAGCCAGAACTGAGACGCCCGCGCACGTCTATGCTGATGAAACCACATTGTTCGATAACGGCACGCCAGTCTTCGCTTTCGCAGATGCCATGGCGCTTGGCGGCGGGCATAACCGCCAGAACGCAGCTGCGGCCTATGCCGCCTGTCGTGAGCTTGGCGTTGCAACAGCGGATATCGCATCTGGCCTCACATCATTCCCTGGTCTGCCGCATCGCCAAGAACTGGTGGCGACACTTGGGCAGGTCCGCTATGTGAATGATTCCAAAGCGACGAACGCCAGCGCGGCAGCACGCGCGCTGGCGAGCTTTGACCGCATCTACTGGATCGCTGGCGGCTTGGCCAAAGACGGCGGCGTGTCAGGCATTGAGCCTTGGCTGAACCGTATTCAGAAGACCTATCTGATCGGCGAAGCCGCGCCTGCGTTTGAGCGTCAATTGACGCAGATGGCACCTAGCATGCCAGTCACGCAGTCTGGCGATGTGCTGGCTGCCTTAAACGCCGCGCACCGCGATGCGCAGGCGGACCCTGCCGCATCGGTTGTGTTGTTGTCGCCAGCATGCGCGTCATTCGACCAGTTCCCAAGTTACGAGGCACGTGGTGATGCCTTCCGTGTTGCCGCCCAACGGCTCTCGCAGCCCCAACCAAGTGGGGCCGCAGCATGATCGGCATTCAACGCGGCGATAACACGCTCATTGGCCGCTGGTGGTGGACGGTCGACCGTCCTCTGTTGTTCGGCTTGCTTGGCCTTATGGGCGTTGGCCTGGTTCTGGTAATCATCGCCAGCCCAGGTGTTGCAGAACGCATTGACGCGCCAACGTTCCATTTCGTTAAGCGCCATTTGATGCTGCTGCCAGTCGCAGTCGCCTTGATGCTAGCGGCATCCCTGCTCAGCCCGCGCCAAACGCGGGCTGCTGCCTTGCTTTTGCTACTTGGCGCCATCGCGGCACTTGTTCTGACAATGGTGGTTGGTGTTGAGATCAAGGGTGCCCGGCGGTGGATCCCACTTGGTGGATTCTCGTTGCAGGCATCTGAATTCGCTAAACCAGCCATGGCCGTGATGGCGGGCTGGATGTTGGCGCAGCATCGCCTGAGAGGCGGAAGCTGGTACTTGATCGGCGCGCTTCTGGCATTCGGTGTGCCACTTAGCTTGACCGCCATTCAGCCGGATGTAGGCGCTTCGGTTGTGATGACGGCTGTGTTCGGCATGCAAGTTTTCATCGCAGGCATCTCCCTTTGGGCAGCGGCGCTTATGGCGATGGCGGCGATTGGCTGCTTCGGCCTGGCCTATCTCTATGTGCCGCACGTAACCAGTCGTGTTGATCGCTACCTGGATCCTGCTGCTGGCGACACATATCAGATCGATATGTCGCTGAACGCCTTCCGCTCCGGTGGGTTAATTGGCCGTGGCCCAGGTGATGGCGTTCTAAAAGGCGCACTGCCAGATGCGCATTCAGACTTCATCTTCGCCGTTGCTGGCGAGGAACTTGGGTTGATTGCATGCATGGGCATTATTGCGCTGTTTGCATTCATCGTGCTTCGGGCATTCGCGCGGGCGCTGAAAGACGGCCAATTGTTCACGATGTTGGCGGCGGGCGGCCTTGCAACGCTGTTCGGCGCACAGGCGCTTGTGAACCTCGGCTCCACCTTGGCGTTGATTCCGACCAAAGGCATGACGCTACCGTTCGTTAGCTATGGCGGCTCATCATTGTTTGCTCTCGCACTTGGTATGGGCTTTGCGCTGGCGCTTACCCGCAAGCGCCGCCAACAGGAGGATTTGGTATGAGCAAACCGCTCACTATCGTCCTCGCAGCTGGTGGCACTGGTGGCCATATGTTCCCGGCGATTGCCGTTGGGGATGCGCTCAAGGCGCGCGGTCATACTGTGATTGCAGCGACGGATGGGCGTGGACAGCGCTTCGGCGCTGGTATTGAAACAGAAAACGTCACTGCGGGCGGCATTGGCGGCGGCGCAATTGGCAAGATCAAAGGGCTCTGCAAGATCGGCCTCGGCGCTGGGCAAGCCATGATGATGTTGCGTCGGCGGAAAGTCGATGTCGTTGTTGGCTTTGGCGGCTACCCAAGCCTGCCGACGATGCTTGCGGCATTGCTGCTGCGGAAACGTACCGTAATCCATGATCAGAATGCTGTGCTTGGCCGGGCCAATCGCCTGCTCGCTGGCCGCGTGAACCGCATCGCGACGTCGTTCCCAGATGTGACGGGCGCGCGTGATGGAGCTGTCGTGCTGACCGGTAATCCCGTGCGCAGCGATATCGTCGCCATTGGCGCAGAGACATACACCGCGCCTGATGACAGCGGCGCAATCAATCTACTGATATTCGGCGGAAGCCAGGGTGCCCGCATTTTCAGCGATGTGATCCCAGCATCTATTGCAGCCATGCCAGCTAGCCTCCGCCGGCGTGTTCGAATTGTTCAGCAGGCGCGTCCGGAAGATATGGACCGCGTTCAAGCAGCATATGCTGAAGCCGATCAGCAGGCCGAAATCGCCAGCTTCTTTGATGATATGCCGGACCGAATGCGTGACGCCCATCTGGTGATCGCCCGCAGCGGTGCCTCAACGGTTGCCGAATTGGCGGCTGCTGGCCGTCCCGCAATTCTCATTCCTTACGCCGCCGCACTTGATGACCATCAGACAGCAAACGCAGCGGCACTCGTAGCGGCTGGCGGGGCATGGCTTTTGCCGGAAGCAAATATGACGGCGGAAGCTATGGCGGCTTTGATCACTAAAGTTCTAGGCGCGCCGAAAGGCCTCCAATCCGCTGCCACCGCCGCCCGAAGTGCGGCTCGCGCGGACGCGGCAGAGGCGTTGGCGGATGTGATTGAGGCGGCTGCGCTTCAGTCGAGCCGCAGCGCAGCATCCCAAACATTGGGAGGGATCGCAGCATGAACCGTATTCCTCTCGACATTGGCCCAATCCACTTTGTCGGCATTGGCGGCATTGGCATGAGCGGCATCGCCGAAGTGCTGCGGAACCTGAACTACAAGGTGCAAGGTTCTGATGTGGCTGCTGGCCCGTCGGTCGAACGCCTGCGTGAGCTTGGCGTGACGGTGCATATCGGCCATGCCGCAGCCAATATTGGCGAAGCGGCTGTGGTTGTTGTGTCTTCCGCAATTAGGGACGGCAACCCCGAAGTTGACGCCGCCCGGGCGCGCCGTATTCCTGTGGTCCGCCGTGCTGAAATGCTGGCGGAGCTGATGCGCCTCAAGTCCGCCATCGCGATTGGCGGCACTCACGGCAAGACGACAACGACATCACTTGTCGCTGCCGTACTTGCGGAAGCGGGCATGGACCCGACTGTCATCAACGGCGGCATCATCAACGCCCTTGGTGCCAACGCGTATCTTGGTGGTGGCGAATGGATGGTTGTTGAGGCTGACGAGAGCGACGGTGCTTTCTTGAAACTGCCGTCCACCGTTGCCGTTGTGACAAACGTTGATCCGGAACATCTTGATCACTGGGGCAGCTTCGATGCTGTCCGCCACGCATTCCGCACGTTCATTGAAAACATCCCGTTCTACGGTTTTGCTGTGGTCTGCGCTGATCATCCGGAAGCCCAAGCGCTAACCGCTGCCGTCCGCGACCGCCGCATCATCACATACGGCTTTAACCCGCAGGCGGACGTTCGTGCAGAGAACGTGGAGCTGCGAGCCGAGGGTGCAAAGTTCGACGTGATCGCGCGCCTGCCAGGTTCCCGTGAAGATATCCTTATTGAAGGTCTTGAGCTGCCAATGTTCGGGCGGCACAACGTTCAGAACGCACTTGTCGCCGTCGCTATCTCGCTGGAGCTTGGCGTTGCGGATGCACAGGTTCGTCGTGGGTTGGCGGCATTCGGCGGTGTGAAGCGGCGCTTTACGAAAACGGGCGAAGTCGCTGGCGTCACGATCATTGACGACTACGGCCATCACCCGGTTGAGATTTCCGCCGTGCTGGCCGCCGCCCGCAGTGTTGCGACGGGCCGTGTGGTCGCTGTTGCGCAGCCGCACCGGTATTCGCGCCTCCGCGATCATCTGGATGAATTCTGCACCTGCTTCAATGACGCGGATCACGTGATCATCGCGCCAGTCTATGCAGCGGGCGAAGCGCCGATTGACGGCATTGACCATGAAACGCTGGCAGAGGGCCTGATCGCCCACGGTCATAAATCCGTTCAGACGATTGATAGTCCCGAAGCACTAGCCGCTGCCATTGCGCCGGACATGGCACCGGGTGATTTCGTGATTTGCCTTGGCGCTGGAACCATTACGCGCTGGGCGGCGACCCTTCCGGGTGAGCTTGAAGCCATCATCGATGGGGGAGGGGCCGGATGAACGCCACCGCTTCCATTCCACAGGATTTCCGCGATGCACTGCCGCGTGTGAAAGGCCGTATTGCATTCGATGCGCCATTAGCCCGCTTCACCTGGTTTGGCGTTGGCGGCCCGGCGGACGTGCTGTTCCGCCCAGCGGATGCAGACGACCTTGCAGCCTTCATGGCGGTTCTGCCAGATGACGTGCCTGTATGGCCGCTCGGTGTTGGTTCGAATGTCATTATTCGTGACGGTGGCGTGCGGGGCGTCGTCGTTTTGCTGCGGGCCGGGTTCACCGATGTAGATGCTGATGATGACGTCGTCGTCGCTGGCGCTGGCGCACTCGCGGCGAATGTCGCGCGGCGCGGCGCGGATGCATGCCTTGGCGGCTTAGAGTTTCTGTCAGGTGTACCGGGCTCTGTCGGCGGTGCCGTCCGCATGAATGCGGGCGCATATGGTGGCGAAGTAACGGACGTATTGGTTTCCGCCGAAGTCGTGACGCGAGATGGGGAAGTGCTGCGGCTTGATGCCGATGACCTGGGATTTGCTTACAGGCATTCTGATCTGGCCGTTGATGACATCGTCGTCCGTGCTGCATTCCGTGGCGTTGAGGATGATTCCGCTGTCGTGCGTCAGCGCCTGCTGGATGTGCAATCTAAACGCGAAGAGAGCCAGCCGCTCCGGTCTCGCACTGGCGGTAGCACCTTCCGCAATCCTGAAGGCGGCAAGGCGTGGGAGCTGATTGACGCTGCCGGATGCCGTGGCATGCAAATCGGCGGTGCCCAGGTTTCTGAAAAGCACTGCAATTTCTTGATCGCCCTAGATGGTGCCACTGCCGCTGATATCGAAGCGCTGGGCCACGCTGTCCACGCCGCTGTCAAGCAATCAAGCGGCATTGATCTGCATTGGGAAATCAAACGTGTCGGCCGTTCTTTGCCGGAGGGCAGCACATGACACGTGTAGCAGTTCTCATGGGCGGATTATCAGCCGAGCGCGAAGTCTCGCTCTCCAGCGGTAAAGCTTGTGCCGGCGCGCTGCGGCGGGCCGGGTTCGATGTAACCGAAATTGACGTGACCAGCGATATTCAAGCGCTCGCAGTCGCACTTTCTCCGAAGCCAGATGTTGCGTTTAACGCGCTGCATGGCCGGTTCGGTGAGGATGGCTGCATTCAAGGCCTGCTTGAGCTGATGGGCGTTCCCTATACCCATTCTGGTGTGCTCGCTTCAGCACTGGCGATGGATAAAGCAGCAGCGCGGACGGCGTTTCAGGCCGTCGGCATTCAGGTGCCGGATGGGCAAGTGGTGGCGCTTGAAGATACGCATGACATTTATCCCGCGCCCTATGTTGTGAAGCCGGTCGCAGAAGGCTCCAGTGTAGGCGTTATCATTGTGCCGGAAGGCGGCAATCGCCCGCCAATTGGCCAAGATTGGGGCTTTGGCGTCGAAGCGCTGGTTGAGCGTTATGTGCCGGGGCGGGAATTGACCGTTGCTGTAATGAATGGCCGTCCGCTCGGCGCGCTCGAAATTCTTTCAGAAGCTGAGTTCTATGACTACGACGCAAAATACGCCCCTGGTGGCTCCCGGCACATCCAGCCAAACGACGTGCCCGCAGACGTATTGAGCGCTTCGGAAGCAGCCGCCGTTGCAGCCCATGGTGCCCTTGGATGCCGTGGCATCACGCGGGCGGATTTCCGCTGGGATGATAGCAAGCCCGGTACAGATGGCCTTTACCTGCTGGAGATCAATACCCAGCCCGGCATGACTGAGACGTCTTTGGTTCCAGAGATCGCTGAGAACGCAGGCATCGATTTCCCAGCCCTCGTGACATTGATGGTGGAGGACGCACGATGCGGGCCTTAATCCCATTCATCAATAAGGAAACGCGGCCCACCGTGGTGCGCCGCCGTAGCCGTATTAGCCCTTGGAAGCTCGCTTACTGGCGCGCGCTCGCAACGCCTTGGCTGTTGATTGCTGGCGTCGTGGGCGGTGTTACCTGGTTGGTTGCTAGCGATGGCGGGCCGGATAGCTTTGCCGCACGTATGAAGTCAGAAGCGCTTTTGGCCAGCCTCCGCCTTGGGTTCGAAGTGGACCAAGTATGGATTGATGGTCTCCGCCGCACCAATCAAGACGAAGCGCTGAAGGCCATTGGTGCTGTTCGTGGTGAGCCGATCCTGGAATTTGATGGCAATGCCGCGCGCGAACGTTTGCTTGGCCTGCCATGGGTTAAGGACGCAATCGTTGCGCGCGCCCTGCCAAACCGATTGAACATTCGCTTGATTGAGCGGGAGCCGCTAGCGCTTTGGCAGATGAACCAGCGCCTGCAGGTCATTGATGCCGAGGGCAAGCCGATCCGCACGGTCAGTCCCGCTGATTACGCTGATCTGCCGATCATGGTCGGCAAAGGGGCCAATCAAAAAGCCAAGTGGTTGTTGGATTTGGTTTCCGTTGAGCAGCAGATCGCGACCCGCCTGACCGCTGCCGTCTATGTCGGTGAACGACGCTGGAACATCCGCATCGATGACCGGATTGACGTGCGCCTGCCAGCCGTAGCGCCCGCAGAGGCGCTGACGCGGTTGAGAGAGCTTGAGAAAGAACACGGCCTGTTCCAGCGGGACATCGTCGCAATTGATCTTCGTTTGGATGATCGGCTGATCGTGCGTCTGGCACCTGGTGCTGAGATGCCTGGGCTTGGTGACGATGATGCGTCCAAGCCAGGCCGCAAGAGTTGAGTTGAGGGGAATCAAAACCAAATGAGCAAGACCTTACTAAGGCCGCCCTCGGGCCTCGTCGCAGCGCTGGATATCGGCAGCGCAAAGATGGCGTGCATGGTTGCCCGTATTGGCGGTGACCGGAAACCGCGCTTGCTTGGCTTCGGCCATCAGGCGTCTGCCGGCGTTAAGAAGGGCGCCATTGTGGATATGGAAGCGGCAACGCAGGCGATCGCCGCCGTCGTACATGACGCTGAGATGATGGCCGAAGAACGTGTGTCCTCCGTATTTGTCTCAATGGCTGGCGGCGGGGCGGATTCCTGCATTGCCCACGCCGAAACGCCTGTCTCTGGTCGTGCAATCCAGGAAATGGATGTGCAGCGCGTTCTCAATCTTGCACGCAGCCAAGCGCCATTGGTTGGACGCCGGGTCTTGCATGTCCTGCCGCTTGGGTTCGCGCTTGACGGACAGCGGGGCATTGAAGAGCCGCGCGGATTGCATGCCGAAAAGCTTGGCGTCGATCTGCACGTCGTCAGCGCTGACGAAGGCCCTGCCCGCAACATTGAAGCCTCTGCCGCTGGTGCTGATCTAGAAGTCTCAACCATCGTCGCATCCGGATATGCCTCGGGCTTGGCTGTGCTGAAGCCAGATGAGCAAGACCTTGGCGCGACGGTCATTGATATTGGTGGCGGCAGTGTGAGCTTCGCCATATTCAACGGCGGCAAGCCAATTTTTGTGGACAGCATTCCTATCGGCGGTCAAACGCTGACCCATGATATTGCGCTAGTGCTGAAGACGCCTGTGCTGGATGCTGAGCGCCTGAAAGCCATTGACGGTAGCTGCATCGCCGCAGCGGCGGATGAACATCGCCTGATTGCTGCCCCCGCCATTGGCGAAGACGATGCAGCGAACGGCCACCCCGCAACGCGGGCGGACCTGGTGCGGGTCATTCATGTCCGCATGGAAGAAACCTTCGAAATGATCGCCCAGCGCATTCGTGACGCTGGGATGGAGCGGGCGTCCGGTGGATCGCTCGTGCTGACGGGCGGCGGCGCCAATCTGCACGGCGTCGCGGAGCTTGCAGGCAAAGTTATGGGCAAGCGCGCACGCATTGGCGCGCCTGCTGGAGTTCTCGGTCTCGACCAGCAAATGGCAGACCCGGGTTTCGCCTCTGTCGTCGGCCTTCTGCGCTATGCCGCAGAAGACGCGGCAGCGGTGGATATCGCCCAACTGGCGGCTGTCGCCAATGGGCAAAGCGTAATCGGGCGTCTCGGTGCCTGGTTCAAGGAGCACTTCTAACGAAGTGGGAGCAGGCGGCGTCGCCATACCGGCGGCATCGTCATTGGGAGCTAAAAAGGGAGACTTACTATGAAACTCAAGATTTCCATGCCAGATCAAACGGCAGATCTTAAGCCGCGTATTACGGTTGTCGGCGTCGGCGGTGCTGGCGGCAACGCGGTCAATAACATGATCCGTTCAAACTTGAGCGGCGTCGAATTCCTGGTAGCCAATACGGATGCACAGGCGCTGGAGCTTTCCAACGCTGATCAGCGCATTCAGCTTGGTCTCAGCTTGACGCACGGCCTCGGCGCCGGCGCCCGGCCGGAAATCGGTCGTGCCTCTGCTGAGGAAGCGATTGAGGAGATCATCGACCAGCTTGGCCGCAGCCACATGGTGTTCATCACGGCCGGCATGGGTGGCGGCACGGGAACGGGCGCTGCACCTGTTATCGCCCGCGCTGCGCGTGAAGCGGGCGTGTTGACGGTTGGTGTTGTCACCAAGCCCTTCCACTTTGAAGGTGCCAGCCGGATGCGGCTTGCTGAAGAAGGCATCGAAGAGCTTTCCAAGCATGTCGATACGCTGATCATCATTCCGAACCAGAACCTGTTCCGGATCGCGAATGAACGCACAACCTTCGCCGAAGCCTTCCAGCTTGCGGATGATGTGCTCTATTCCGGCGTACGCGGCGTGACGGATCTTATGGTCATGCCTGGCCTGATCAACCTGGACTTCGCTGATATCCGCACCGTCATGGCCGAAATGGGCAAGGCGATGATGGGCACTGGTGAGGCCGAAGGCGAAGATCGGGCGACGCTTGCTGCGGAAGCCGCAATCTCCAACCCACTGCTGGACGATATATCCATGCAGGGCGCGCGCGGTGTGCTGATCAACATCACCGGCGGTCAAGATATGACGCTGCTTGAGGTTGACGCAGCGGCCAATCGCATCCGTAGCGAAGTTGATGATGAAGCAAACATCATCTTCGGTGCGACCATGGACGGCGCGCTTGACGGCAAAATCCGTGTTTCCATCGTGTCAACGGGGATTGATACGGTTGCTGGTCAGAAGCCGCTGCCGCTGGAGCCGTTCACGACGATCACTGGTGGTCGCGCAGAAGCAACAGTGACACCTGCTCCTGCTAAAGCCCCTGTCGCAGCAGACTTGGTTGAGACGGCTGTTGCCGAAGCGCCGACTGCAGAAGCCGAGCCTGAAGTTGAGGCAGAAGCTGAAGCAGAGCCGGAGCAAGAAATCGCGGTTGCGGCTGTCGAAGCAGAACCGGCTGTTGAAGCCAAGCCAGCTGCACCTGCGGCATGGACATTCCCATCCATGCTTGGTCGCACACCGCAGCCAAAAACGGATGAGGCGTTCATCGCACCAGCGGCTGAAACACCTGCGACACGTCCCGCACCTGCTGCGGCTGCAACTGCAGCTCCACAGCCTGAGCCTGCTCCTCAGCCGGTTGAGGTCGAGGTCGCTGAAGCAGCAAAGCCGAAGCGCGCTTTCACCAGCTTGTTTGATCGCATGACTGGCGCAAAGCCAGGCGAAGCACCAGTTGAACAGGTTGCTGAAGCTAAGCCGGAACCAACGCTTGAAGCCAACCCGGCTAAGAGCGCTGACGAATATCTGGAAATCCCAACCTTTTTGCGCCGTCAGGCCAACTAAGGCTGGGTTCTAGACCAGGTTAGCGGGGGGTTCTCCTCCCCTCGCTTCCCAGGCCGGCGGATCGGTATTGGGCGTTCGCGCCCATTTCCGGACCGTCGGCCGCTCCTGGGGCGACGGAGGCCGTGCTTGGATTGGCGGCGAGGTGCCAAGTATGGTTAACATTTCCTGTACCTCGCAGATGTACTATATGTCGGATTGAAAGCGGCCCCGCTTAGGAATCGGCGTTATTCCGGCGGCGGGCCCATAGGCATAAGCCAAGCAGGCGGACCATATGAAGCAACAGCGATCTTTCGGTTTGACCGGCCTTCGTCAGGCATTGTGGGCGCTTACAGCGCTCGCTGTCATGAGCTGCGGCGGTACGAAAGAAGACGTCTATGAAGAACAGCCCGTTGACGCGCTTTATAACGCAGCAATGGAGCAATTGCTGGATCAGGATTACCTGCAAGCAGCCGATTCCTTTGAGGAAGTCGAGCGCCAGCACCCCTATTCAGTTTGGGCAGCGAAGGCGCAAGTAATGAGCGCCTATGCCTATTTTCGGCGTGACCGGTATGACGATGCGATCAATGCCGTTGACCGGTTTATCCAACTGCACCCCACCAGTGTCGATGCGCCTTATGCCTATTATCTAAAGAGCCTCGCCTATTACGAGCAGATCGTTGATGTGGGCCGTGACCAGCGCACGACGGAACGAGCACTCCAGTCTTTGGAAGAAGTGGTCCGCCGTTTCCCTGAAACGCAATATGCCCGTGACGCGACCCTGAAGCTTGATCTTACCAAAGACCATCTGGCCGGTAAGGAAATGGACGTCGGTCGGTTCTATCTAAAACGCGGTGAACTGCTGGCTGCAGTCAATCGCTTCAAGCGCGTTATCGAAGAACAGCAGACAACGAGCCATGTTCCTGAGGCGTTGCTCCGTCTGACCGAAGCCTATAAGGCGCTTGGTCTGACCAATGAAGCACGCCGGATGGCAGCTATTCTTGGCCACAATTATCCAGGCAGCCCATGGTATGCCGATGCTTACGAACTCGTTGAAGGCGTTGAGCTTGAGAATTTCCCGCGCCCCGATAAGCGCCAATTCTACGAGCGCTGGGTTGACCCAGACGCCACTATCGCGAAGGCCGAGCGGCGCGAAATTCCGCAATTTGCAGCGACCCTGCCGGAAGATCTCAAAAACCCTAGGCCTAAAGCCGACGTGCCTGCTGAGGCCGAGACACCTGCTGTTGCCCGGGCCGTTGAACGGCAGCCAATTACCAATGCGCCAGCAAAAACGGATGTCGCACCAGCTACCGTGACGACGAAGCCTGAGGTTCCGGCTACGGTTGATGTGACCCCGGCACCTAAGCCTGAAACACCTGCGGTCGTTGCCGCGAAGCCCGAACCTGAGCCAGAGCCGGAGCCTGCTCCCAAGACGCCACCGCGTCCCCTCAAGCTTTCTCCTGGCGAACGGGCGGCATTAAGCGCTGAGGCAGAGAGCCAACGACTTGCTGCCAGTGAGGCCGCCGGTGAATGGCGTCGTGCTGCAGATGTTGCTTCAACCGATGAAGGCCGTGCCCGCGCCCAGGCCAATGTCCGCCTTGCAGAGGCTGCTGAAGGCTATTGGGCGGCGCGAGGTGAAGTTGCTGCCGCAAATACATCATCTGAAGAGGCCGAAGCTGAACTCAAGCTTGCGGAAAACTCTGTCGAATATTGGACTGCGGTTCGGGATTCAACGGAGGATGACTTGGGCAAGGAGCAGGCAGAAGCCGCACTGAGCCAGGCTGAAAAAGTTCTGGCCTATTGGCGCGAGAACGGCCGTCGCCCGACTTGGTTGGAGCGGACGGTCCGCTCCCTCTCGTAAGGACTGCAGCGGGGCAATGCTTAGGGCGCTCTCCATCCGGCGCATTGTGATCGTCGACGCGCTGGACATTGAGTTCGGCGAGGGCCTCACGGTGCTGACTGGGGAGACGGGTGCTGGCAAATCCATCCTGCTAGATTCCTTGGGTCTGGCGCTTGGCGAACGGGCAGATTCTGGTCTCGTTCAGTCAGGTGCCAGTGACGCCCGCGTCGTGGCAGAATTCGATGTGCCGACAGACCATCCCGCCCGAGCAATCCTGGCTGAGGCTGAGGTTGAGATGGAGGAAGCGGATGGCCCCATCCTGCTGCGCCGCACTCTTGGTGCAGACGGCAGAAGCCGCGCATTCGTCAATGATCAACCTGTCACTGCCGGATTGCTCCGCCGATTGGGTGATGTTTTGGCGGAGGTGCATGGGCAGTTTGAGCAGCATGGCCTGCTCAACCCTGGTCGCCATCGCAAGATACTGGATGAAGCAGGCAGTCTTGCGTCTAAAGCAATGACTCTCGCGAAGCTCTGGGAAGCGCTACGGGCGGCTACGGAAACTTTGGAGGCAGACCGGAAGGCAGCGGAAGATGCGCGTCGGGATGAGGAATTCCTGCGCCACGCGGTCGCCGAACTAGAAAAGTTAGCGCCCGATCAGGATGAGGAAAATGCGCTGGCTGACCGGCGCGCCTTTTTGATGAGCCGATCCCGTTTGGGCGAAGCGCTCAAGACCGCAATTTCTGCCATTGACAGTTCTGACGCTGCGGGTGCCATCCGCAAAGGCGAGCGTGCGCTGGCGCGTGTGGCAGAGGCGGCGGAAGGTCGGTTCGATGGTGCCCTACAAGCTTTGGAGCGAGCAGGCATCGAGTTGGATGAAGCCCAATCAGCCCTGGATGCTGCTGGCGATTCCTTAGACGCTGATCCGGTCGAATTGGAATCCGTTGAAGAACGCCTGTTTGAGCTTCGGGATATCGCGCGCAAGCACAATGTTGCCCCGACAGCGCTTGCGGACCTGTTGACGAAACTGACCGCAGATTTGGATGCTATCGAGCAATCCGACAGTCGCTTGGCTGAGCTAGAAGCGACGGCTAAGGCGGCGCGCGTTGCGTATGTAGCTGCTGCTGAAGCGCTGTCTGAGAACCGGACTAAAGCCGCACGTCGTCTCGAAAAAGCCGCCATGGCTGAGCTGCCGCCTTTGAAGCTCGAGCAAGCCGCACTTGGCGTCGATGTCGCCATGGTCGAAGAGAGCGAATGGGGACCATCGGGCATGGACCGGGTGCGCTTTCAAGCCCGGGCCAATCCGGGCCAAGCATTTGGCCCGTTGCATAAAGTGGCGAGTGGCGGCGAACTCGCGCGTTTCGCATTGGCGCTTCGGGTCGTATTGGCGGCCAAGGGGGCTGCTGGAACGCTGGTGTTCGACGAGGTTGATTCTGGCATTGGCGGTGCGACGGCGGCTGCTGTCGGTGAGCGTTTGAAGCGGCTATCGGCAGGTGTACAGGTATTGGTCGTGACGCATTCGCCGCAAGTCGCCGCCCTTGGTGTTCGTCACTTTAGGGTGGAGAAGGCGGAAGCTGATGGCCGGGTGACGACCGGGACACGCCGCTTGGAAGGCCCTGCCCGCCAGGAAGAAATTGCGCGGATGCTATCTGGCGCAGAAGTGACCGAGGAAGCCCGCGCCCAGGCGGCGCGGCTGATGGATAAAGCTTAACCGATGCGCGATAAACCCGTCGAAGCCCTGACTGAAATGGAAGCGAGCCGCGAACTTCGCATGTTGGCGAAGGAAATCGCGGAACACGATAAGCGCTACTATACCGATGAGGCGCCGATCATCACGGATCCAGACTATGATCTGCTTCGCCGCCGCAATGAAGAAATCGAAGCGCGGTTTCCCGACAAAGTTCGGAAGAACTCGCCCTCAAAGCGTGTTGGCGCATCTGCAGCCGTTTCCCAAGGCTTCGCGAAAGTTCGCCATGCCGTTCCAATGCTTTCCCTCCAGAATGCATTTGACGATGCGGATGTGACGGAGTTTGAGACCCGCATTCGCCGTTTCCTAAGCCTGGATGACGCGGCACCTATATCACTGGTGGCAGAGGCCAAGATTGATGGGCTGTCGCTGAGTGTCCGATACATCGACGGCAAACTTGAGCGCGCCGCGACACGGGGCGATGGCGAGGAGGGCGAGGACGTCACCGCCAATGTCCGCACCATCGAAGATATTCCGGAAATGCTGCCTGCGGGGGCACCTACAGTGCTGGAAGTCCGGGGCGAAGTATATCTCTCCCATAGTGAGTTCCGACGTATCAACCAGGAGCGTGAAGCAGAAAGCGCCGCCCTCTATGTGAACCCCCGCAATGCAGCTTCTGGCGCGCTTCGGCAACTTGATGCCTCGATCACCGCCTCCCGGCGCTTGCAGTTCTTTGCCTATAGCTGGGGTGAATTGAGCGCGCCTTTGGCGGACACGCAGTTCGAGGCACTGCAGCGGCTTGCGGAATTTGGCTTCTCCATTAATCCGCTTACAGATGCGTGTGATGGGGCGGCAGGCGCACTTGCGACATATGCAAAGATTGGTGAGGCCCGGCCAAACCTCGACTACGATATTGACGGCGTCGTCTACAAAGTTGACCGGCTGGACTGGCAAGATCGCCTTGGCAAAGTCTCGCGCGCGCCGCGGTGGGCAATTGCGCACAAGTTTGCAGCAGAGCAAGCGGAGACAAAGCTGCTGGCTATTGATCTGCAGGTGGGGCGTACAGGTGCCATCACGCCGGTAGCGCGGTTAGAACCTGTGTTTGTTGGCGGCGTCACGGTCTCCAACGCAACCTTGCACAATGCGGGTGAGATTGAGCGAAAAAGCATCCTGATCGGCGATACGGTGACCATTCAACGGGCAGGCGATGTTATTCCACAGGTCGTCGGTCCCGTTATGGCGAAGCGCCCAGATGATGCGCAGGCGTTCAAGTTCCCAGAAACATGCCCGGTCTGCGGCAGTGAAGTAACACGGGGCGCTGATGGCCAGGATGCCGTCGCGCGCTGCTCCGGCGGCATGGTTTGTAAAGCGCAGCGGCTGGAGCGTTTGAAGCATTTCGTCTCTCGCAATGCTTTCGATATCGAAGGGCTTGGCGGTAAGCGCGTCGAGGAACTTATCGAGCGCGACTTGGTGCAGTCCCCGGCTGACTTTTTCCGCCTGCAAGCGCGCGTGCGTTCGGGTGAGATTAGTCCGGGCGAATGGGAAGGGTGGGGCGAGACGAGTGTTACTAATCTTTTTGCTGCCATCGAACAGCGCCGTGTGATTGGGTTCGACCGGTTCCTCTTTGGCTTGGGCATGCGCCAGATTGGTGAGACCACAGCGCGGTTGCTGGTGCGGCATTACGGCGACCTTCAAAATCTACAATCCGCGATGGCCACGGCGACCGTGCCAGAGAATGAGGCCTATCAGGACTTGCTGGCGATTGATGGTATCGGGGATGGCGTCGCGGCAGATCTCGTCGCCTTTTTCCATGAGCCGCAGAACCAAGAAATATTGGATGCCTTGGCGAAGGAATTGACGATCGAACCCGTAGAAGCTCCGGCCAATGTCGCAAGCGCAATATCTGGCCGCACGATTGTGTTCACCGGCGGGCTTGAAGCCATGTCTCGGGGAGAGGCGAAGGCGCGGGCTGAGGCTTTGGGCGCCAAGGTTGTCGGGTCTGTCTCAAAGAAGACTGATGTGGTCGTTGCGGGTACAGATGCGGGCTCCAAAGCGAAAAAAGCGGTGGAGCTTGGGCTTGAAATTTGGACGGAGGCTGAATGGCTTGCCGTTGCGGCTGGAGAACAAAGCTCTTGAACGATCATCTGACGCTGCAAGACTTCGAAGCTGCCCGCGATCGTATTCGGGGCCGCGTGCGCGAGACGCCGATGTTCGACCCGCGCCCTCACGGTGCGAATTTGGATGGTGGTGCGGGCGCTCATGTCTTGCTCAAGCTTGAGTGCTTGCAGGCTTCAGGTTCCTTCAAAGCCAGGGGTGCCATGAACAAGGTCTCGACCTTATCTGGCGAAGCTTTGGCGGATGGGCTGATCACGGCGTCCGGCGGTAATCACGGCATGGCTGTCGCTTGGGCGGCTGGGAACGCAGGCGTTCCAGCCACGGTTTATCTGCCAGAATCTACGCCAGCCACTAAAGCAGATGCGCTGCGTGCGCTCGGCGCTGAGGTGATTATTGAGGGTGCAGTGTGGGACGACGCGAACGCTGCAGCGCTCAAGGTCGCGAAATCCAGCGGTGCGACCTACGTGCATCCGTTTGCGGACCCAGCGATCATCGCAGGACAAGGCACGCTTGGGTTGGAGATCATGGAACAGGCGGCAGACGCTGACACAATCATCGTCGCCATTGGCGGCGGCGGCCTGATGGCCGGCGTGGCAACAGCAGTGAAGGCATTAAACCCCGCAGTCGAACTGATTGGCGTTGAGCCAACCGGTGCGCCGACGCTCTATGAAAGCCTGAAAGCCAAGGAATTGGTCACGCTGGACGCGATTGAAACAACCGCTGGCAGCTTAGCGCCGCGCCGGTCCATGCCGCTGAACTATGAGCTTATCTCCGCAAACGTTGACCGGATGTGCCTCGTCTCAGATGAAGAAATGCGCAATGCAGCTCAATTGCTGTGGCGCGATTTCGGCATTGCAACGGAACTGGCGGGAGCGGCATCTGTGGCGGCGTTGATGACAGGGCGTCATGTACCGCAGCCGGGCGAGCGCGTTGTCGCGATTGTCTGTGGTGCCGGTAAGGATGGATTCTAGGCTTACGGTTAGCTGTTTAGTCCCGGAGATTTATGGTGCACTCTTTTCCCAAGTTTGGAAGGACGCATTATGGGACAGGTACTTCAC
>JBDQJI010000051.1:0-26933 GCA_040263875.1 Alphaproteobacteria bacterium
GTCCGCGCCCATGAGAAAAATGGCATGAGCCCCGTAATGCCGCACTTCTACCGCATCTCGAAAGATTTCGATGAGACGCATGCGTAATGGGTTCACACCTGACCCAAAGGCCATGCTCATTAAGGAACTATCGAGGCTAGGATAGAGGGAAGCCATGAGTAGCTTCTTCAAAGACAAGGCTGTCCAGCTGCTGAACTCCGTTGATATTCAAGTCAACGGCGGTCGGCCCTGGGACATTCAGGTGCATGATGAACACGTTTTCAGGCGCGCTGTGCTGGGGGGCTCGCTGGGGTTCGGCGAGGCCTATATGGATGGATGGTTTGATGCGCCAGAAATGGACGAAATGCTCATGCGGCTGATGGGCGGTGGCATTCGTAGCCAACTCTTCATCGAAAATGCCAGCCGAAAGCTACAAGCCGTTCACAACGCCTTCGCCAATAGGCAGACGGTTGAGCGGGCCGGCGACGTCGCGGTGACACACTATGATGCCGGAAATGATCTGTTTGAGCGGATGCTCGATCCGCTGATGATGTACAGCTGCGGCTACTGGCAAAATGGCGCAGAGGACCTTGCACAATCTCAAACAGCCAAGCTGGACCTGATCGCCCGAAAGCTAGAGTTGCAGCCCGGTATGAAAATCCTGGACATTGGCTGCGGCTGGGGTGGGGCTGCATACCACATGGCGAAGGTTTACGGCGTATCCGTTGTCGGCGTTACCATCTCTATAGAACAGGCAGCGCTTGCTGAGGCCCGTGTCGCCGGGCTGGATGTCGAAATCCGTTTGGAGGACTACCGGCAACTGAATGAGCGGTTCGACGCGATTTATTCCATCGGGATGTTCGAGCATGTCGGCGCCAAGAATTACGAGACATACTTCAAGACTGCCCGTGCATGCCTCAATCCGCAGGGCCGTTTTCTGCTCCACACGATCGGGGATCATCACGCTGGCCCGCATCTCGACCCCTGGGTAAACCGCTACATCTTCCCGAACGGGCATATCCCATCTGCAACGGAAATAGCCCGCGCAGCAGAGCCTCATTTTGTCATTGAAGATTGGCACAATTTCGGCCCGGACTACGACAAGACAGTCATGGCCTGGACCCGGAATTTTGAAGTGGCCAACGCAGACCTAGATCACAGCCGCTATGATGACCGTTTTCGCCGGATGTGGATATTCTATCTGGCCTCCGCTGCTGCTGGATTCCGGGCGCGGATCAACCAGCTGTGGCAAGTGCTGTTAAGCCAGGGCGACAGAACGGATATTCCGGTCTGGCGCTGACACCACCTAGGCCAGGATAAAGTCACCAGCATCCAGGTCACCAGCAGAAACGCCATTTAGGATCACCCGGTCGCCATTGGCCAAGTCCACTACGGCCTTGCCGTTAACGGTATCGATGCGTGGCTGAACGTCCGTAGCGAAGTTGGTGAAGCCGAAGGCGGAGACATCCAACTGGTCCGTGCCATCGGCATAATCGAAAATAATGTCGATCTGCATCCCGGGTGCGAACACAAATGTGTCAGCGCCGATAGAACCCACAATTCGGTCTGTTCCAGCGCTACCTTGGATGATGTCATCGCCACCTTGCGCCAAAATAGTGTCGTAACCGCCGCCGCCAGAAATGATGTCCGCCCCGCCGCCTGCTCGAACGATATCGCGACCGTCACCGAGACCATAATTCTCAGCACCTGAACGGCCTGTCCAATTCAGATCATCATCGGTCGACGTAATCTGCTAATTGGCGGCCACCCGCACACGCTCAATGCCGTTGAATACAGTGAGGGATGTCAGATCAAGCACACCAGATGACAGCACCACCAGCGTGTCGTTAATGCCAAGGCCGCCAAATAATTGGTCACCAACACCAAGCTGATCGGCACGTTCAAATATTAGATCCGTACCGTCTCCCCCAATCGCAGCATCAGCGCCACCGCCGAGCGTTAGCCGATCCGTACCGGCTTCACCGAATAATACGTCATCGCCTAGGCTGCCGTTTAAGACATCATCACCGGCACCGCCAAAAGCCAGATCATCCCCACTGCCAAGTGATCCGGTATCCCGGCCTGCGCCGCCACGAACAATATCGTCGCCACCGCCCGCATTAAACACATCATCGCCAGCGCCAAGGATCATCCTGTTGTCCTGGCCATTACCGCTCAGATTGTCATTGCCGGATGTGCCAAGGATCGCGCCGGGGTCCGCCGTACCAAAGATGACATTGCTTTCGCCTGCACTCCCATTCGCAGACGGGCCGCCGACCAATATGTCCGCGAGGCCATCGCCATTGATGTCACCTGCCGCGGAAACGGCGCTGCCGCTTTGGTCGTTATTGTCGGCGCCGTCGATCCTAAAGCCTTCGCTGGCATCGAGCGTTAAAAGCTCGAATACTGCGGGGAAAGCGTCATAACTGCCAAGCAGAACAGTGGCCGACCCTGCGTTCAGGCCGCCATCGTCATCCCCGGCAGCCCCAACCAAGATATCATCCAGCCCGTCGCCATTAACGTCACCGAGACCGGACACCGCCCGTCCAAAGCCATTGCCAGTATCAATTCCGTTGATGCGAACGCCATCACTGCCATCCAGGTTCGCAAGGTCAACTGTCGGGGCGAAGCCATCGCCGCTGCCAAAAACCACAAAGGCAGCGCCTGTGCCGCTCGCGTTGGCATTCTGTGCCCCGACAAGAATATCTATGAAGCCATCGCCGTTGAAATCGCCAGCGCTTGATACAGAACTACCGAGATTATCACTGGCCTCTGCGCCCAAGATGAGGAATCCATCCGCGCCATCCAAAGTCGCCGCGTTAACCGCGGCTGAAAACCCGGTGCTCTGCCCCAAGACCACAATGGCGGCACCGGCATTCGCCCGACCCGGCTGGTCCGCCAATGTGGCGCCGACAACTATATCGTCCAGGCCGTCGCCATTAATATCGCCAAGCCCGGCGACAGAATCGCCAGACCGATCAGATTGCGCAGCCCCCTGGATAACAAACCCAGCCTGACCATCAATATTATCGAGGTCGAAGCTTGGCCCAATGCCGCCGAGGGCACCGAAGACCACATAGGTCTCGCCTGCGCCGTTTGCACCATTAGGATCTCCAAACGGCGCACCGACGATGACATCTGCAAACCCATCGCCATTTACGTCGCCAGCATCCGCGACCGAATATCCGCTTTGATCAGAGCCGGAAATACCGTCGAGCCGCGTGCCTTCGGTGGCGTCGAGTTGCTCTAAATCAACCACGGATGCGAAAGCGGTTGTTGACCCAAACAGGATAAACGTTTGGCCATTATTGAAATTGGCACCTGCATCGCCGCCACGCGCGCCGAGCAGAATGTCATTCAGGCCGTCGCCATTGAAATCCCCGGCTGCGGAAACAGCGCTGCCGATAGCATCGTAGCTATCGATACCTTCGATCTGAAATCCGTCCGCGCCGTCTAAATCACCGAGCGAGAAGGATGCTGCGAACCCTCCCGCTTGACCAAATACGACATAAGCCTCGCCAGCGGAATTGACGCCGCCTGGATCAGCGTATCTCGCGCCGACGATGAAATCATCAAGCCCATCGCCATTGATATCGCCGAGGCCAGACACGGACGCGCCGAGCGCATCGCCGTTCAGAAGGCCGGTCATCGTGCACCGTCCGTCCCATCCAATGTCGCAATATCAATTATCGTCGTCGCCATTTACCGCTCCCGCGTTCCAGGTGATTCAATAGACAGCCGAATCAGAAATCTCGCAATACAACTTGGGGCGTCAAAATCGGCGTATCCATCACATATTCGGCACTAAAAGGCTCACTCTCAGCACTTGTCCTATGCGCTATGCGCCGCTAACGCTGCGGCTGCCGCGCGAAGACTTTGGCGAAAACCTGATGCGGTTTCAGCGCTTGCACCCTCTGGCAATAGAGCTGGCGTCATCAATGAAAAGGCGATGACGCCGATCCTGGCGGCTCCTGCATCAAGCGGCGCCAGCGCATGGGCCTGGCGGACCTTAACGGTCGGATTTTCGGGGTCCTCATAGAATTCAGATGCGATCTCTAAGATCGGTTGGGCCGCACCTTCAATCGTATTGACCTCCGGCTCGCTGGCACCGGCCTTCACAATCATATGCGCCATGACGCGTTCTGCCGCCGCCTGCATCCGGCCCGCAAAATCCTTATCCGCTTCAAGCGCATTATGGATGACGGCATGGACGACAAGGCGGGCACTGCCATCAGGTGCCTTGAGGGCAACTCCAGCATTATCTTGTGCGGCCCCTTCTAGCTCCCATCCGGGCGGGCACATTACGCTGCCGAGGGCGCCGACCGAAACCGGCGCCCAATCCCCAAACGCATCTTCAGGTGTTTGCTCATTCACAGCTTAGCGCGGCCCCATACGAATGGCACCGTCAAGGCGGATAACTTCGCCGTTCAGGTAGTCATTGCGGACGATTTCCATCGCAAGCGAGCCGTATTCTGATGGATGGCCTGTCCGTTTCGGGAACGGCACCTGATCGCCAAGCATCTTCAGCGTGTCGTCTGGCAAGCCCATGAGAAGCGGCGTGAGCATGATGCCCGGCGCAATCGTGCAAACCCGGATGCCATGAGACGACAGGTCCCGTGCGGATTGGATTGTGAGGCCAATGATCCCGCCCTTGGAGGCCGTATAAGCCGCCTGCCCGATCTGCCCTTCATAGCCCGCGACGCTGGCTGTGTTGACGATGACACCTTTGATGCCATCTTCGCCGCCATCCAGTGTCGACATATCAGATGCCGCGAGACGAAGCGTATTGAAGGTCCCGACGAGGTTGACCTCAATGATCTTGCGGAAATGGTCTAGCTCCATCGGATTGCCCTTACGGTCAATAATCCGGACAGACCCGCCAATACCTGCGCAATTGATGCAGACACGCGCAACGCCGTGCGCTTCACGGGCTTTCGCCATAGCTGCCGTCAGGGAATCAGGGCTGGTGACATCGCATTCAGCCGCCAACGCGCCGATTTCACTCGCCGTCTGTTCCGCCAATTCACCATTGCGGTCAAGCAAGGTCACTTTCGCACCGGCTTCAACCAGCTTTTCAGCTGTCGCGCGGCCCAATCCCGATGCACCACCCGTCACGAGGGCGGCAACGCCTTTAACATCCATAATTCATAGTCCTCACGTTATGCTGGCGCATCGACCAAGCGGGTTTTGAAATCTGCAGGCAAAACGACTTCCAAAAGCTCTAGATCGTCGGAATGCTCAATTTCGCGGTGGCGAATTCCGGGCGGTTGATGCACGCAATCGCCAGATTTTACCGTGACAATGCCATGGCCTTCATATTCGAACTTGGCCCAGCCTTTCAGCACGTAATACATCTGGAATTCAACGTCATGCACATGCCATTTCGGTTCAGCATGTCCGCCTTCTTTGGCGCGAACGACATGGGCGATAACCTTGCCATCCGTCGCATCGTTCATTTTCAGGTCCCGGTATTCAAAGAAGGCACGTAAGCCGCCTTCAAAACCATCCTCGTCCGCCTTGGATACTACGAAATCCATCGTCATCCCTCCCGCTAGGTGTGTCTCAGATAGAGGTAAGCGCGGCGACGCATCGGATGCAAGCGCTGGCGCTACACCCATCTTTGCATAAAACGCAAAGCATTCGGTTTTCACACTGCTTGCAGCGACCGCACAGCTCAGCCACATTGCCGCCATGCGAGACAACCATTCGGATTCAGACAAAGACGGCCCGGAACCAATGCCGCGATGGGCCTATGTCAGCGGCGGTTTATTGCTGCTTGTTACTGCATTGGCAGCACCGTTTTACGGCAATGCGATGGCAGGGCTGATGTGGGCGGGCGAATCGATCAAGGCTCTATGCGGCTGGTAGGCCGAAACGCGGGTACAGGAAATACGGGATGACTGATAAATCTGGCGACAACTTAAGGCCTGTTCGCGTTTATCGCCCCGAAGGCGGCGTTACTGAATATTCTGGACCTGTGCGACAGGCAACGACATATGTTTCGCCTCGCCAGGAGCAGACATATCATTCGCCGCCAGCAGAAGAAGCAGCCGGTCCGGCAGCTGCTGCCGCGACATCACAGATGGCACCATCAACCACTGATCAAAGTTACGCACCGATTGAATCCTCAGCCGGGCCGACATACTGGGTGCCGCCGCTCGCATTAATGATTGTAGCTGGCGCACTGGTGGCCCTTCTGTCCATGGGCATCCGTAGCATTGTGCCGCTATGGCAAACGCCGATGTTGACCGATCTGGCTTGGACCAGCACCCAATTCTCCATCGCCATTGCAACGCAAAACCTGCTTTGGGGCTTATTCTCTCCCGTATTTGGCGGTCTGGCCGATAAATACGGCTCTCATAAGGTTCTGATATTCGGAGCTATGCTACAGGCGGGCGGGCTTTGGGTCATGTCTATGGCATCGACCCCTACTGCGTTCTTCCTATCCGCCGGATTAATGCTCGGTATCGCCCAAAGTGCTGCAGGCATGGGAATCGTGCTGGGTGCTATCGGCAAGGTCGTGAAAGAAGAACACCGGACAACAGCATTCGGCGTAATCACCGCAGCATCCTCTGCCGGAATGATTGTGTTGACGCCGGTTGGACGGGCGCTTTTGGAAAACCTCTCATGGTCAGAAGCATTCATGTGGGTCTCCATCCTGTCATTGCCGATGATCGTGCTCGCCTTCTTGATCCGCAGCGGCAGAAACGCAGACAATCTATCGACCGCAGGCGTGGCTAACCAAACCATCGGTGGTGCGCTTACCGAAGCGCTGAGCCACAAGGGCTATATTTTGCTGACCATTGGCTTCTTCGTTTGCGGGTTTCACGTCACGTTTATCGGCGTGCATTTGCCGAAATACCTGAATGATTTGGGGCTGGGTTGGCAGCTGGGCGCAGAGGCGCTGATGATCATTGGCGTCTTTAATGTGGCTGCCTGCCTAGCCGTAGGGCCGCTAGCTGGAAAGTTCAGCAAGCGCGGCATCCTGGCAATGATCTATCTTGGTCGATCTGCTGTATTCCTAGGTTTTCTGATGCTACCACCGTCTGAAATCACCGTGTACGTATTCGCAGCGACGCTGGGCGTGCTTTGGCTTTCAACAGTTCCGCCAACGCAAGGCTTGGTCGCACAAATGTTCGGCACGAAATATATGACCATGCTGTTCGGTGTTGTCTTCCTCAGTCACCAACTAGGCAGCTTCCTTGGCGTCACATTGGGCGCTGCTGCGTTTGATTATCTGGGTTCCTATGATCTCGTCTGGTATGCATGTGTGGCATTGGGCTTGATTGCCGCACTATTCCATATTTTCATAGACGAACGTCCGGTCGAACGGATGCAACCAGACACACCACAGCCAGCCGAATAGGAATACAAGAATGGTCGAAGCTACAAACGCCGATTGGAAGGATCAGCTATATGATTCTATCAAGACGCTGAACATCACACAGGTCGTCTACGTACCTGATGCTGGCCACGCCAAGCTGATCGACCGTTGCCTCGCTGACCCAGAGATAGACTGTTTTCCGCTGGTAAATGAATTTGAGTCTGTCGGCATTTGTGTTGGCGCTTGGGCTGGTGGCAGGCGGTCTTGCGCGCTGATGCAGTCAAGCGGGGTCGGCAATCTTGTGAACGCCTTGGGGCTCGTTCATTCGGTCGGCGCGCCTTTCTTCGCAATCGCGACCATGCGTGGCGAATGGGGCGAATTTAACGGCTGGCAGACGCCGATGGGTCAATCGATTCCGAAGATTCTAGATGCGGCCAATATCGTCGTGAACCGGGCCGAGACATCTGCGGATGTCATTCCAGTCACTGAGGCAAGTGGGCGGCTGGCCTTCAATTCCTACCTCCCTGTCTTTTCCCTGATCTCCCAGCGCGCCACTGGCGCCAAAGTATTTTAGGGGGCCAAAGCAATGGCAAACGAAACACAAAACCGCCTGGAACGCCGCGGCGCTGTCCATCGCCTGCTGCAAGACCGTGACCCGAACCTGCTGATCGTCGCTGGTCTCGGTTCCGCAATTTGGGATGCAGAGACTGCTGGCGAAACGCCGCTCAATCTGTATCTGTTGGGTGCCATGGGATGTGCGGTATCGACAGCCCTTGGTCTCGCGACGGCACAGCCTGAAAAGCGGGTTATCGCCCTGGTCGGCGATGCAGAGCTTGGGATGGGCCTCTATGCGCTAGCCACAGTCGGTTGGCGGAAACCCGAAAACTTGACGATTGTATGCCTCGACAATGGTCGGTTTGGCGAAACTGGCGGTCAGGTCAGCCACTCAGGCGTGAACCTTGATCTCGCAGGTGTTGCGACTGCGGCTGGCATTCCAACCATCCGCCGCGTCAGCGATGATGCTGGCGTGGATGAGCTACGCGCAATCATCATGGATGGCCCGGGGCCTGCATTTGGGTTGGTAGAGATCACGGCAGATATGCCGCCGGTCGCCATGCCTATCCGGAATGGTACCATCGCCCTGGCCCGCTTCCGCGAGGCGCTGCTGGGTCATGATGCTTTAAAAGAATAGAGCGCGCGCTTTAGTTACGGAGCGTGGCGCTAACCCGGCGGAACTGCAGCCCGCCGACCTTCAGCGCACGCGTTCCAGCCATCCAACGGGTGCTTTCGAGCAGTGCGGGGCCAAGCTCATCGAGCGGATAGGCCCCCTCTGCAACACCTTTTAGGAATTCTTCCCAAGCACCGCGAACGTAATTACGGAACGGGTCCGTTAGGTCTTCGTCCACATGGATCTCAAAGCCGATATTGATCAACATTTCCTTGAACTCGGCGGCAGTGATCATGAATGTTGGGCCAGGTTGCAGCCCTGTCCATTTTTTCAAGGCCCGCACATCGCCACGTTCTTCGGAGACAAAATAATCCGCCAGCAACAGGCGAGCGCCCGGCGCCAGTAGGTCTGAAAGCACATTTAGCACCTTGCCGATATTCGCGACCTGCGTGACAGTTGAGTGCATCACGACACAATGAATGCTGTTCTTTCGGATGCTCTCAAATTCGGGCTTACGCAGGTTTAGTGCGTGAAACTTGGTTTTTCTGCGCAGACCCCAATGCAGTGCAGATTCCTTAGCCTTCTCAAGCAGCACAGGATCAGACTCAAAGCCAATCGTGTAAACGCCACTATTGAGGTGCATTTTTCGGGATAATGAACCTAGGCCCGAGCCTATCTCAATCGCCGTCATTGCCGGGTCCAGCGCCAGTGTTGGCAGCAGCGGCGGCAGAAACTTTTCAGCTACAGGGCCGACTTCGCCCGCACCCCACACAGCTTCTGATACTTTAATTCGGTCAGCATCCCACGGCGGCGCGCGCTTCCGCGCTGCCTTTGGCTTTTCGCTGCCCTTACCACCGGCAAGAGGCGCTGTTTTCGTGGCCGAAGCAGCCGCCATTGTGACTCCACCAGCACGCCCGCCGGTTGCGGGTATGCTCCAGCGATAAAATTAGTGCGGTGAGGTTAATAAGCCCTTGCCAGTGGGTCTCACAGACAGCGCAAAATCTCGGAAAATCGCTCATTTGCGTCAGGTTCCATGATTACCCTGAACGGTAGGCCCATATGGCCATGGCCATAGGTGAACCGATTCGCTGGCGGAATGCCCCAATTTTCACGAACAATCTCTCCATCACGAAATGGCGTAACGCCATCGCGGCGGCCTGTGATCGATACAATGGCCTCTGGCGTGATTGCGGGTTTGTCTGCTGGTCCGAGCGCCTCACCCCACGGCGCAAAATCTGCGGCTGTCCATCCGGCAGCCTTCTGTGCAGCCGGTAAGCCTAATCCTCTACTCAAGCTGCCTTGTGTAACGCCAATCAAGTCCCCGGAATGCGCCATGAGCAATGCTGCATCTGGCCTGGCGGCTTCTGGCCAAGCGTTGCAGTGGCTAATGGCGAGCTGGGCAGCGAAGCTCGACATCGAAACGCCGAATACGCCGACGGGCAGACTAAAAGCCCGGCGCGCCCAGGCGATCCACCGCCCTGTTTCACGCACCTGTGCAGCGAGGCTGGCACCAGCGGACACCGGCGCCGATTGGAAGAAGCTCTCCCCGCCATAAAGATGGTCCGCCCGGCGAAGACCATGGCCCGGAGATACGAGTTCAACAACAGCAAGCCCGTGCACAGTGTAGGCATGGGCGAAATCATGGTCTCGGCGCATTCTGACAAAGATATCCCATTCGACACCAACGCCTGCACCAACGACGATTACGCCATGCACCGGCATATCGACCGGCCAACTGACCCGCGCATAGGCGATATCACCGACCAGACCCGTCTCCGCCGGCGCTGCAAGCCAGCGACGCATCAGCGTATCCTCACGGAACTCAGGCCCTTCCTGCACGGATTCCAAATTATCTGATGCCATAAATGCATCAGCCGTAGGCGGTAAAGCGCCCGGTGCCTCCATAGCCCAGGCGACCGTCTTAACACCGCGCCGCCCAACCGCAGCCGCCAGCGGGCCATGCATTGCCAGATGGCGGGACCCTGCTCGCCGACGGGTCGTCTCCGCCGCTGCTGGGTCACCATCACCGCCCTGGATCACAACTTCCCGCCACGCGGCATTGGCGTCGCTCGCCTGTTGGGGCGCAATTTCAGTCTTCGGCAGCGCCCCCTGCGACGCCTTGGAGCGGATGCGCTTTTGTCCACGTGGCGGCAAGTTTGCGGCAACGGCATCGGCGTCCCCGCGCGCACCATTCGCAGAGGCCCAAATTCGGGCGGACGGAAACCACCAGCGCTTCATAGCGCCAATGGTTATGGGATCGACAAAGCCAGCAACCAGATCATATCCAGCAATTGCGGCACGGCGGGAGAAGGAATTGCTCATCCTCCATTGATAGAATGGATCACGCGCGATGCGCCAACGAAATCATGCGCTAGAGGTGATTGTCCTTGACGCCACATTCGGGATGCGCAATATTATTACTCATGCAAATGCCTTCTCGGATCATTCTGCGAATTAGCGGCCCGGCTTCTCTCTGAGAGCCGGGGTTTCTCCGTTTCAGTTTCTGCAGACTTCCGCGTAACGACTTTTCCAATGACACACGATCATTCCGCGACCCGCGTCGCTTGCTTTTCCGTTCATGCCGCCGTTGACCCAGGTGCCATGCCGCGGGTGCTTGAGGTTTTCGCCAAAGAAAGCCTCACTCCCACACGCTGGACCAGTGTTGTCGAGGGCGACCAGTTGGTGATGGACATCCAAATGGCCGGCCTTGCTGAAGACCGCTCAGACTATTTCGCTCGCGTGCTTGGCCGCATGCCCATGGTGAACGTGGTTTTGACCAGCGCTAAATCCGTACTGCCGGTAGAGGCCGTCACCGCCGCGTGAGTATTCTTGACCACATCCAGCGCTGCAACGCCCACGATCTTACGGCCTACAAGCCGTTTCTGATCGCGGACGAGCGCGTTGGCTGGGTCAGTGATGGCGTATTGGACGTATTGGACGGCATCCACGGGTTCGAAGTCACCACACAGTCCATTGCAATATCGCCAAATTTGGCCACCTTCGAAGACCGCAGCTGGGCCTTAGCTGATGGCAGTATCGCATTGCTTGAAGCTGGCCTCATTCGCGGTCTCCGCAATGAGCTTTATGGCGTGAAGAACAGATGGACTGATCCGGCCCATGCGGTCGTCGATCGGGGTGCAGTCACCGCATTCGGGCTGATATCCTACGGCGTTCATGTGAATGGCTGGGTGCCAGGTGCCAATGAACCAGAAATTTGGATCGGCACGCGGTCAATGTCGTCCGGCGTTGATCCCGGAAAACTGGACAATATGGTCGCTGGCGGCCAGCCCTATGGGCTGAGCCTCCATGAAAATGTTATCAAGGAAGCGGCAGAGGAGGCTAATGTGCCCCCTGCCCTCGCAGCCCAAGCGAAACCTGTGGGCGCAATCAGCTATGTGATGGAGACGCCAGCAGGCATTCGCCCAGACGTGCTGTATTGCTTTGACCTAGAACTCTCACCTGAGTTCACGCCAGAGAACACCGATGGCGAAACCAGCGCCTTTCAACGCATGCCCGCCAGCACCGCCGGAGAGATTGTTGCGACCAGTGAGCAATTCAAGTTCAACTGCAATCTCGTCGTCGCTCACTTCCTCCTCCGCCATGGCCTGATCAATCCTGATAATGAACCGGACTACCAGGCCATTGCGCGAGGCTTAAGCTAGACCGCAGCGCTTATTGGTCGTCTTCAAAGACTTCCATCGCGACACGTCCAGCATTAACAGCCGTAGGCCAGCCAGCATAGAATGCCAGATGGGTAATCATCCCTCGCAGTTCATCTTGAGTGACGCCATTATCGAGTGCGCGCTGCATATGACCTTTGAGCTCTTCCGTCCGGTAAAGAGCTGTCAACACCGCAACCGTCACCAGGCTCCGGTCGCGCTTGCTGAGTTCCGGTTGCTCCCAAACATCACCGAACAGCACATTGTCACGCAGTTTGCCGAGTTGTGGCACCAGTTCGTAAGGCGTCTTCGCTTTAGCCATGGGTAGGTCTCCTGTTATGTTAGCGCCGACATGGCGCAGGGGCGAAAGTCAGCCTCAATCGAGGTTGCCATTCAAAAAATTGATAAGTGCGATCTGCGCTTCAGGCAGCGCCAACACGACGTGTTTGTCCGTGTCGTAAACAGGGTGTGCGTGCGATGCGCCTTTGGGTGCCGATGTTTGGCACTTACCCGGCGGTGGCTTTCCATAAAACCAAGGGTCCCGCGCTGCGTTCATATAAAGCCCGGGCTTATCCGTCGGCGCACCAATGCCAGCGCGGCAGCGGCTGCCAGATGTAGCGACCGCCTTGAACCCCTCGCCGCTATAGGCTGAGACGACACGCCCACCTTGGCTATGCCCGTAAATGAACAGGTTCTGCTGGTCGACCCATGGCAGCTTAGGCGTGGCAGTAGCGGCGTAGGCTATCTCCTCAAACCGCATGGCTGTAACGGCCCGACCAGGCGATCCAGCAATCCGCCGTTTTTGCGTAGTATCGCAGGTTTCAGGCCGGTTCTTTCGGGCAAAGCTATTCGGCGCGATTACGAAAAAGCCAGCATCGCTTAACACCCTCAGCGCAATACGTGAGGAATAGCCGTGGCCCTTGCAGCCGTGGATATAGACTACGGTCGGCCAGACTTTCTGGGCTTTCGCGCCAATATCCATTGCCGCTGCCATTGACTTGACCGTCAGAGATTCAGCAACGCCCGCAAACCCTGCAGGAAACGCTATCCAAGCCTCCTGCCAAGTCGCTTCCGGCCCACCATCGTCCTCAGCCCGCAGCGGCGTACACGCCGCCGCGAGCAAAAGGACAGCCAGTAGGAAGCACATTAGTAATTGGCTTTATCGTCTACAGCATGCCCACGTTTGGGCATTAGCATCGCGCGGTCATAGCTCATGAACTGAACGCCATCCTGCTTGAAAGCGCGAGTGCGGATATTCACGACGCCTTGGGTTGGGCGGGACTTGGATTCCCGCTTATCCATCACTTCCGATTCCGCATAGATCGTATCGCCAACAAACACCGGGGCTGTCAGCTTAATGTCATTCCAGCCCAGGTTGGCGACGGCTTTCTGGCTTGTATCTGATACAGACATGCCAGCGACGACCGCAAGCGTAAAAGCGCTGTTTACCAAAGGCTTACCGAACTCACTATGCTTGGCATATTCGTGGTCAAAATGCAGGGGGTGAGTGTTCATAGTCAGCAATGTGAACCAGGAATTATCCGCCTCATTGATCGTGCGGCCAGGGCGATGCTCATAAATATGGCCGATGACGAAGTCTTCAAAATAGCGGCCAATATTTTCCCGAAACCGGTTTGGGCCGACTTCTTTGGCGGAATAGCTCATGTGATACGTCCTTTAGGATACAGCCGGGCTTGACCGATCAAGCCGAGCGGAGAGGAAAAACCATGCAAAGGCGGCGACTTGGATCGCGACAACAATCGCCAACGCTAACCGATGCCCAACCGGATCATAACCGCCATCTGCACTGACTGGGAACTGCGCCAAAAGGAAACCAATACCGCTTTGCACAAGGAACCCGCCGAGGAATGCCAGAACGTTTATCGCTGTGTTGGTTCGGCCTGCCAATTCGGGCGGAAAGCGCTGGGATAGCACCGCATACATAGCGACAGGGCCGCTGGTGCAAAGCGCCATGAGGATCCAAATTGGCAAGGATGCTGCGACGATGTCCAACACAATGACCGCCTGAAGCAAGGCCATCAGCGCCATCGCTGTTAGTGCAGCGTTCAACGTCGAAATACCGCGCGCCCGAAGCTGCGAATTAATGGCCCCAAAGGCGAAATTGCCAATCATCATTGCGCCCATCAGCATGAACAGCGCCCAAGCCTGCGCATCCCGGCTAAAGCCCTCCAGGTCACGCAGCCAAATTGCGGCCCATAGGCTTTGATAGCTGGAATACCCGGCTATTGAGGCGACCGTGACCGGCGCAAACCGCAGGAACGTTGCGGATTTATACAGCCTCCCGATATCCGCAATTTGGCTGAGAAGCCGTGGTGCTGGTCCGGTCTGAACGACCCGCGGGATCATCATGGCTGAAATCATGGCGATGACGCAGCAATAAACGCAGATCATCAACATGGCTGTCCGCCAATCAATCACCTTTAGTAATTGCGCCAGCGGCCCGGTCGCCAACATACCGCCCAGGCCCGTCATACCGAACAGAAGCGCATTAATCGCCGGTAGGCGCTCGCGCTCGAACCAAAGGTTTGCTGCCTTCAAGCCCGCCATCACGCTGCCCGCCATGCCGACACCGATCAAAAACCGACCAATCAGAAGCCCCATCTGCCCATCCGCAACGACGAACAGCGCCCCACCTGTGGCACCGACCAATTGCAGCCCTATCACCACGACACGGGGCCCATAACGATCCAGCAGCACGCCCATTGGTAGCTGGGTCAGACCAAACCCTATGAAGTACGCGCTGGTGATCAAACCCAGTTCGGCTGGGCCCAAATTGAACTCAGCGATAAGCTCAGGCGCGATTGTGGCGTTCACCATTCTGAACAAGAAGGAGACGATAGGCGTCAATAAAAACGGGAAGAGAAGCGCCAGTCCGACTGATTTCATGGCTTATCTAATCACTACAAAACGGAAAGCGACGGCGCTGAGCTGCAGCCAAGCCCAATAATTGTCTCAAAGTTTAACCATCGAAACGAAGCCAATCTTAAGGCCGGGCCTGCAGAATACAATTTCAACAGATCATCCCGGTCAGGATCGTACCATGCGTCTAGAACCAGTTTCCACGTCCCGTCGCTCGATCCTGAAATTTGCAGGTGCAATGCCTGCGGTCCTAGCGCTGGGCGGCATGGCAGCTTGTACGCCGCAGGCAAATCACGGCCCCGATCAGCCGCATGTTGCAGATGCTGAAGGCGAAGAGCTTTGGCAAGCTATGGAGCTGGCAGCGAGGACTCACTCCCATCAGCCACAGTTTCCATCAGCCCTGGAAGCTGTGGCGAACCAAGAAATCACATTGATCGAGTTTATTCGAAAAACGCCATCCTTCAACCGCATTCTGCTGACGCGCCGCGCAGTCGGCTGCCCTGCCTGCGACGCACAGAAGATCTGGCCCGTGACGGAGCTGCAGCTAGCCTATGCGCCAGATCAGCTTCCCCGCGGTCCCGTTACAGTTTGCGGTGAATTCGATGTGCGCCGCTTTAAAGGCGAGATGCCTTTCGCCCTAAAGCGTGCTTTCATCCTGGAAGCTTAGCTTTCACTATAGCGCCATATCGATAACGAGCTTGCCCCATGTTTTGCGGCTGTCGAGCGCTTCGATAGCTTCGGGCGTTTGTTCCAGCGCATACGTGGCTGAGATTGCCGGCTTGATCCGGCCATCGGCCATCAACTGGAAACAGTCCGCCATAACTTCCGCAGCATAAGCTGGTTGATCCGTCCGATACCGCCCCCAGATCGCGCCCACAGCAGACGCATTCTTCAGAAGCAGGCGATTTGACGCAATTTTCTGGATTTCACCCCCAGCAAAACCAATGATGACGGCTCTGCCCTCAAACGCGATAACTTTCAGTGCTTTGTCGAAAATATCGCCGCCGACCGGATCATAGATGACATCCACACCCTTACCGCCGGTAAGTTCGCGGACCGTCTCTACCCAATCTTCGCCGCTTGTGTAATCTAGAGCATGATCAGCACCTTCGGCTTTGGCCACAGCAAACTTTTCTGCCCCACCTGCGAGCGCAATCACGTTCGCACCCCAAGCTTTGCCAAGCTGGATAGCAGCAATGCCGACACCGCCTGCCGCTGCCGTTACCAATAGCGTTTCACCCGCCTGCAAATGAGCACGGCGGCCAAGTGCGATATGGCCCGTGGGATAGACAACCGGCACACAGGAAGCGTCTTTCAGGTCCACAGCATCCGGCACTGGGCAAAGCGCGCTGGCGGACATGACGCACTGATCAGCGAACGCTCCCCAATTTGGCTGGCCACATACCCGCGCACCGATGGCCAAATCTACGTCATCGCCAACGGCAATAACTTCACCAGCAATTTCACAGCCGGGCGTGAATGGGAACGGCGGTTTAACTTGGTACTTGCCGGATATCATCAAGCCATCAAAAAAATTGAGCGCTGCGTAGCGCACACGCACGACCGCCTCACCCGGGCCAGGCTCGGGCGCTGCGATTTCTTCAAGTTTCATTGAATCCGGACCGCCCCATTCAGCAACCCGCCACGCGCGCATGCTCATCGCGCTTCTCCTTAATCTATGTATCAATTTTGATTGGCCAACCGACGCGCTTCAAAGAATCGCCAGATATCCCACGGGGCGAATATGGCGTCGTTTGGCGGCCCCGTCACCCGTTCTGGCAATGGCCCAGTACCCGTGCCCGGCCATTGCCGCCCAAGCCCTTCGATCCAAACTGCTTGCAACGCGCCCTTACCCGCACAATCGCGCCATTCGTTACGATGCACTCCGCTGTTGAGACTGGCTTCGCCGGGTTGCTCAGGGCAGCCAAGGCCGACCCTCCAGCCATGAATTGCTTTCACAGCGGCAGGCGCCAACGCCCGACCGGACCAAGGCGTATAGATGTGCCCACCTTTAAGAGGGTTCGTTGGATCAACAGCGCCAAACAAAAGATATAGCGGCGCATTCTTTGCTGCTTCCGGCGCGCCATAGAGTGCGCCTGCAATACTGGCGAAAGCGGCATAGCGGCCGCTTCCTTCCCGCAACACGCGCTGCGCCATCGCCCCACCTTCACCAAAACCAATTAAGCTAAGGCGCTTTGCATCCAGCATTTTTCGCTTAGCCGCGTCCTTCGCAACGGCCTCCAGAAACGCGACATCCTGCCAAGATGCAGCGGCTTTCGAGCCAGCATTCCAGACACGAGAATTGAAGAATCCACCTTCTGCTCGCCCTTGCTGCTGTAATCCAGCTTCAGGTGCAATAATCGCAAATCGCGCCTGGGCCGCTGTTGCGATCCAGCCATGAATATAAACTGCCGCTAAAGCGTCATCACCTGCGTCATGCAATAAAATGACAGCGGGCGGGCGCTCGCCCCGCCTCAAGTTAGGCGGCATGAGGATGTGATAGTTCCGGTCAACCTTGCCACCGTCTGGGCCCGGTTGGCTCAGCGTGACGGTTTCAGGTTCAAGCGGTGCCGCCGACACATAACCTGGCATCGACATCAAAGACGCCGCAGCAAAGGCTATAAGGGTCCATGCCCGCTTTGTATGCCGCCAAGTCACCAGAGCCCGGAATCCGTCACGACAAATGGGCGAACAAGCGCCAGCGCGACCCCATCACCTATCAAATAAGCATCACCAACGACCCGGCCACGGGACTGCCAACCGGCGGCAGAGCCACTGGCTTTTAGGCTGCCACGGGTCTCGAAAGCATGATTCTGATTTAAAACAGCAATCATCCGAATGTCTGCCAATTTCTCCGACGCGGCTTCATCCAACACAATAGCGAGTGTGCTGCCATCAACACGAACCTCGCCGATCCGATTGTATTCCATGAAATCTTGCTTGTCATAGCGCGGCTCAGAAAGCTGGCCAAAGATCGGTGTCGCAGAGTAGTCAATTCGATTCTGGTTGCGTCGGTCAAACCCCCGCCACCCAGACGCACTCAAAGCGCCATCTGGCCCCGACACCAAGATTTTCGTCACACTGGCATATTGATTGTTTCTGTCTTGAATATCTGCCTGATAAACGATGCTGTTTTCGTCCTCATCCGGACCTCCATCACCACCAGCACCCATTAGCGCGACAGCAGCTACAGCAATAAGCAACGTCTTTGGAATAACCCGCATATCGAAAAACTCCCTGTGAGTTCGCACTAAAGCCTTGGTCTGCGCCTTAGATGGCGGTGAAATACGGCGAAATAAGGCCGCGCTTCACGGAAACTCACGCGGATGGAGTGCGTTCCATCACACTGTCAGAACATACTTCCCGATGGCTTTACGATCCATTACAGCCCGCATCGCCTTGGAGGCACCCTCCAGGCCCGTCGTTTCAGCGATATGCGGATTGATGACGCCTTCTGCCGCCCAATCCAGCAAAATGGCACCCGATTGCTGCAATAAATCATGCTTATGGCGACGATAATGCATCAGTGCGAACCCAAGTGCGGCTCTGTTCTTCACGAGCAGCAGGTTCGCTGGAATTTTAGGGATCGCACCCCCGGCATAACCAATAGTGAGATAGCGCCCACCCCAATCTAGCGACCGGAATGAGGGCTCATAGTAATCACCGGCGACCGGATCGAAGACGACATCAACCCCGCCACCCGAAAGCTCGATAGCTCGAGCGCGCAAGTCCTCGCTTCGGTAATCTATCACCGCGTCGGCCCCGTGAGCCATCGCCGCAGCAGTCTTCTCAGGCCCGCCAGCAGCTGCAATCACCTTTGCACCCAACGCCTTCCCAACTTCAACGGCTGCCAACCCAACGCCGCCAGCAGCACCCAACACCAGCAAAGTCTCGCCAGCAGCCAAACGTGCGTCAAACGCCAGCGCGCAATGGGCCGTCAGGTATACAGAGCAGAGTGCAGCAGCAGACTCATATGATACCCTTTCTGGCATCACGAAGGTTTCAGTCGCCAGCGCTTTTGCCTGCTCGGCATAGCCCCCGTCATAGACAAGCGCCATCGCCCGCTGGCCCACGGATAATCCGGTTACATCAGCCCCAAGTGCAGCAATCGTGCCAGCGACCTCCATACCGGGGGCAAATGGCAGATCGTGCTTGTTCTGGTGCATATCCCGGATCATCAGCGTGTCCGCAAATGAGATCGCAGCCGCAGCCACATTGATCAGGACCTCCCCTGGCCCCGGTAGAGGAACAGCGAGCTCCCCAATCCCAAGCTTTTCAGGGTCGCCAAATTCAGAGCAAACAACTGCACGCATATGTCTAAATCCTATTCCAATCGTACCGGATCAACCGGGCTTGCCGGGATTTACGTGGCCGCAAGAACCACACTTCCGAAGCGCAGCATCGCCGTAGTATTCGGCAAAAACCGGTGGCAGGTCTTTCTCAATATCAGCCAATTCAAACTCGCGGCGGTGATGGCAGGCGTCACACTGTTCACAATACCATTCAAACGCATCTAATTCGCCCGGCAGCCTGATCCGCTCGACCACAAGACCGACACTGCCGGCGGGGCGTTGCGGCGAATGCCGAACATGGGGTGGCAATAGCAGCATTTCGCCTTCACGAATTGGCACTTCGACCGGCTGTCCGTCCTCAATCACCCGAAGGACGATGTCCCCTTCAACTTGAAAGAACAGCTCTTCGCCTGGGTCATCATGATAGTCCGTGCGCTCATTCGGACCACCAATCACCATGATGATGAAGTTCTTGTAGGTTGTTTTATAGAGCTGCGCATTGCCAACGGGCGGCTGCAAAAGCGCACGGTTGTCCGCAATCCATTGCTTCAAATTAAACGCTGCTAGACCTGCCATGCGTTGCCGCTCCATTGCCCAAGAGAATCAGGCTTAGAGTATTCCCGGGCAAAGCGTCTGCTGCAAGGACAGTCCGGTCTAACGGTCGAGGTTAGCGACTTTCTTGGCTGCATCTTCGCGTAAAGCCGCTAAATGCTCACCGCCTGCGCCATTCGCGCCTAATACAGCCTGCAACATGAAGGCAGCAAAGGCGGCATCACAAACTGCAACTTCGGCTGAACAGGCACCATCATCAGCTTTTTGAACTGGTCCATAAGCCAGTTCAGCAGCTTGCTCAACGCGGCTGTCGGGTGTTGTCCGATCAGCCATGACCACGCCAGGTGCAGCCACATAGCGAATGAAGCTAGCGCCCGCGATACCACCGCCCATCACGAAGCAAGCCCCGATTAACGTAGCGAATAGAACCTTGCCCATGATGCGCTCCAGCTGGTCTGTTAAGGGAGCGCGGAACCTACATCTCATAATTCATTGAAACAACAGACAAAATGAGACTTTTTTGCTCTCACAATGAGACATTGCTTGGGCGAACCGCATGACCATGCCACAATAACGGATAAATACCATTGGATCCGTAGCGTTAGTGGTTCGTATACGGTAGCGAACACACTGGCTTTATGGGCTACAATGACCCTGCCCAAGCGGTAAATGGCGCATATGACGACAGACTCTGGAGAGATGGGCGTGCAGACGGAGCAAGAGCTGAAGCAGCTTTTGTTCTCCCGCGAGCTCGCCCAGCTTTCAGACCTGCAACGCCGCGCTGACCAGATTGACGCTCGCGTAGGCGATGGCCCTGCCCTGACGGAAAGCGTAGAAACCGTCCTGGTCGAGGTATTGCGCACGGCCCAGGCCCGGGACCACGAACGTGTCGCCAGTGCATTAGCCCCCTTAATTGTTTCATCAATGCGCGCGGAAATTCGCAATTCGCGCGATATGATGGTTGAGGCGCTTTACCCAATCACAGGCCGTTTAGTTGCTGCCGCCGTAAAAGACGCCATCAAGCAGGCCTTTGAGCAAGTTGACCAGAAGCTTGATAGCGCTCTCTCGTTTGACCGTTGGCGCGCACGGATTATCTCACGCGTTACAGGTCGCTCACAGGCCGAAATTCTACTGCGCTACCGCCCCCGCTTTCGGGTAGAGGCATTCTTGGTGGCTGATAGAGCCACAGGATCCCCAATTGCGCGCCATGGCGGATTTGGTCGTAAGGATGGCGACGGCGAAAGCGATGATGAGCTGTTCGCCGGCATGCTCAACGCAACGCTTACGTTCGCCCGCAATGCGCTAAGAGAAACCGAAGGCGGCGACCTGCGGCGGCTGGATTTCGGCGGCGCAGAGCTGTTTCTGCGGACATCACCGACATTGCTGCTGGCAGTCCGCACCGCAGGGCCACCCCCAGGGGATATCGATCAGCAGCTCGAGCGTCTGTTTGTCGATTTCCTGAGTGCCAATCGTCAATCTATAAATGTCAGCGGCCCGATTGACCCAGAAAATGGCGCAGAGCTTAGTGATGATCTGTTGCAGCGGCTGAATGCTGTATCCGCCAGCAGCGCCAAGCAATCAAAAGGCCCTCCCTGGAAAGGCTTGATCGCCGCCGCCGTTATCGCAGCAATTGGCCTATGGTTCGGCGGCAATATGTGGCTTGAACGAAACACACGTGCTGATCTTAAGGCTGAAGCGGATGCCATCATCGCCAGTATTCCAGAGCTTACCGGATACCGTGTTGAAGCAATTGTCGATGATAATGGACTAAACGTAACCGGTTTAGCCCCAACCCAAGCTACGCTCGACCGGTTGAGAACCTCGCTCACAAGCACTGCAACGCAAGCAGAAACACCGCTGACAATTGCTGTCAGCGCACTTCCTGCACCGGCTGCCCAGAATGCATCCGCCGTTGCAAATGCCCTGTTGCCAGAGGTCGAACGCAGGTTGGAACCACTATCCCGTACCGTGGCTGACGTGGCGTTCCGCACGCAAGATCTCAAAGACACGGTTGAGGACAATGCGGGTCGCGCCGCTGCGCAGGCTGCCGCTGTATCAGCCCTGCAATCCGCCCTCGCCGACGCCCGCGCAGGCCTTGCAGCGACTGCTGTGAGTGCTGAGGCCGGGCGCCGTCAAATCGCTGCAGATCTCGCATCACAATTAGCGCGCGTTGATGGGGCGGTGGCCGCTGTAGAACGCACCCAGGATCGCGCGGGGGAACGCCTCGCTGAAACGAGAGTGGCCCTCAATGCCGCAGATGACCGCCTAGCCAGGGTCACATCCACACTGACAGCGCTGCTCGAACAAGTTCGGTCAGAAACAACAAGCCTATCCAAAGCTGCGAATGCGACAGACACCAAGCTGAATGAAACCGCCCGTGCGCTATCGACTGTCGCGACATCAGTTGAAGACATATCCAGTCGGGTCCAGGCTGAGGCACAAAGAATGTCTCAGGCAGAACAGCAATTGGCAAACTTGGCTGGGCTACCTGATGATACCGCGAACAATTCTGCAGGCCTGCAAACCATTGCCGCTGCGCTTGCCAGCGTGAACAGTCAAGTCCAGCTCGAAACGGACCGGATAACGACCGCAGAACGCGCCCTCGCAGCATTGGCAGCAACACCGGCGGCCACACAAGACAACAGGGACCAGATCAGCACTCTTGCAGCGGATATTAATGCCCTGCGAACGCGGATCTCCAGCCTAACAGAGGCAGACGCTAATCAGACACAAGCGCTTGTCCAGGCAGAAAAACTTGCGGCCAGCCTTAGCGAGATTGAGCTAGCCGTATCGAAGCTGCGCGCTGCGCCCTCAGCCGCGACAGGGCCGAACCCCGAGCTTACCAGCAGAGTTGAAGACCTTGAAGCACGCGCAGGCGAAGCCATCGCAATTCTGGATCAAAGAATAGATCGAATCGCACGCGCGGCTGAACCCAAAGCCGATAGCCCTGTAGAGGCGGCCAATAGGGCGCTCCGCCCATTGGTTGTTACCTTTATTAGCAGCGATCAACCGAACGATAACGACGTAGCACTTGAGGTCTTGCGCAAAGCGGCTGATGTCGCGCTATCCATGCCCGCCAGTGTAAACCTGCGGATCGTTGGATTTGCCGACAGTATCGGGACTGTTGAAGACAATCGCATCACATCGCAGCGGCGTTCTGACTGGGCTTTCAACGCCTTGACAAAACTTGGCGTCCAGCCCGACCGTATGGTTTCTGTTGGTCGCGGCGCAGAAAGATTGTTAAGCGCCAGCACGGAAGATGATAGTCCAAATAGGCGTGTGGAATTTGAAGCATACTACGCTATAAAACCGTCTGAACGAGATTGACCGTGGCGCTGAAAAAATTGCGGCCCGCGCAGAAAGATATGAGGGAGAAACAAAAACCCATGGCTGATGACGCCAAAGGAACCGATGCAGATGCCGAGGCCGGCGATAGCATTGATAAGGTCCGTGAAATTCTATTTGGCGCCCAGCAGCGCCAAGCTGATCAACGCTTTGGGAAGGTCGAGCAATATATTGACCGCGAAACCAAAGCTGTCGATGATCGCCTCCAAGAGACAAAGCGCTCACTTGAGCGACGCATTGAGGAGATGGAGACCAAGCTCAGCAATCAGTTAACCAAGCTTTCAGAACGCATGGATGATTCGCTTGCCAGTTTCCGCAAAGAAGCTGACCAGAACCAGAAGCAACTTTCTGACAGCTTGAGCACGGCCCAGCGCACGCTCCGTGAAGAAATTGAGGCACAGAGCCGTCAGACACAGACGAAGCTGGCTGAACTCAAGGCTGATCTCGATACCGCAGCCAATGAGCTCGATGGCGACAAGACAAGCCGCGACGAACTAGGCGGCTATCTGATGGAACTTGGCATGCGGTTGAGCGGTGACGTTGGCGCTGCATCCAGTAAGGCCGGCAAGTCAAATGGCCAGCCGGACAAGAAATGAACCCGACGAGACGGCTGAGCTAAAGCGCCTCCTATTCTCACCTGAATTGGAGCTGCTTGACCGCGTGCGTGACCGCACTGCGGTGTTGCACAGTCGTGTCGGCGCGGACCCAGCGCTTATCGACAGTATTCGCCGTGTTTTGGTCGATGTGCTGCGCCAATCTGGCGTACACGACCATGACAGAGTGGCCGCTGCGCTCGCCCCTTTGGTCCTTGATACAGTTCGGCGTGAGATCCGTAATTCCCGCGATGCTATGTTGGAATCGCTTTATCCGGTGGCCGGCAAGTTAGTGCAGGCCGCCATTGCGCAAGCTATGCGGCAACTTGCTGACAGCATCGCCAAGCCCGTAGATAGCATTTTCTCGCCGAGCCTATGGAGTGCGAGATTCTCGGCCTGGGGTTCTGGCCGCAAGGTGGGCGATGTCCTTCTTGCCCGCTCCCAAACATTCGTGGTTGAGCGCGTATTGCTAATCCATAGACCGACGGGCCTTCTGGTTGGCGATAGCGGTGCCGAAGATCACGTCGCTGACGATAGCGAGCAACTCGCGGCCTTACTGTCCGTCGTCCAAACCTTCGCCCGCGACTCTTTTGCCGGACAGACCGACGGATTTGTTCGGGGCATCACATTCAGTGACCGCGAAGTGCATATTGCCAGTTCCGTAACATCTCTCCTGGCCGTCAAAACCCGCGGCCGAGCACCGGATGACCTGCAAGAGCGTCTCCAATCCGCCCTCATGGATGTATCGAGCCGATGGGCCGATCCGATACAGGACTTTGCTGGCGCCCTGCCCGCAGGTCAGCGAACGGAACTGCAAGCCGATCTCGCTATCGCAAACGAACAAATTTCCGGCAATGCAGCAGGTGAAGCCCCAAAGCGCAGGCCAACCACTGGGCTCATAATCCTCGGCCTTATAGCTCTCGGCCTATTCGGCTGGTTTGCCTATTGCACCTTTCAGGACTGGCGCGATGGCCAGATTGAGGACAAGGCTGCTGCTCTGATAGATGCGCCGGAATGGCGTGGATATCCGATGTCATTCGATTATGAAGGGGATGACCGCACGCTCGCCGCCAGCGGTTTGGCACCAAACGCAACCGCCGCCGCGAGCCTACAATCTGGATTGCAGCAAATCGACCGCGTCGGCAGTGTTGTTTTCAATGTGACCCCGATGAGCGGACAGACAGCCACGGCACCTGAACCATCAGAAAGTGCACTAGCCGCACGCATCGCCACGCTTGAAAAGCAAAGCAGCGGTGGTGGGGTAGACCCCGTCAGCCGGATCGCACTTTGGCTGGCGCAACATCCAATCCAGTTCAATGGGCGGGATAGCTTCGCTGATAGACGCTCTGCAGAACAACGCCTGGATGCCGTCGCCCAACTCATAAAAGCCTGGAACCTTGATTTCAAAATTTTGGTCACTGGCTACGCAGACCCAAACGAACGTAGGCCACGCCGGACATCAAGTGGACGCGCAGAATTGGTCGCCGCAGCGCTAACCGGCCGCGGCGTTCCTTCGGACCGTTTGATTGTACTTGGACGCGGCGCGGAAGCCCCCGTTGCGCCGCCGGGTGACGCCGCAAATCGCAGGGTCGCGTTTGAAATCGCCTGGCGGTAGTCTGCCAGATAATAATTGTTAGAAATAGCCGGGAAGGCCCTAGGCCTATGGTATCGGTCACACGCAAAGTTTGTCTGCTCGGTGAATTCTCCGTTGGCAAAACCTCGATCGCACGACGCTATGTGACCGGAACATTCACGCCGGATTATCACGCAACACTTGGCGTCAATATCTACAAATTCGCAGACACCTGGACCTCCAATGAAGGCCAGGACATTGAAGCCAATCTATTGATCTGGGATATTGAGGGCGGTGAATTGGCCCCTGGCTTGCGGGAAAGCTACATAACAGGTGCTGCCGGAGCGCTAGTAGTGGGCGATATCAGCCGTTCCGTAACGCTCGATGCGATGGCCGGACATGCGCAGATGTTTGCCAGTGAAGCACCAGGCCGCCCCTTGGCTTTCGCGTTCAATAAAGCGGACTTAGACGCTACACCAGAAACGGATGATATTGAGCAGACGCTGGCTGAGCGGTTTGATGCACCGCAGCGCCGTGTAAGTGCCGCGACGGGCGATCAAATCATCGACCTGTTCCGGAGCCTTACTGAACGAATTGTTCGTATTGGCGTTTAGCACTTAACAGTCCACGACTGTGGCGCGAGACTTGCTGAGTAAGCCTTGGGGGCAACGACGCGCGAATGAGAACCGAGATATGGGGCTACCGCTGTCAATAGACGAGACATTGATGTCGCACATTGAGACTGATCCAGGTCTAAGCAACGCCATAATGAGCCTCATCCAGTCAGGTGAGATCGGTATTGTCACTGTGAGCCAGGCTGGAATAGTCACACAATCCGACGGCATCTTAGCGGACTGGGCTGTGCCTGGTGCCATGGTTGAAGAGAATGCGCCTTGGCTTACTGGCCTTGGTGACCGGATTGCGGCGATTGGACTAGATGCGGCACCACCACTCCGCCTAGAGCATATCGCCGTGCTGGACGAAAAGGGGCATCATGATCGGGTCGTCTCCCTAAACGCCGTGACAGCCACCGAAACAGGTGCGACGCTCCTTGTCCTGCGAGACGCAACACAAACGGCCACCCTGCAGCGCGAGGTCTTACAACAACGCAACGCGCTGGCGCTCGCGGAAGCAGAGGTTAAAGCTGCACAGAATGCTGCAGAAGCCGCCAGCAGGGCCAAATCGGATTTCCTGGCGAAGGTCAATCATGAGCTTCGCACACCACTGCATGTGGTCCTTGGTAATTCCGAACTCCTCGCATCAGGCGTCGAAGCCTTGACTGCCGAGGAACGGGAAAGTCTGGCGGATGATTTACTGTGGGAAGGCCAATATCTGCTGGGCCTCATTGATGACCTACTCAACCTGAGCCGCGCTGGGGCTGGCGCGCCGCTTTTAGAAGTCGAGGCATTCCTAGTCGACGATGTAATTTGTCCGGCGTCAGGTCCTATGAGACAGATTGAGGGTATAATTTAGAGGAGGATTTTGGTCTCATCGCAGTGACGAAGGAACGAAGATGAGAGCAAAATCCAACAGTCCGAAGACGTCGGGCAGCCGTGCCGTCAAAGACA
>JBDQJI010000052.1:0-26917 GCA_040263875.1 Alphaproteobacteria bacterium
GAGATTGCCATGGCCCTGAACTCAACGCCGCGAAAGTGCCTCGGATTCAAAACACCCATCGAGGCCATGCTCGCCGAGCTTGGAAATGACGTTCAAATCAGGTTTGCTTGATCGCGTTGCGCTTCGCGTCGGAATCCACCCATGGCGCCGCGCGTCCTTCTAAATCCGAGTCTGATATTAAGCCGTTTAACAGTATCGCTAGAATTAGGGCCGGACGCTAGGGCCAAGGCCACTAGAATAGTCAAATTCGCATGGCCGCATTGTAAAAACCGCCATTGCGGACTGTATTGTCCGCCAAGTAGTGTCGCCGCTGACGTATTTATGGATCGCGCCGAAACGCACATGCCATCCCCAACAGCAGACTCTTCCCGCCCGGGTGACCGGCCCGGCCTGGCGATACTGCTGGTGCTGCTGGCGATGTTCCTTTTGGCGACAATGGACGCAATCGCCAAGCATCTGACAGAGAGCTTGGCGATCCCGCAAATCTTGGGCATTCGGTTCGCAATCTTCTTCTGTTTTGCGTTAATGCTGGCCGCCCCGCGCGGTATTCGTGAAACAGCAAGGTCCGAGCGACCCAAGCTACAAATCTTGCGCGGATTCATCCTGATTACAGAGATGTCCTGCTTCATCTACGCCTTCAGCTTGATGCCCCTTGCGGATGTCCACGCCATCGCCGCCGTGTCGCCGTTGATGGTGATGGCCATCGCCGCAATCTTACTTGGCGAGCGCATTGGCCCCCGCCGTTGGATTGCGGTTGGCGTCGGCTTTGTCGGCGTGCTGATTATTATCCGGCCGGGCGGCAGTGTGTTTGACCCGATATCGCTGATCCCACTTGGTGCCGCCTTTGGGTGGGCGGTATATCAAGCAATGCTGCGGATGGTGGCTGCTGGCGACTCACCGCAAACGACGACGCTCTACACGGCAGGCGTTGGCATCCTTGGCTTCAACCTGATTTCTCCATTCGTATGGCGACCACCCGATCTGGAGACATGGATCGGGCTTATCACGATCGGTATTTTGGGCTCAATCGGGCATTTTCTATTGCCCGTCGCCTATCGGTTGGCACCCGCATCCACGCTGCAGCCGTTCGCTTATATGATGCCGCTTTGGGCCGCCGTTATGGGCTGGCTGGTGTTCAATCACCTGCCAGACCAATGGACGATGATCGGCGGCGCCGTCATCATCGCCAGCGGCCTCTATGCGCTCTATCGGGAACGCATTGCAGAGCGGCGAATCAAGCCTATTCCTCCAGCTGCGGCAAGCGATACCGATCCTCAGGCTTGAGCCAACCCTTAAAGTTCGGCTTGCGCTTTTCTGCAAATGCAGCCCGGGATTCTATAAGGTCGCCGAGGTCACCATGGGCATGCAGGCGAGTCGCAAGATCATCAAACGCTGGCGTAATGCTGGGGCGCATCTGGCGCATGATATGCAGCGTGTTCACCCGCGCCGCTGGCGGAAGGGTCATTAGATGTTCAGCCATTTTCATGGCCTCATCCATCAGGTCCGCCGCTGGAACCACACGGTTCAGGAAGCCGATTTCATGGAAGCGCTTAGCGGTGAACCGATAACCCATCGCCATCTCAAGTGCCACCGGATAGGCCACATTGGCGATATGACCATGATTATAGCCGCCAAGCAGCCATCGCTTCGCTTCAGACACCTCAAAAATGGCTGTATCTGCAGCGACACGAAGGTCCGTACCTTCGACCAGCATAAACCCGCCGCCCATGGCAAAACCGTTGATCGCGCCAATAATCGGCTTACTGATTTTGCCAGTGCGGAACGGGTCTTCCATCGGCAGCTTTCGGCCGCCGGGCGTGTTGTCCTTCAGCGCCTCTTTCATGTCTTCGCCCGCACAGAACCCGCGCCCGGAGCCGGTGAAAATAGCGACTTCCAGGTCTTTGCTGGCTTCAAATTCCGTCCAGGCTTCCGCCATGGCGCAGCGCATTTCATAGTTCAACGCATTCAGGCTTTCAGGCCTGTTCATCCGCATCACAAAGATCTGCCCGTGGGTTTCAGTTTCAAGTACGGCCATCAGGCTTTTCCTTCTTCTTAGCGTGGGCTTCAAACACTATCCTAAAGGCAGGTAATTGCGATAGGGGCCACGCCTATCGCACTTGACTCTGGCAATCGGCACAATCTTAAATGTTCTTCTAAGGTTTTATCTTCACTTAAAGGATGATCCTATGCCTTATTCTGTTTCTGGCGACACCCTTACCGGAGCACAGCAAATCCCGCCACTATCCTATGGCGGCAGCACGATTCAGCCTTCCCATATCGCAATTCACTATACAGCTGGCTCAAGCCTATCCGGCTCAATCTCGCATTTGCGAAAAGTTGGCTACAGCTACCAGTTACTCATCGATCGTGATGGGACTGTGGTGCAAGGCACGCCGCTTACAAAACGGGCGAAACACGCTGGGGCAAGCAACTGGCATGGCCGGGACAACGTCAACGATTTCGGCATTGGGATTTCGCTCGCGAATATTGGGTATCTGGACAGGCACGGGTCCTGGTTCTTCAACATGAACAGCCATGGAGACCTGATCACAAAGAAGTACAGCAAGGACGAAGTTGTCCTGGACACACATTGGAACGGCCATATTGGAGGGAATAAAAAAGGCTGGGAGAAATACTCGGACGCTCAATATGCTGCACTTAGAGAAGTAATAGCGGCACTCACTGATGCATTCCCCAACATCATTGACGCCGTCGGCCATGATGAAATTGCGATTGGACGCAAGCCTGACCCTGGCCCGGCATTCGAATGGTCCAGGATCAGAGACCTGCTTCCAAACCGCCACGAATATTTGGGGCCGAACATGCGTGTTGACGTTCCAGCTGGCGATACACTCAGCGTCCGCAAGGGGCCCGGTGCCAGTTGGGGCAAAACGGGCACACTTGCAGATGCAACAGAAGTTCAGCTGCGTGCCTTCGCCTATAAATATGTTGGCAGTAAGCCGCGCAAATCGACATGGGCATCAATCGCTCGTGCGGGCACGTTGGGCCATATTGGCTTCGTTAGCTCGAAATATCTGCGGCCTACCTGACTCGCATATTTAACTCCAACCGATCACATGATCGTTGATCGCATCGTGCCAGGCTTCTGGGTCAAAGCCATGGGAGCCTGCGACGGTTTTGAATTGCACCGCGCCATCAGCATCCAGCAGATACAGGCGCTCTGGCAAGGCATTATAGGCGGCGTCAATCGTGTCTTCCATATCATCGACGACCATAGGCATGTTGAGCGCTAGTTTCAGCATGCAGACTTCAGCCAGGGCGTCACGCTCATCCTTGGTCGTCGGCGTATCATAAATCACGTCATCGTCCAGATTAGCTTCGACCTGCCAGCCATCCGATGGATGTGCTTCCTGGATATAGACGCAGAGGAATTGGACTTTATCTTGGAATTTCGCTGCGATTTCGTTCAGGCGCACGGCCTGTTTGCGAAATGGCGGTCAGGTATAAGAGCCGAAGACGAGGCCGACCGGTTTACCGCGCATCTCAGATAACGTTAGCGCCTCACCCGTTGGCTTGCCGCTGGGGGTCAGCCGTTCTGCCGAGAAGTCTGGCGCGATGTCGCCGACTTCGGGTGCAGCTTCTTCCCGCATTAAGCGACTGGCGCGCATCGCGGTATATTGCTCCGGCGTCATCATCATTCTCGCCCAGCGGTCTGGCGGTATATCCCGCCAGTCAGCCGGATAGCTAATTTCAGCCATGCCAATAGTCCCTTCCCTGTCGTTCAAACTTCACCCTATCATGTCCCCAGCACATCATTCGAGCCAGGAGCTAATTCCATGACAGCCTATGTGATCGCCCGCGTAAACGTGACCAACCCTGAAAAATATAAAGGCTACCAAGCACTGACCCCTGATGCGATCGCCAAGAATGGCGGTAAATTTCTGGTGCGCGGCGGCCCTGTTGTAACAATGGAAGGCGACGATGAATCGCGCCGTGTCGTTGTATTAGAGTTTGATGACGTTGCAGCAGCAAAGGCCTTCTATGATTCGCCAGAATATCGCGAAGCCCGTGCGGCCCGCGAAAATGCGGCTGATTTCCAAATGATCATTGTAGAAGGTGTTTGATTCATGGGTGATCTCACCATCAAGGATGTCCGCATCACGCTGCTGAGCGTGCCTTATGTCGAGCAGCCCTCATTGCAAGCCGGATATAGCCGGGACCGCGATATATTGCTGTGTGAGATCGAAACAGCGGCTGGGCATGTAGGACTTGGCTACCAGCTGTATCTGCGTGAAGGCATGCGCACGACGAAAGCGGCGATTGAAGAACAACTAGCACCTCGCATTGTTGGCCGCGATGCCACCGAAGTTGAAGGCATCTGGAAGGACCTCTGGACTTCCACTTTGGCAGACGGTCGCGGCGGTGCGCCCGTGCTTGGGCTTTCCGCCATTGATGTGGCGCTTTGGGATATCGTTGGCCAAGCAGCAAACATGCCGCTCCACCGCCTTTGGGGGCATTCACAGAAGGAAGTGAAAGCTTACGGATCTGGCGTGTGGCGCGGCATGACGCGCGAAGGGATGATTGAGAAGGCTCTGCGGTTCAAAAGCGAAGGTTTCTCGGCCATCAAGATGCAGGTCGGCTTCGTCTGGGGCGACAAGGATGATGTTGAGAACGTCCGCCTCGTCCGCGAAGCCGTTGGCGATGACGTGGACATTATGGTCGATGCAAACATGGCCTATACCGCCGACCATGCCATCCTAATGGGTAAGGAAATCCAAGAATACGGTATCTACTGGCTGGAAGAACCCGTCGTGCCAGATGATTACGAAGGCTATTTCCGCGTAGCTAATGCGCTTGATACACGGGTTGTCGGCGGAGAGAGTCACTTCACACGCTATGACCTGAAACCGTTCTTCCAAAACCCCGTTTGCCCGATCCTACAGCCGGACGTTATCCGGGGCGGATTGACGGACTTACGCAAGACAGCAGCCATAGCAGAAACCTTCGGTCTGAAAATCGCACCGCATCTCTATCCAGAACTCATGATTCACCTGATGGCGTCGATCACAAACGGCGAAATCATCGAAGATATGGGCCTGCTGGGCGATCTGTGGATCGACTGGGCAAAACCGGTAAACGGCATCATGACGGCACCAGAAACGCCGGGCCACGGCCTGAAAGTCAAGCCGGAAATCCTCAGAGATTGCCGGGTGGTCTAAAGTCTACTTAACTGGCTTTGGCACGTAGAACTGGCGCCCATACCAGCGCCAGCGGCCACCACCAGCGGATAGGGTGCAGTTGACACGGTGCCTGCCTGGTTTCAGGCGGCGCGGCAGGCGCGCCTCAACCCGCCGTGCGCCAAGCTTTTGCAGCTTCAACTTGCCAAGGCCGCTTGCATAGCAAGCCAAGCCATTCAAATTCCCGGCCGAATCCCCTGCCGTGAAGCCAAATGCTGGTGGGTTCGTAGATTTATCAAGTGTGATGTTACTTGGCGTTACATCCCGCGCATCCATTGGCAGCGCTGAAATCAACGTGCGGAACCGATCAGGCGCGCCGTATTTTTCGTTCAACGAGAAACGCGGCAAATAGAACATGTCTTCGGATGCATGGGCGACGCCCGAATGCTGGCCAAATGCCGTTACATGTCCTGCGGCTTTGACTGCATCGCGAACGGCTAACGTTGTCTCACCATAAGGATAAGCGAAAAGCTCAGGGACAAAGCCCAGTTCAGCCTTGAAGCGCTGATTACTGACCGCAATCTCACGCTTGGCGTCCGCTAATGGCAGGTCTGCCAGATGGGCATGGCTGATAGTGTGCGCGCCGATATCAAACCCATCATCCAGAGCTTTGCGAATGTCATCCCAGCTCATATAGCCGCGCAAGGCAGCGTCTACCGGCTCGGTTGATACAAACAATGTCGCTGTGAAGCCTGCGGCTTTCAGCTTCGGCAACCCGCGCTTCATGACAGAGGCATAAGCGTCATCAATTGTGAAGGCGACGGTTTTATCCGGCAAAGGTTCGCCAGCCTTAATCGCCGCGACGATTTTCTTCAACGGCCAGACTGTAAACTTGCCGCGCTTCAAGTGTGCAATATGCGAGTCCAGCTGCTTCATCGTTACGTTGGTCGAGGGATAGCGGTTCTCGCCAAACCGATGATACATCACGATCACAGCATGATCCGCCGCTAATGCCTGCGGGGCAACGCTGACGGTCCAAGCGGCAAAAGCTGCGGCGATAAGGAATAGATGTTTGATTATGGTGGCAGAAATGCGCATAAGTTCACCCCAATGACAAGGATTTAGACGCTTGCTGCTGCCCCCAAAAACCGTTGACGTCACGCTCGACCTCAGAGCTATGACAGTTAGTGACGCCGATGCAGTCGCGACGTTGTTTCAATCTGCCCATGCCGATGGCGGGGCGGGTGGCTGGAAAACCAAAGACATTACCCGCGTATTGGATGGAGGTGGCGCTGGCGTAATCGCATTTGCACCGGGCGTTACGGGGCCAGCAGGTGCGGTTTTGGCGATGCGCGCGGGCTCGGACATGGACATCATCAATATAGCAGTCGGTGATGCATTCCGCCGACGCAGCCTGGGTCGACATTTGTTAAAATTGCTCGCCAGTCAAGCCGAGGACGGCAGCTACGAGCGCATTCTGCTAGAGGTGGCAGACGATAACACCATTGCAAAAGCTTTTTATGAAGCAATGTCATTCATTACAGTTGGTACACGCCCTGCTTACTATCCGAGGGACGGCTATCGCGTGGATGCTAAAATCATGGCGAGAACACTTAACAATCTACTTTAGACCTTTTCTATAACAATGCTCGCAGAGCCATTCACATCAAGTATAGGCTCTGCGACCAGATGCCCCAATTCCTTGGCCGAACGGGGAACATTTTTCAGCGGTTCTTCGCCTTTCAGGCGCACATGCAGCGTGTCACCTGATTGCATCTTATCCAGCATTAATCGCGTCTTAACAAATGTCATCGGGCAGCGATCCCCCGTTATATCGAGCAAGTAGTCCGCACTTTTATTTTCAGCTTCAGCCATAAATCTTCCTCTACACTGCTAAAATATATGTTGCGCGAATGCTTTGCCAAGTCTATTAAGCTCGCACAAGTTTTTAACGCTAAAGCAATTCTGGAGAAAGATCGGCATGACCGAAGCAGAAGTAACCATGTCCCGCGAACTACTAGAGCACACGACTGAGATTGTCTCATCTCATGTCGCTAACAACCCAGTGCCAGTAAGCGATCTTCCAGAATTAATTCGCCAAGTCTACACAACATTGGCATCTGTTGGTGCTGATAGCGCACTGCAAGCAGAAAAACCACAGCCTGCTGTACCAATTAAGAAGTCAATTACCCCGGATTACTTGATTTGCTTGGAAGACGGCAAGAAGCTGAAGATGTTGAAGCGTCACCTGAAGACCGCGTACGACATGTCTCCAGAAGATTATCGCGAAAAGTGGTCCCTACCCCACGATTATCCAATGGTCGCCCCGAACTATGCTGCACAGCGTAGTTCACTCGCGAAAAAAATTGGCCTCGGGACCCGCGCGCGCCGCCGCTGATATAATGCGCGGTCGGCTCAGATTTTTTCTGGGCCGAGAAGACATCAAAACCCCGCCATTGTGCGGGGTTTTTTTGTGACTCCATCCTCCAGATATCCCCAAGCAGGTACGCTAAACTTCTTGGGTCAGGCTCTCATCGCCCCCACTTATCCGTTCAATGCGTCGCATCCAGCCCTATCGTGCGAGGAACTGACACGTGATAAGGTCTAACCAACGAAGCGCAATTCGACCGTCGATAGGGCCGACCAAAGCCTGGTCGTCCGATGAAGCGACAGAGGTAGAACAGCCCATGCGGATTGCGCTAAAGCGCGCCTTAGCGAAGAGACGGCCCTGGAAACGGGTACGCCCGCCACGCAGGCGTTTTGGCGCGCGCAAGCCCTTTCCGTTTGTTAGGGCGCTACGGCGCGGACCAGCGCCTGCTCGTCTTGGCGAACTGCACCTGGTTGCCAGAACGCTTGAAGTGCGCCTTGCCAAAACTGATGCTGAAATCAGGGCAGCGCAGCGTCTACGCTACGAAGTCTTCTACGAGGAACTTTCTGCCAAGCCATCCCCAGAAGTGGAGGCTGCACGGCTGGATTTTGACCGCTACGATCAGTTCTGTGATCACTTGATCGTACTGGACCATGGCGGCCCCGTCGCGAACCGCGTTGTTGGCGTGTATCGCCTGCTTCGACGTGATGTTGCTGCCAAAGCCGGCCAATTCTACACCCAGGACGAATTCCGCATTCGCAAGCTGTTACGTGGCGGGCGGCAAGTGCTTGAGCTTGGTCGGTCCTGCGTCCACAAAGATTTCCGTAGTGCAGGCGTGATGAACCTAATGTGGCGGGCGCTCGCACATTATATTGCCATGCATGATGTAAAAATCATGTTCGGCTGCGCCTCATTCCTTGGCGCAGACCCACAAAAGCACGCCCTGGCGCTTAGCTATCTGCACAAGATGCACCTAGCATCACCGCAGTTACGCCCCAAAGCAATCCGCAAGCGCTATGTGCGTATGGACTTGCTGCCGGACAGTGAGATTGACGAAAAGGAGGCGCAAAACGCCTTACCGCCGCTCCTGCGCGGATATCTTCGCCTCGGTGCGATGATTGGAGACGGTGCAGTGATTGATGAACAATTCGACACTGTCGATGTCTGCGTCGTCGTCCGTACGGACCAATTGGCTGCCGACTACGCGAAGCGCTACCAAAGCGTGCGGGAACGGACCGGTGCCGGAGATGCGGCTGGAGCCGACCTCGGCGCATGATGCCGCTTCTTCGCATGTCGGCACTGATCGGCTGGATGTTGATATTGGCGCCAGTGCAAGCGGGCGCCTTGCTGCTGAAGCTTAAGGCTGCCGACCGAATACCCCGCCGCTTCCATCGCGGCGTCACGCGCATCTTTGGCATTCAGATCGAAACAACGGGCCAGATGAGCGAAATCCATCCAACGCTCTTTGTATCCAACCATGTATCTTATTTGGATATTTTCGTGTTTGGGGCCGTGATTGAAGGCTCATTTGTCGCAAAGTCTGATATCGCGAACTGGCCCATTGCAGGCTGGCTGGCCAAGATGCAGCGGACAATATTCGTTGAACGCGAGCAGCGCACCAAGGTCGGTGCCCAGCGCACCCGCGTGCAGGAACGCTTTGAAAGCGGCGGCAACGTCATTCTATTTCCTGAAGGCACCAGCTATGATGGCGCACGGGTTTTGACCTTCAAAAGCGCGCTATTTTCCGTCGCTCAAAACCAAGTGAATGGCCACGCCGTCACTGTCCAGCCAGTCTCCATAGCCTATACGGAAATGGACGGTCTGCCGCTTACGCGCGCTCAACGCCCACTGGTCGCATGGTATGGCGACATGGCGCTGCTACCGCACATTTGGTGTTTCCTCAAAGCCCAGCGGACTAAGGTTGAAATCCAATTCCATGAGCCTGTCAGCATGGATGATTATGCAAACCGCCGGGCCATGGCGAGCGCATGTCACCAGATGGTTTCTACCGGCGTTACAGCAATGGTTACGGGCCGAACTGCCCCAACGCCCGCACTTCCAGCGCCAGACGCGCAAATAGCGCTGTCGTCAACCTCAAATGAGGCTGTGGGAACTTGACAGAACGCTGGTGAATTCTACTGTCCGCCTGAACTTTAAAAGGTAACAGATCCCTTGGCGCGCAAGCTCTTTATCAAGACCTACGGCTGCCAGATGAACGTGTACGATTCTGCCCGCATGGCAGACGTACTCGCCCCCATCGGCTTTGAACGCACGGACACAGCAGAAGGCGCTGATCTCGTCGTGCTGAATACATGCCATATCCGCGAAAGAGCGGCTGAGAAGGTCTATTCCGAAATCGGACGCCTTCGCCTGATGCGCGAAGCCAGGCGGGAAGCTGGCGAAGACGATATGCTCATCGCTGTGGCTGGATGTGTTGCCCAAGCTGAGGGCGACGAAGTCCGCCGCCGGGCACCATCTGTGGACATCGTTGTTGGCCCGCAAGCCTATCACCGCCTTGGTGGCATGGTCCGTCGGATTTTGGCGGACAGGGGCGAGCGTGTCGTCGATACGGATTTCCCAACTGAAACCAAGTTTGATTCTCTCCCCGAGCAATCAGCGCCTCAGGGTGCGGCCGCGTTTCTGACGATCCAGGAAGGCTGCGATAAATTCTGCACATTCTGTGTCGTGCCCTACACACGTGGCGCTGAATATTCACGTCCCGTTGGCGATATCCGTAATGAGGCGATCAGACTTGTCGGCCAGGGCACGCAGGAAATCACGTTGCTTGGCCAGAACGTCAACGCCTATCACGGTGTTGGCGATAACGGTGAAACCTCAACCCTGGCACAGCTCATCCGGGAGCTTGCGAAGATTGATGGCCTGGAGCGAATCCGCTTCACGACCTCCCACCCGCGCGACATGGATGATGACCTCATTGCCGCCCATGGCGACACGCCAAAGCTAATGCCTTACCTGCATCTCCCAGTGCAATCCGGTTCTGACCGGATACTGAAGCGGATGAACCGTGGCCATGGCCGTGAGGCCTATTTCCGCATTGTTGAGCGCCTGCGCGCTGTCCGGCCTGATTTGGCGTTATCGTCAGATTTCATCGTTGGCTTCCCGGGCGAAACAGACCAGGATTTTGAAGACACGCTGGACCTCATCCGGCAGGTCAATTTCGCCCAGGCCTATTCATTCAAATACAGCGAACGTCCCGGCACGCCTGCTGCAGAACATCAGGACCAAGTGCCAGAAGCTGTAAAGAGTGAGCGTTTGCAGCGCCTCCAAGCGCTTTTGAATGAACAGCAGCTGGCTTTCAATGAAGCGATGGCAGACCGCATTGTGCCGGTTCTATTTGACCGTCGCGGCAAGAAGCCCGGCCAGCTTGTTGGCCGCTCGCCTTGGCTGCAAGCAACCCATATTGATCTGGATCCCGTCCGCGCGGATGCTCTGTTCGGCGCAGTATCCGATGTCCGCGTCGCCCGCGGCGCCCCTAACGGATTGGTAGGCTCATTGGCCGACCAAAAGCAGGAGAGTGCGGCTTGACCGCTGATGAAAGCGACGACGCCCGCGCGGAAGTGTCATTTCAGGATGAAGCGCCGCTGCCAACACTTTTCGGTGCCTATGATCGCCATCTCGCCCGGCTAGAGCGGGAACTTGGCGTCAATCTGGCCTCGCGCGGCGGACAGGTTGCAATCACTGGCCCTTCGGACGCCGTTGCTGCTGCAGAAACAGCCATCAATCAGCTTTACGCCGAAGCCAAAAGAGGCGGTGCGCTGGATGATGACCGGGTCGCAGCCGTCGCCCGCGCCTCCAGGCTTGGGCCGAATGATGCTGAAGGTCAGCCCATCGACACCTATAAGCGCCCAATCCGCCCTCGCGCAGGAGCTCAAACGCGCTATGTCGAAACCTTGCGTAAATCGAAGCTAACTTTCTCGATTGGCCCCGCTGGCACAGGCAAGACCTTCCTTGCGGTCGCTGTCGCCGTTGAAATGATGAAGCGGCGGCAGGTTGAACGCATCATCTTGTCCCGCCCGGCCGTTGAAGCCGGTGAGCGCCTTGGTTTCCTGCCGGGCGATTTGAATGAGAAGGTTGATCCTTATCTCCGCCCACTCAAAGACGCACTCGGTGTTATGATGCCGGGCGATATGGTGCAGCGGAAGCTGGCGAACGAGGAAATTGAGGCAGCCCCCCTAGCATTTATGCGCGGGCGCACACTCTCCAATGCCTTCATTATCCTGGATGAAGCGCAGAACACCACGCCGATGCAAATGAAAATGGCGCTGACCCGTATCGGTGAGGGCAGCCACATGGTCGTGAATGGTGACCCCAGCCAGACGGACCTGCCGCGTGGTCAGAAGTCCGGTCTGAATGATGCGCTGGAAGTGCTAAAGAACGTTCCTGACGTAGCTGTCACGCGCTTCTACGCTGGCGACGTGGTGCGCGAAGAACTCGTCGCCAAGATCGTTGCTGCATATGACGCACATTCGAAGACATCCAGCCATGGCTGACGAAGCCCCAATTGAAGAACCTGATTGTCCGCAGGACATTATTCTGGAAAATGACGCCTGGCAGATCGCTCCCTTCCTCCAGGACGAGGCAGTGGCTGCAGTCGGCGAAGCGTTAAAGGTTGCTTTGGCTGAAGCGGAGCTTCCTGAGGATGTAGGGCTGACTGTATTATTGGCTGATGATGATGCCTTGCAGCGCCTTAATGCAGACCACCGCGGGCAAGATAAGCCAACAAACGTGATCTCATTCCCGGCGGCAGAGCCTGGCGAGGTGCCAATTGATGGACATTATGGCGATATCGCAATCGCGCTCGAAACTGTCCTGGCAGAGGCCCGTGAGGCTGAGATATCGCCTGCCAACCACTTGGCGCATATGGTTGTTCATGGCGTGTTACACTTGGCAGGATATGACCATGTCCAGGATGACGAAGCAGAGATTATGGAAGCTATGGAAGTGCGGGCGCTAGAGCGGATCGGAATTCAGGATCCTTATGCGGATAGTGAGTTGGCAACATGAGTAGCGATTCCGATAACGGCAGCAATCGCCCAAGTTTGTGGAGCCGACTTGTCCGTCGTAGCGGCGAAACAGACCTGCGCACCACACTTGCCGAGCTAGTTGAGCGTGAAAATACAGACACGCCGACGATATCTGATGCCGAACGTCAGATCATTGAAAACGCGATTAGCTTGAATGAACTGACGGTCGCCGATGTTATGGCACCGCGTGCGGACATTGACGGCGTTGACGTTGCAGATGGCGTTAAGGGCGCTGTCGAGAAGGCTCGCCAAACCTACCATTCCCGCCTGCCCGTGTTCCGGGGCGAGTTGGATGACACCATCGGCATGATCCATGTGAAAGATTTAATGGTCGCAATGACGAGCGATCCACCTGCTACAGAAATTGAGCCGCTTCTGCGCGATGTACTGTTCGTCGTGCCATCCATGCGGGTGATTGATCTGTTACTGCAAATGCAGGTCAGCCGCACCCATATGGCAATCGTTGTTGATGAATATGGCGGCGTTGACGGTGTTGTCACGGTAGAAGACATCGTCGAAGAAATCATCGGTGAAATGCGGGATGAGCATGATGATGAAGCCACGCCTGAGCTCGTCGATGAATCCGGCGGCACCATCATTGCAGACGCCCGCGCCAGCCTTGAAGATTTTGAAGAACGCGTTGGCTTTGTCCTGACCGAGGACGAGCGCGAAGAAATTGATACTGTCGGCGGCCTTGCAGTCACGCTGATCGGACGCGTCCCGACCCGTGGCGAGATTATTGGGCATCCTTCGGGTGTTGAATTTGAGGTGCTTGAAGGCGATCCGCGTCGTGTGCGCAGCCTACGGATCCGCAATCTCCCAGAAAACGACGGCGACGAAGCTGAAGAAGCCGTTGAGTATATCGACGAAGCGAATAAGGCCTAGCCGATGCAGGCGATGCTGAAGGTGCCAGCATGGTTGCGGGATTGTCTGTTTGCTCTGATCGCAGGCCAAGCAGCAGCTTTATCGTTTCCGCCGTCTCCCAATCCCTATGGGATGCTTCTGGGCCTTGCAGCGATTACATTCTACCTAGATGCCCGCTCACCCGCACGGGTATTCGGGATAGGCTGGCTGTTTGGCATTTCTTGGCATTTTGGCGCGCTCAACTGGATATCTCAGGCTTTTCTTGTGCCCATGCCAGCAATGGGCGCGGCTTCGCTGCTGCCCGTTCTGGCACTTGCGGGCGCATTTGCCCTTTACATCGCACTGGCATTTTATCTCTGGCGACGCTTCTGGCCAGGATCGAGCACACCATCTGTCGCCGCAAGGCTCGGGCTCGCAGGCCTTCTTAGTATTTCGGAATATGCCTATGGTCACCTGTTCACCGGCTTCGCCTGGGACTTAACCGCACTCGCCTTTGTTGAGACCAGCCTGATCAATAACGGCGCTATCTTCGGTGCCTACGGGGTTGGTTTGCTGGCGCTAGCTGGCGCCATCACTGCCTCGGGTGCCTTGCGCCAATGGAGCGTTCAGCGGAACCTGCCGAAGCGTGAGGCTGCGCTTGCTGCCGGTTGTATCGCTCTGCTGGCCGCAGGGTTTCTCTATGAACAGTCGCCATCAAAGGCTGCTACTCCTGAAGCGGGTGCCATCACGGTCCGCATGGTGCAGGGAAACACGCCCCAGCGGATCAAATGGCGGCCAGAGAACCGGGGCATTATCTTCAATCGGCATGTCGCACTCTCCAGCAAAGATGGCGTGCAGAAGCCGGACCTGATCGTTTGGCCGGAAACTGCAACGCCATTTAATGTCGCTGAGAGTGAAAAAGCGCTTGAGGTGATTGGCGGGCTGCCAGCGGAGAACGGCTTCGTAATCATCGGAACGCCGATCCGCACGCCAAATGCTGATGGCGGATATAACTATGCGAATGGCCTTCTCGCCATCAACAGCAATGCCCAGATCACCGCCCGTTATGACAAAACCCACCTTGTGCCATTCGGCGAGTTCATGCCGCTTGCAGCCTATTTGCCGTTCGACAAACTGGTGCCAGGGCGCGGGTCGTTCTTAGCTGGCCCTGGTCCAGCAACGATGCAACTGGGCAGCCTGCCGAGTTTTAGCCCCTTGATTTGTTACGAGGTGATATTTCCGGGCTCTGTCACGGCACCTGAACGCCCGGCATTCCTGCTGAATATCACCAATGACGCCTGGTATGGTCGCAGTGCAGGCCCACACCAGCATCTCGCCATCGCGCGCATGCGAGCAATTGAGGAAGGCCTGCCACTGATACGGGTTGCGAACACGGGCATCAGCGCTGCATTTGATGCCAACGGAGTTGAAATCGCGCGCATCCCACTAGAGCAAGCGGCATCAATTGACGTCAAACTGCCACCGCCTAATCCGCCCACACTCTACGCGCAGTATGGCGATACTCTGTACGGCCTGTTTTTGGCGTTTTCATTAGCGCTTGCATTCTTCTTTTACCGCCGGGAGCAATCTGTATGATCCTCGACCTCGCCCGCCTTCGTGCGGAAACACAAGGCGTTCAGAACGTCGCTCATTTCAACAATGCGGGCTCGGCCCTTCCGCCAAATGCCGTTGTTGAAACGCAAATCAATCACCTGCAACTTGAAGCCGCCATTGGCGGGTATGAGGCGGCGAACCAGGAAAGTGCCCGTGTGGCAGCGGTGTATGATTCAGTGGCACGGCTGATCAATGCCAAGCCTCAAGAGATCGCGGTCGTAGAGAACGCAACCGTCGCCTGGGACATGGCCTTCTACGCGCTTAAATTCGAACCCGGTGACCGCATCCTGACGGCAGAGGCTGAATACGCAGCCAACTACGTGGCCTATCTGCAGGTCGCAAAGCGCACGGGTGCTGTCGTCGAAGTCATTCCGTCCGCCTCAACTGGTGAAACTTCACCCGATGCATTAGCGGCAATGATGGATGACCGAGTGAAGCTGGTTTCCATTACCCATGTGCCGACCAATGGCGGGCTGGTGAACCCCGCTACGGAAATCGGCCGGATAGCGAAGCGCCACGGCGCGCTCTACCTACTTGATGCCTGCCAGTCTGTCGGTCAAATGCCCGTCGATGTGGCCGAAATCCAGTGCGACATGCTTTCAGCGACAGGGCGGAAGTACCTCCGCGGCCCGCGCGGCGTTGGCTTCCTCTATGTCCGTGAAAGCCTGATACCCACAATGGAACCGCCCATCATCGACCATTTCGCCGCGAATTGGACCGGCTTGGACAGCTATGAACTCCGCCCCGATGCCCGGCGGTTTGAGAATTGGGAAAACAACTATGCGGCCAAACTAGGCCTCGGTGCCGCTGTAGATTATGCCCTCGATATTGGGTTGGACGCTATTTGGGACCGGGTGCGTTTGCTTGCAGATGATCTCCGTCGTCGCCTGCGGGAGACCAATGGCATTACCGTACGGGACATTGGCCAGGAGCAGGGCGGGATCGTCACATTCTCCAGCGACCATGAAGACAGCGCGGATATCAAGCAGCGTCTTGCCAGCCAGGGGATCAATATTAGTGTTTCGGGCCCAAGCAGCACGCTCATAGACTCAACACGCCGGAACCTGCCGCCGATCTGCCGCGCATCTGTGCATTACTACAATGACGAGGCCGAAATTGACCGGCTAATGGCCGCGTTAAGAGGCTAAGGCGTCTCCAGGCAGTGTGCTTGCGATGGCCTGCTTCCTGAAGAATGCACCGTGGCGATAGCGCCAACCTGGATCATCATCGATAGGATCAATGTATGGATCGGCTTGCGCGCCAGTTGGTGGAGGCGAGCCTTTCGGGAATCCTGGCGGGCGTTGGCGATCAATCCATCCGGCATGGATGGCGGCGAAATCATCCATGATCGGTGCGTACGCATTACGCTCCAAGTCCGCCGCGATGCGGTCCTGATGGGCAGCGGTTACCGCCAATAGGTCTGAGTTATATTCTGCGATCCAGTCAATGGTTGAACCCTGCGTTTGGCCATCGACATAAACCAGTGCATTGCAGAGGATCACGGCGTCGTAAACTTTTTCGGCCTCAAACTCCGCAAAAGAACGTGCCGGCAGGAAGTTCACCCGCGCCCGAACTTCTGGCGCAATGGCAACAGTCTTGTCATCAATCTTCTGGAAGAAGTTTTGCTCATCAGCCGCCGCGCCCTGCACCACGGCGCTTGGATAAGCACCCCTTGCCGCGTAATTCACGAAGCCTTGGGAGAGATCAGTCGCATCGATCTGAAAATCAAGCTCAGGTCGCTCAATCATCATTCGTATCGCAAGCGAATATGCTTCCGCGCCAATGGAACAGGCATGCGCCATGATCCGCGTTGGCCCATCTGACGCCGGGCGAATTTGCCGGCAAAAAGCGCCAAGAAAAGCCCGGTTCCGGAAGAACGCGGTGGTTCCAATCAACGGCCCATCGGTGGGCCGCAGACGCACTGTCGCAGCAGCGGGAGAATGCTCATTCATAGCCACGACACTAAAAGGCTATGGTTTACGCGCCGTTACTAATCAGGCGCACGGCAGCCCCTAAACGTCGAGATTTGCGACCTTCAGCGCATTGTCCTGGATGAAGTTGCGGCGTGGCTCGACCTCTTCCCCCATAAGCGTGGAGAAGACGTGGCCTGCTTCTTCAGCGTGGGCGACTTTGACCTGCAAGAGCGTGCGTGCCTCTGGGTCCAGCGTGGTTTCCCAAAGCTGCTCCGGGTTCATTTCCCCTAGGCCTTTATAGCGCTGGATCGAAAGACCGCGGCGGCCTTCTTCCTGCATGGCGCGGGCAAGGGCACCCGGCCCATGGATAGGCGTCTCACGGTCTTTAGCGACGAGTGTGGCGGGATCTTTGAACAGCCGTTCCAGGCGTTCTGCCACCTCATTCAGCCGCGCTGCTTCCCTGCCCCGCAATACGCGGGCGGAGATGTCATGGGCAGCGCGATAGCCGTTAGAAAGCCGGATAATCCGCATACCAGCGTCACCAGTGGCGTCCGTATAGCCCTCGCCTTCCCATTTTTCCTCGCCACTCGCGAAGACAGCGAGGCGGGCGGCAATAGCTGCTGCGGTTTCGTTCGCAAGCTCCATAGTGCTAACGGATTCAGAGTTAAGAGCACCAATGACGGCCGCTTGCTCAACCACATCAACATTGCCGATCGTCTCTGCCAAATTGCCGACAGCCAAAGCGATATCCCGGCTAAAGGTCGCGAGCTCCCGCAAATCTTGCCCAGCGCGCTGTTCGCCATTAGCAGTGTTCAGCACGGAGGCATCTACGCCAAGATCAATCAAATGGTCTTCCAGTGCGCGCTCATCCTTCAAGTAAACCGACCGCTGGCCGCGCTTCACTTGGAACAATGGTGGCTGCGCGATGTAAATCCAGCCACGCTCAATCAATTCTGGCATCTGGCGGTAGAAAAACGTCAGCAGAAGTGCACGAATGTGGCTTCCGTCAACATCAGCATCCGTCATGATGACGATCTTGTGGTAGCGGGCTTTCTCAGCATTGAATTGATCGGCACCGATACCTGCACCAATCGCCGTAATCAACGTGCCGATTTCTGCAGAATTCAACATGCGGTCAACGCCGACACGCTCCACGTTCAGGATTTTACCGCGGATAGGCAAGATCGCCTGATTGCTGCGGTCGCGCGCCTGCTTAGCAGACCCGCCAGCACTATCACCCTCGACGATGAAGATTTCGGCGCGTTCAGGGTCTTTGGTCTGGCAATCCGCCAGCTTGCCCGGCAGCGATGCAATGCTGAGGCCCGTTTTACCCCGGGTGAAGTCCCGTGCTTTCTTCGCAGCGTCCCTGGCTTTGGCGGCCTGGCAGGCCTTCAGCGCAATGATTTTGGCTTCCTTTGGATTCTCTTCCAGCCATTGGCCCAACGCATCATTAATGGCGCTTTCAACGACTGGGCGCACTTCGGACGAAACGAGCTTATCTTTTGTCTGGGACGAGAATTTTGGGTCCGGTACTTTGACGGACAGCACGCAGGTGATGCCTTCGCGGGCGTCATCGCCAATCAGCGTAGCCTTTTCCCGTTTGGCGATGCCGCTTGAGTCTGCGTAGGAGTTGATCTGCCGTGTCAAAGCGCCACGGAAACCGGCCAAATGCGTGCCACCATCCCGCTGCGGAATGTTGTTGGTGAAGCACAGCATGGTTTCATGGAATTGGTCATTCCACTGCAAGGAGGCCTCGACCGTAACGCCATCTTTCTCCCGTGTGATCCAGATCGGCTTTTCGATCAGGGCTGTGCGGTTACGGTCCAGGTATTCGACATATGCCGCCAAGCCGCCTTCATAATAAAGGTCGACGTCTTTGTCTTCGGCTTCGCGCGCATCTGTCAGCAAAAGGCGGACGCCGGAATTCAAAAAGGCCAGCTCGCGTAAACGGCGCTCAAGCGTGTTGAAATCGAATTCCACCATGGTGAAAACTTCGGTAGATGGCAGGAACGTAACCTCCGTGCCTTTTTTGCCAACGGCCTCACCAGTGATGGCTAACGGCGCTTCAGCATCACCATTCCGGAACCGCATGGCGTATTCTTTGTCATCCCGCCAAACCTTAAGGTCGAGCCATTCGGAAAGACCATTCACAACTGAAATGCCAACGCCATGTAGACCGCCAGACACCTTGTAGGAGTTCTGGTTAAACTTCCCGCCTGCATGCAGCTGAGTCATGATGACCTCGGCTGCGGACACGCCCTCTTCAGGATGAATATCCACCGGAATACCGCGTCCATTGTCCCGAACGGTGACAGACCCATCGCTATTTAGGATCACATTCACCAGATCGCAGTGCCCGGCGAGCGCTTCATCAATGGCGTTATCAACGACCTCATACACCATGTGATGCAGGCCGGTGCCATCGTCGGTGTCGCCGATATACATGCCCGGACGCTTACGCACGGCTTCGAGGCCACGCAGCACTTGAATGCTACCTGCGCCGTATTCCGGTTCGTTTTCAGGCGTATCTGCCATGGCTTAGGTCGTCCTTGGTTATCGTATTTCGCCTGGCGCAATGGCCGGGCTAATTCGTGAAAGCATGCAGGGCAGGCGCCCTTTGAGGTGTGTCATTGTTCGGCCCCACCACTAACCGTCGCCGCCTCTACATGGCGCCAGTCGGCACGGCCTTTGAGCGGTCGCAATTGGTCTTCGTCCGCACCTGTGACCCAGACTTGCCCGCCAAGCGCCAGCGCCTCATCAAACAGGGCTGCACGGCGCGCGGGGTCAAAATGCGCAGCGACTTCATCCAGCAATAGTACAGGTGCTGCACCCTTCGCGGTCGCCAACATGCGCGCGGATGCGTAGGTGAGTGAGACCAGCAGCGCCTTTTGCTCACCGGTAGATCCGTCAGCAGCTTTAAGGCCGCGCGCCCGGTCCGCGACGACCATATCGCTTCGGTGGGGACCTGTTGCCGTTGCGCCCAGCTGCGCGTCCCGGCCTCTATCAGCAGCAAGCTTTGCCCGGAGAACATCTTCAGCGGCGAGTGCGGGGCCTGTTTCCAGCAGTCGTTCCGCCGTTCCATCAACAATCACTGATGCGCGCGGGAATGCGCCGACACCTTCCGCAGCAGCTGTATCCAGCAACAGTGCCGTTTCATTTCGGGCAGCAGCGACAGCGACGGCACGCGCGGCCATTTCGGCCTCCAGTGCGTCCAACCAGGTTGGGTCCGCGCGGCCTTCCTTCAACAAAGACAAGCGTTGCCGCATAGCATTCCGGTAATTCGAGACCCGCCCGATATGGGCGGGATCGAACGTGGCGGCCAAGCGATCCAGATAGCGGCGGCGTTCTTCAGCACCGTCAATGAACAGCCGGTCCATTTGCGGCGTCAACCAAAGTGCAGAGAACCGCTCGGCAAGTGCAGCCTGGCCTCGGGCGGGTGCGCCGTCGACCTGCACCTTCCGGCGTTCGCCGTGGGTTTCAGGGTCACAGCCCACCCCAAGCGTGCTTTCACCACCCGGGCCGTCAACAACAGCAGCAGCGCCCCAGCGTCGCGACTGACCATCTGTGGACTTGCGGCCAATTTCTGTCGTCTTGGCATTGCGCAGGCCCCGGCCCGGCGTCAGTAAGGATATGGCTTCCAGCACATTTGTTTTACCAGCGCCATTGGGACCGGTTAGCACGACAGCCTGCGCATCTGTCTCCAAGCGCAAAGCTTCGTAACACCGAAAATCCGTCAGCGTCAGCCTGGACAAGCATGCGCCAGCAGGCGGCGTCACGGCAGACGCCGCCGTTGGAAACGCATGTATGACAGGATTGGCCTGCAAAAGCTGACCTTGCCTCTAGACCCGCATCGGCATCAGCACGTAGAGCGCGCTGGCGTCGGCCTTGTCGCGAAGGATCGTTGGAGATGCAGGGTCAGAGAACGAAAGCTCCGCCACGTCACCTTCAATCTGGTTGGCGATATCTAGGAGATAGCGGGAGTTGAAGCCGATCTCAAGTTCAGAGTCGTCGTAGTCCGCTTCAATCTCTTCACTCGCTGCGCCCGATTCTGCGTTGGAGGCAGACACCACCAAAGCCCCCGGCTGCATCGCCAATTTCACGCCACGGGATTTTTCCGTGGAGATGGTGGAAACGCGATCAACAGCGTCCTTAAAAGCTTGACGATCCAGCTGCATGAACTTGTCATTACCCGCCGGAATGACGCGTTCATAATCCGGGAACGCGCCGTCGATCAGCTTTGAGCCAAGCACGATATCACCGAGGACAAAGCGGATCTTGGTTTCAGATAGGCTGATCTCTACATCATCGTCACCAGCTTCATCCAGAAGCTTGCGCAATTCTCCAACGGTCTTGCGGGGAACGATGACGCCGGGCATTTCGGCAGCACCATCAGGCAGCGGCGCTTCAGCGCGCGCCAAGCGATGTCCATCAGTTGCCACAGCCCGCAGGACTTGGACGCCCTCATGCTCAGCTTTGTGAATGAAGATACCGTTCAAGTAGTAGCGGGTCTCTTCAGTCGAGATCGCAAAGCGTGTCCGGTCGATGAGCGCGCGCAGATCTCTGGCGGCCATACGGAAGTTCACGGGCAAATCACCGTCAGCCAGCGAGGGGAAATCCTCGGTCGGCAGCACGGAAAGCTGGAAGTTTGAGCGTCCAGCCCGCACCGTAAGCCGCTCCGCCATAGCGTCCAGTGCAAGTTCGACCTGGGCGCCGTCTGGCAGCTTTCGGACGATATCATACAGCGTATGTGCAGGTGCGGTGGCAGAGCCATCTTCAGATGCCGGGTCAGCCATCGCGCTTTCTGTCAGACCGATTTCCATATCCGTCGCTGCAACGGAGACTTTACCGTTCGCGACTTCAAGCTTCAGATTGCTCAAAATCGGAATGGTATTGCGGCGCTCCACAACACTTTGGGCATGCGCCAGCGTTTTCAGCAGCGCGCCACGGTCAATCATCAACTTCATCGCAAACCAGCCCTTTTGTTCACGGCACCGCCTTGGGAGACGACCTCCCAAACTCGGCTCATAGCGATCGCAGTAAATACGATCCAAATACTTGTGTGCTTCTTTGCGGCGAAAATCTGCGGTGACGCCAGATATGGCGCTAGGATTTGTAGCGATGAACGCCGGAAACCCCACATCTTCCCATTGCCGCACAAAAGCGCAGTGGCAAAGGATACTCCGGCAGATGCTAGGGCGCCAGCGATTCGGTGTAAATTCCAGCCTTTTTTCAAGCAAAAACCGCCAAATATCCCCAGCGGATACTTGGCGGCTTTAATCTTGCCTAAAGCTCGCTCTCCCACCGTCACAAAGACGGAGGTGCGACGCCCCTATTTGTTAGCAGTGCTTGGCATCCAGGGCCGGGACGCGTCGTCCTTGCCCTCAAAGCCGTCAATGTCATTCTTGTTGGCCATCGTCAGGCCAATATCATCCAGACCGTTGAGCAAGCAGTGCTTTTTGAACGGGTCAACGTCAAATTTAACAACCTCACCATTTGGGCGTGTGATCGTTTGATTTTCCAGATCTACCGTCAGCCGCGCGTTCGCGCCAAGCTTCGCGTCATCCATCAGCTCGTCGACAATGTCCTGCGGCAACTTGATCAACAACATGCCGTTCTTTGACGAATTGTTGAAGAAAATGTCCGCGAAATCAGTACCAATCAGGCACTTCACGCCGAAATCTGACAGCGCCCAAGGGGCATGCTCACGGCTGGAACCGCAACCAAAATTGTCGCCGACAACCAACACTTCAGAATTACGATACGCAGGCTGGTTCAGGATGAAATCTTCCTTCTCCGAGCCGTCCGTGTTGTAGCGCATATCATTGAAGAGGTTTTTGCCGAGGCCCTTGCGCTGAATGGTTTTCAGAAACCGAGCCGGAATGACTTTATCCGTATCGATATTCTGGGCTGGCATCGGCGCTGCAACGCCGGTGAAGGTTTCAAATTTTTCCATGGGTCTAGAACTCCCGAACCTGAATTAGCAATTGCCACGCGGAGCGTAGCGCAGAATGTCGGCCATTTCATCAACACCAACTTCTTCAGCCGAACTTGGCCAAGCAAGCCGTGCCGTATCAACGGCGCGCATGGCACCATCGCGGCCACGTACCATGGCGCGAACGGCTGGCCGACGCATGGGTGCCTGATCCAACTCGTCCAGATCAAACGCGACCGCAGCGGCACCAAAACGATTGTTCCTCATGAAAGGAACTCCCGAACGTCAGCCAAGTGACCTTTGATAGCGGCAGCAGCAGCCATTGCCGGAGAGACCAGATGGGTCCGTCCGCCAGGGCCCTGACGGCCTTCAAAGTTGCGATTGGATGTAGAAGCAGAGCGTTCGCCCGGCACCAGCTTGTCAGCATTCATCGCGAGGCACATGGAGCATCCAGGCTCCCGCCACTCGAACCCTGCTTCTGTCAAAATCACGTCAAGGCCTTCGGCCTCCGCCGCTTCCTTCACGAGGCCAGAGCCCGGCACGACCAACGCGCGGATGCCGTCAGCGACCTTGCGACCCTTAGCGACTTCTGCGGCAGCCCGAATGTCTTCCAACCGGCCATTAGTGCAGGAACCGATGAAAACCGTATCGACTTTGATATCTTGAATATCCATGCCGCCGTCGAGGCCCATATACTCCAGGCTTCGCGCCACGCCATTCTGGCGGGCTTCGTCCTCGAAGTCATCGGGCTTCGGTACAGTTGCGGTGATCGGCAATGCGTCCTGCGGGCTTGTGCCCCAAGTGACGTAGGGAACGATTTCAGCCGCATCCATCGTCACTTCAGTGTCGTAGACAGCACCTTCGTCAGACGGCAGCGTCTTCCAATACGCAACAGCCTGTTCCCATGCACCGCCCTTTGGTGAATGTGGACGGCCCTTCAGGTATTCAAAGGTTTTCTCGTCAGGCGCGATCATACCTGCGCGGGCGCCTGCTTCAATCGACATATTGCAGACCGTCATCCGGCCTTCCATCGAAAGGTTCTTGATCGCTTCGCCAGCGAATTCAATCACGTGACCGGTGCCGCCGGCAGTGCCGATCTTACCGATGATTGCCAGAACCAGGTCTTTCGCCGTCGTGCCCATAGGTGGCACGCCATCGACAGTAACACGCATGTTCTTGGCAGGCTTCTGAACGATGGTTTGGGTAGCAAACACATGCTCAACTTCGGACGTGCCGATGCCAAACGCGAGCGCACCAAACGCACCATGGGTAGATGTGTGGCTATCGCCGCAAACCACCGTCATACCGGGCTGGGTCAAGCCTTGCTCTGGGCCAATGATGTGGACGATGCCCTGGCGGATATCGTCAACCGCGTAATAAGGAACGCCAAATTCTTTGACGTTCTTTTCCAGCGTCTCGACCTGGAGACGGCTCTCTGGGTCTTCGATGCCTTTAGAGCGGTCTGTGGTTGGGATGTTGTGGTCAGCCACAGCAATCGTCCGGTCGGGGCGGCGGAGCTTCCGGCCAGCGGCACGGAGGCCTGCGAACGCCTGTGGGCTGGTCACTTCATGGGCCAGGTGCAGGTCAATGTAGATCAGTCCCGTACCGTCTTCTTCGGTGCGGACAAGGTGATCTGCCCAGATTTTATCAAACAATGTGCGTGGTTCAGCCATTTGGCCCTCCCAGTAGTCCTTAACCGGCGGCACCCGAAAGCGCCGCCGACTGTATTGATAGTTTGTTAAGCTTTCGGCGCGACACCACGGCGACGCTCGGCGATACGTGCAGAGCGACCACGGCGGCCACGCAGATAGTACAGCTTCGCCCGACGGACACGGCCATGGCGAACCACGACAATGCTTTCGACGTTTGGGGAATAGAGCGGGAATACACGTTCCACGCCTTCGCCAGACGCAATCTTGCGCACGGTGAATGCTGATGAGACGCCAGCGTTCTTACGGGCGATGCATACGCCTTCAAACGCCTGAATACGCTCACGCTCGCCTTCGACGACGCGGTAGTTTACCCGGACGGTATCGCCGGAGCGAAAGTCTGGGATTTCTTTAGTTTCCGTGACGCGGGCGATTTCTTCTTGCCCGATAATATCAAGGATGTTCATGAGGCCGGTTCCTTTTTCTTTTCGCCTTTACATGAACGCGCCCGCCTTAAAGGGGGACGACGCCATATTCGTTTTTTGATCGCTCAGTTTAGTTTTACGGCTCACGCCGCACTGTTTTCCTAGCGTAGTTGGCCCAAAGATCAGGCCGCCGCTGCTGGGTCACAGCTTCCGATTGTTCCCGCCGCCAAGCCGCTACGCGGCCATGATCGCCAGAAAGCAAAACACTGGGAGGCTCCATCCCCGCCCATACCCTTGGTCGGGTATAGTGCGGATATTCGAGCAACCCGTTCTCGAAACTCTCCTCGTCTAGCGACCCTGCACCGCCCATTACGCCGGGCAGAAGCCGCACACATACGTCCAAAATGATCAGCGCCGCCGCTTCGCCCCCAGATAGGACGAAATCACCAATGCTGATCTCCTCAACGTCGCGGGCGTCCAGCACCCGTTGATCGACGCCTTCATAGCGACCGCACAACAGCGTCACCCCTGGCCCAGCAGCTAGCGCTTTCGCGCGCGCTTGGGTCAACGGAACGCCCCTGGGCGTTAGATAGACCAATGGGCCAACAGGTGGCGCAGCTTCTATCGCCGCGTCAACCACATCAGCCCGCATAACCATTCCGGCCCCGCCGCCAAAAGGCGCATCGTCGACCGTGCGGTGTTTATCGCGCGCAAACCCCCGAATGTCCAGTGCTTCCAACGACCACAAACCCGCTTCCAGCGCCTTTCCCGCAAGGGAATGGCCAAGCGGCCCTGGAAACATCTCTGGGAACAACGTCAGTGCCGTTGCTCGCCAGGGTTTCTGGTCATTTTCAGCGCTTTCGCTCACGCTGGATCGCCTTCACTTTCCACCGGTTTTGGCCGCTTGCGCTTGCCGCTTTTGGCCGGGCCGGTATGTTTCGCTTTCGTCTCTCGTGGCCAAAGCCCTGCTGGCGGGTTGAGCACGACCTTACCGCCTGCAATATCGACAATCGGAACCGCCGCCATCGTGAACGGGCATACCAGCGGCGCGCCGCCCGCATCCAACGCAATCTCAATCAGCTCACCAGCGCCGAAATCATCCAAGCTGGATACGACGCCAATCCGCCCCTCAGCGTCCGTCTCAGCGATAAGGCCCACCAAATCTGCGTGGTAGAACTCATCTTCATCCACCTCCGGCAAGGCCGAGCGGGAGATGTTGAGCATCAAGCCTTTGAGCGCTTCTGCCGCTTCCCGACTGGCGACGCCATCAATTTTGACGATAGCGACCTTAGGCCGGGCTTCGACCAGCGTCACCGTGAATTGCCGATCACCGCTTTCATTGAACAACGGGCCGTAATCCGCGATGGCGCTGGGCGTCTCCGTGAACGTCTTCACCCGGACCAGGCCGCGCACCCCCTGCGCGCCGACGATAATGCCGGCGGGGGTCAGGCCTGGTCCTGGCTGGCTCACGCGTTCTCTTCAGCTGCAGTGTCTTCAGCCGGTGCTTCTTCAGCAGGCGCGGCGGATGCTTCAGCAGCAGCTTCGGCGGCAGCTTCAGCAGCAGCAGCGGCTTCACGCATACGCTCCTGAGCCTTGGCTTTAGGCTGATCTTTCTTGGTCTGGGTCGGAATAGCCTTCCGCTCCATCAGGCCAGCATCAGCTAAGAAACGGCCAACGCGATCGCTTGGCTGGGCACCAACGGACAGCCAATGCTGCGCGCGTTCGGTTTTCAGCGTGATGCGGTTTTCGTTGTCGCGGGGCAGCATCGGGTTATAGGTGCCGATCTGCTCAATGAAACGGCCATCCCGAGGATCGCGGGAGTTGGCAACGACGATGCGATAATATGGACGCTTCTTAGCGCCGCCGCGGGTGAGCCTAATCTTTACAGCCATAGTTCAAGACTTCCTTATTTAAGCAAAACAGTGTGTTTGTGAATGACCGTTACCGGCCAAATGGATTGAAACCGCCTTTGGGCAACATGCCGCCGAGA
>JBDQJI010000053.1:0-26866 GCA_040263875.1 Alphaproteobacteria bacterium
ATTGCCATGGCCCTGAACTCAACGCCGCGAAAGTGCCTCGGATTCAAAACACCCATCGAGGCCATGCTCGCCGAGCTTGGAAATGACGTTCAAATCAGGTTTGCTTGATCGCGTTGCGCTTCGCGTCGGAATCCACCAACCATTTGACAGCCAAGATCCTCTTAACGACGAGCCGTGAGCCATATTAATAGGCCAACCTGAACGCCGCCCACAGCAATCAAGCTCAACGCAGCCCCCTCCATGCCATGCCAAATAACCAATGGCGGAGCAACGATCGCCGCTGTCGTCGCCAGAACCATGTGTAACAGCATGTGCGTCTTAAAGCGTTTGGCCGCGACCAGGGCATACTGCAAAAAGGATGCGATGAACCGCAGGCCTGCGGCAGCCATTGTCAGCGTCAAAACGGTACCATAGGCCGCATAGTCAGGCGTGTAGATTACCGCCAGCGCCCACGGCCCTAGGACGATAGCAAACACAACACCACAGACGCCAAGCCCTGCGCCAAGCAGAGCCAGCATGCCGGTCAGTTTTAGGAAGCCGCGCCGGTCGTCTGCTGCATGGGCGCGTCCAAGATGCGCAGAAGCAGCGCTGCCAAAGGCGTTTGAAACGACAACCGATGCCTGGAAGAAGAAGAACACGCCTGTGAAATAGCCAAGTGCGCCTGGCTCCATTTCCCACTCAATCACATAACGCGGAATCGCTGTCTCCAGTGACGCGAGCGCGGCGCCGACGCCAAGCGGCCAGGCTTTAGCGATCACCGCGCGGGCACCAGCGGCTGCTGGCTCAGCACGCAACCGGGCACGAACGCCAGCAGCTTCCCTAAGGAGGAACAGCGCCACAGCTGCCAAGCACCACCCAGCCAGCCCCGCCCAAAGCGCACCATCGGAGAATATAAGGCCAGCCAAGCATGCAGCAGGAGCCAACAGTGCGCGCAACAGCAGCGAGATAGCGATAGCCATCGTACTGCCTTCTCGCTGACGTGCGCCATATAGTAGATCAAACAGACCATCGGCACTCTTGATCAGTGCAAATAGCAACAGCGCAGACGCCCCGTCGATCCCGTGCGCGCCCACCGTTAGAAGTGCTGCAACGCCCATCGCAAATGCAGCTGCCAACAATCCTGCCACGCGGGCAAGCCAGTAATCCCCGAACGTGAAGTCGCGGCCCGCGTCACTGGCGAACGCGACCCTGAGTGCCATATTGGCCAGGAAGTAGATCGGATTGGCGATTGCGAGCGTCAGGCCAAAAACCGCCATCGCTTCCAAGCCCGCCACTTTGGCAATGGCGGAAACGATTGCCCATTGCCCCAGCGCAAAAACCCCATGGCCAAGCGAGATAAAGATCAGATCGCGTTTTAATCCGCTATCGACCCTACCTGTCATTGCCCTTGCAGCTTCCGGGCGAACGCAAAGAATGCTTGGTCCGGCTGGGTCACTTTATCAATCAGTTCAGCAAATTCGCGATCCCCGGATGGCTTTGGCGCACGGGCTTTGTTTTCATGACCGATCCGGATTTTGACACCAACTTGAGCCCTAATATCGGCTTCAAATCCCGGCGTATCATCCAGAAAGCCGACGACATGAAACTTTGCCAAGTTCGCTTTGGCGCGTTCCAATGCTTCATGGGTGGTCATATCAGCGGTCGAGGGCAGACCACTGAAGAAATACGTATAGAACGCACCAAACTGGCGGGCGGCGGGTCCATTCAGGAAGGTTTCGAAATCTTCCGGGATATGGCCATGGGCACCCGGACGGCCATGACTGTAGCGGTAATGCGATATGAAACGCGCCACAGGTTCCCGCAGAATGGTTACGAACTTGGCCTTCTCGCCATATGCCGCCCAGCCTGCATCACCAAAGCGAACATGCGCCGATACGCAATCTACGCCAGCAGCCAAGTGGTACAGAAACATCCGTTCCCGAAGCTCTTCAGCACGCGCCAATAGATCAGCTGCGCTAGCAGACGGGTCCAGCATTTCTTCTGCACGATATGTCGCTTCAGGCAATACTGTCGCCTGGCTCAACAAAAAGCGTTTGCGGATGGCGCGACCAACAGACGTTCCACCGCACTTAGGCACATGATGGAACACAATCCTGTTCGGGTGCAGCCGCTGCCGCGCCTTGCCAATGGTACTGCGCACAGAATCAACGAGCGACATTCAATGCCTCCTGCACACTGGAGGCCGCAGTCTCTGCCCCATCAGACCAATTGCTAATGTCCAGATCATATGCTGCAGCAAGTTCAGCGTTGTGATTGGCGTAGCGTCGGCGAATATCTGTGAGTACAGCCTTGTCCGCTGCTGCAAGAACGGCAGGTGCCGACGTTGTATTGAACCGCCGATATACGGACCGCGCGACCTTATAAAACGGTGTTTTTGCTATAAGCCCACGCAGCCGTAGATTAGCCGAGTGTACCGCTCGGTTTTTGACCTGGTAACTCTCATTCTCGCGCGGGAACGCGTAATCTCTGTAGAAATCTGGATCAAGGCCGAGCCACGCTGCGATACCTGCCAGTGTACGCGCCCGATCTTGGCTCAGAGCATCCGTCGTAAGGACACGCATCCGGTCGCTCCCAACTCGATCTCGCCAACAATCGAGCCGGTCACGATATCGCACGTTCAAAAATGCGTCTGCCAGAAGTTCATTCTTGGCCAGGATAGGATCCTTGTTTTCGACCATCTCGATAAAGTCGCCGAACGATACATCTGCACCCAGCATCAGCGTTATTGAGATAATACCGGTAGGTCGAGAGTAATTGGGCAGCTGGGTCCCGCACGACGAATAGGAATTTGGGCATAGTTGGCAAGTCCGGCAAATGCGCCAGCGCTGTCTGCTGATACATATATGTAGGCGTCGCTTCCAGGCGGACTTTCGCATGGGGCTTTTTGACGGGGAAATAGTCCTCGTAGCCAGCGAGGCCTGTCAGGGCGAAATTTCGCTCCGAATTAAACACATGGCTTGAGGGATCGTTGAAGTAGCAGGTTTCCTTAATGCGCGCGCCTTCAGCTTCAGGATGATCTGCGATCCACTGAAACAAGGATGACGTACCGCATTTGGGCGCGCCAGCGACGATGAGATTGGGCAAGGCCATGGCTTGTGTCCATTAGCGCCGTTCGCGTCGGCGCGCCAGAGCCATCCCGTAGGCTGCATCCAATGCTGCACCCGCATGTTCCAGTGTGTAATTGCCCTGATAGCGCGCAAAGCCTACTTCGCCCAGGGTGGTCAGTGCTTCTGGTTCCAGGTTTTCGATAATCGCCGTCAACTGGTCTGGATCATCCAACGGGAACAACATCCCGGCTGCACCTTGGTCCAGCATTTCTGGCATGGCGCTTTGGTTACTGGCGATCACGGCGGTACGGTTCCTCATAGCCTCCAATACCACGAGCGGAGCGCCTTCCCACCTAGATGGCACAATCAACGCATCGGCAGCAGCCAGCCAGCCATCAAGTTCCATATGCGGCACCCAGCCATGCCGCCAGACACGGGGGTCCGAGAGATCCAAACGGCTTTCGTCATCATATTCAGCCTCACCCACCAAGTGCAGCGTGACATCCGTTCGCCTGACGCGCTTGAACGCACTGAGCAGAATGTCGAGACCTTTTTGACGATCAAACCGCCCAACAAACAACAACTTCAGCCCATCACCTTCCATATCTTTGGGTGGCGGCAATGCATCAGCCGGAGCGACGCCTTGGGGAATAGTAATATGGCCTTCAGACGGTAATCCGCACGCAAGTGCCACGCGCTTTCCTGCTTCAGATAGTGACAGGATCATATCAGCGCGGGGCGCCAGCCGCTTTTCAATCTCAGCATAAATCCGGCGCTTCCAAGATGGCAGCTCCATCTCAAACGACCAGCCATGCGCGCAATACACAATTGCCGGGGCCGATGCCGCGTCATTATTCCGCCAACGGCCATAAAGCCCAGGAAATGTCGAATGTAGGTGAACGATCGCCGGTTGTTCCGTCGCGACAAGGCCACGAATTTCCTTCGCGGCGCATAGGATATCAAACGGATTACGGCCCGAAAGATACGGCAATACCCGATCCGCCGCATCTAGGAGAGCTGGATCGGCATAGTCCAAATCGGCGACAAGCGTGACGCGGCTGAATTGCCCGCTCGCCCGCTGCCGACGCATGGCGTCACGCACATATGTCGAAACGCCGCCGCGGCAGCGTTCAACTACGTGAAATATTTCGCCAAAGCTCTCAGTCATAAGTCTTTTCGCTTGCTCCAGTTCGGGTCTATGGCGCGGCCAATGCCACGTCAATCAATGGGATGCGTTCTCGTGCAGAGTTCGTTAGCCTGATACCAATAGTGCAAAATTTTGAGGAGTATCCCATGTCTGACTTAACCGAGCGTTTGTCGAAATGTTATGCATCCGCTGTACATGACGTTTTGCGGGAGATGGGGCATGGCAATTGCGTGCTCCCGCCGACACTGCGCTTGATCGACCCAACGAGGCGTGTCGCAGGCGAGATTTACACGATTAGCGGCCATATCGATCAGACATTGGGGCGCCATGACTCGCTCTTGCTTTGGTCCCGTGTGTTGTCTCGCGTGCCAGAGGGCAAGTTCCTATTCTGCCAGCCGAACACTCGAATGGTCGCATTGATGGGTGAGCTTTCCGCCCATGCGCTGATGGCCAAAGGTACGGTTGGTTATGTGGCGGACGGCCATGCGCGGGACGTAGAGCAATTGATGGACATGGGCTTCCCGACGGTCGTGGACCTCGCCACGCCAGCCGATATTGTGGAGCGCTGGAAATATGACTCGCTCGGTGAGCCCATCAACATCGGCACGGTCACCATCTGCTCCGGTGACTATGGCATTGCCGATATGGACGGTGTCGTCGTGATCCCGAAGGATATGGCGGAAGAAGCCGTAACCCGCACGGAAGCCGTCATGGCAACCGAAAGCGATATGCGCAAAGCCATCATCGCCGGCATGGACCCGGAGGAAGCCTACCTGAAATACGGCAAGTTCTAATGCGCGCTGTCGTTTGCACGGCACTCGGCGGGCCGGAAGTTCTGGACCTTGAAAGGCGACCAGACTCAGGCCCGCCCGGTCCCGGCCAGGTGCTGGTGCGAACGCGCGCATGGGGCGTCAATTATGTAGACGTGCTGATGTGCCGGGGCGGGTATCAACTAAAACCGGACCCGCCGTTTGTTCCTGGGCTGGAAGGCGCGGGCGATGTGCTCGCCGTTGGTGAAGGCGTTGAGGATTGGCAGGCCGGGGACCGCGTGATCACCAGTCACCGCCCTGGCGCGTTTCAGGATATGCACTTGCTGCCACCAGATAAGCTCTGGCCACTACCCCAACGCTTTGACTATGCCGAGGGTGCCGCATTCCGCTCCGCCGCCATGACCGCATATCATAGCTTGATTGACCGAGGCCGCTTGGAAGCTGGCGAGACGGTCTTGGTGCATGGTGCCACCGGCGGTGTTGGTTTGGCGGCGGTGCAGCTTGCCAAGGCGCTTGGGGCGACGGTGATCGCAACGGGCGGGAATGCCGAAAAGCTCAAGACCGTATCCGCCATGGGCGCGGACCACGTACTGCCCGCGACCGGGCGTTTCCGGGACGCCGTGAAGGATTTAACCAGCGGCAAAGGCGTTAATCTCGTATACGATCCCATCGGCGGGGATGTCTTTGACGAAAGCACCCGCTGCCTTGCGTGGGAAGGCCGCATCATCGTCGTCGGCTTCGTTTCAGGCCGCGCAGCAGAGGCGAAAACCAACCATCTGTTGATCAAAGGCGCATCCGTCATCGGCATCCGCGCCGGAGAAGGTACCCGCCAAAACCCAGCCCGAGGTGCGCACGCCCAATCCGCGCTCTTGGCCCTCGCCGAAACCGGCGCCTTCACCCCCCACATCTCCCATCGCTTCCCGCTCGAAGCAGCAGCAGACGCATTCCGGGCTATTGATGCGCGCCAGGTGATTGGGAAGGCTGTGCTGGCAGACGGATAAAGGCGCAAATTGAGCACATCAGGTTGTGCCACTTGCCACTGACAATAGATTGTTCCAGCATCGAATTCTGATTCTGCAGCGCAGGTTGAACAACTATGCCGGACAATCGCGATTTCTTCATAAGTTTCACCTCAGCAAACACCGAGATCGCTACTGCGATCAATGACGCATTGTTTGCGGCGGGGTTCAAAACCTGGTTTCATCCTAAAGATAAGCCTTTGGGCGCCGGCATCGCAGATTGGATGGAAGAAAAGCTCGATGCTTCAAACCAAATGCTTGCCATCTGTTCAGACGCATATTTTGACCGGGAAAAAGGTTATAGCCGCGCCGAACGGCAAAGCATGTTTTGGGAAGACCCCACCAATAACGAGCCGCTGTTGATCCTGGTTAAAGTATCTGATTGTAAATTTCCCCGCCTGATCGCACAGAATGAATATATCAGCCTGATCGGCCTGCAACGCCCAGAGGCCGCGGCGAAATTGGTGAGCGAGCTGCAAACCGAGAAGGCGCGCAAAGCGAGCCTAGAGGCCCAGAAATTCGACCGAAGCCGCGCCCTTTCTGCGCATTTCAATGTCCAGGGCGCCGCCAACCCTATGTTCACAGGCCGCGACGCGGAGCTGGCGTTGTTGCATGAACGGGTTAAATCCGGCGGCGCAACTGCGATTACCGCTGTGCAGGGCATGGGCGGGATCGGCAAGACCTCGCTCGCGCGGGAATATGCGCACCGCTTCGGTACGGCAGCGCGGTTCGGCGGGGTTTGGTGGATTGAATCCGAAACTCAATCCAGCATCCTTGCTAGCTACGACCAACTCGCCGAGCAGCTCGCCACGTCAGCGCCCACACCGCCGTCCCGCGACAGGGACCAAGCCAACACGGCAGGCGCGGTGCGCGACTGGCTGGGCCAACAACCAGACACCACCCCCTGGCTCATCATCTTTGATAACGCGACCGATGATGAAACTGTGGCACCCTGGCTGCCCAAGGGCTCAGCCAAAGTCATCATCACGACGCGCTACGCGGGTTTTGAGACCATCGCCGAACCGCTTTCGCTGGACTTCTGGGATGCAGAAACCACGGCGCGCTTCCTGCAATTCCGTACTAGCCGCGGCAGCGACGCTGAAGCGCTTTCGCTGGCGGAGCGCCTGGGCGGATTGCCGTTAGCGGCAGAACAAGCCGGCGCCTATCTCCGCGAAAACTCTACGCTTTCGTTCGCTACCTATGAGGCCAGGCTAATCCAAATGTTGGACCAGGCGCCCAAGGCCCTGCCCGGCGCCTATGACAAAAGCCTCTACGCCACCTTCCGCACCGCCCTGGAAGCCGTCAGCGAGCGCCCAAACGGCGCAGCAGCCCTGGCCAGCCTAAACATCTGCGCATTCTTGTCCCCTGATGGGGTAGAGCTAGAAATGCTGAAAGCGTGCGCGAGCCACACAGAGGTTCTGCCGGAGCCACCAAAGCAAGCTCTCGCTGATGAAGTAAGATGCGCTGAGGTCATAAAAGCGCTATCAGCCTACTCTCTAGTGCGCATTGGAGATGCCCCAGGCTGGGGCAAAACCCTAATCCTGCATCGCCTCCTGGGCGACATCGCCCGCGATCTGTTGAGCGAAGAACAGTATGCAAAGTGGTCAGAGGCCGCTGTGCTGATGATCCGCAGATTTATGCCGACAGACGATGTCAGTACCCCAGCACATTAGCCTCTCCATTCTCGCTTGGCGCCGCATGTTATGTCTCTGCTACCGCTGGACCCAGAAGCCGGAAATATTGGCAAAGCATTGAATTTTGTCATCAACGAATCCGGGCTTTACCTCAACGTGCGTGGTGATCTCGACGGAGCAACCATACTGTTGCGACGGACGGTTGAGATTGGCGAAATCATCTATAAAGATGACCCAATAGAGATCGCTAACGCCCTTAACAACCTAGCTGGCCGCCTGGCAGAGCATGAAGCGACAAGGGACGAGGCAGAGGCTGCTTATACCCGTGCGTTGGAAATAAAAGAAGCAATCTTGGGGCCCGACGATCCGTTGCTTGCTATCACTTTTTCCAATATTGGAACGCTGCATTGGCAGCAAAAAGACTACGCTCAGGCAGTCGACTTTACTACTCGCGCTGCAGACATAGCCAAGGCAACTTATGGCATAAAATCAACACAGTATGCCATTCGCCTCGGTAATCTTGGCGCAATCTATTGCGATTGGGCACAGGCGACTGGCGACGTCGATTTAGCTCGCAAGGAGCGAGATGCGAAGGAAGAATCCGCCCGGATCACGCAAGCATTGCGCGGTATGCGGCACCCCGAAACGACGGCAAGGCAAAATAACCTTGCGGTCATGTCTGCGAATGCTGGAGACGTGCTTCGTGCGGCAAAACACATGGCGTCAGCCTTGGCTATTAACTTGTCATTAGGCCAAGAAAGCCATCCCGAAACACATCAGATGATCGCCAACCTCATCCACCTCTGGACCGCCTCTGACCAGTCAGACAAGGCTGACCGCCTTAAAGCTGGCGACCCCTCTGATCTAATCCCCATCGTTGAGCAGATTGAGGCGCAGCATCGGGCATGGGTGGCGGAGGATCCTGAAAACCGTCAGTTCGGTCCGCCCTCGCCCATCACTGGCGCAACTGCTTAGCTCTTTCGCAGACCTGTATCACCCAAGGTCCAAATGACAGAGTTGAGCGCATTCGCCAGATTATTGCTTAGCCCAGATTATTGCTTAGCAACGTCGCATCAATTGCCGTGAAGTTCAGACCGCAATCGGTGCTGGCACAAAGCCATTGCTGATCAAGCCTGCACAATGGGCTGCCCTTAGTGTGACCGCCAAGGTAGGTCAGCGTTACTAAACCCAATCATATGCTGACCACTATCAACCGTTATGATTTCGCCGGTCACGTGCCGCGCGCTGGCGAGATACAGTACGGCATCCGCGATATCATCGACGCCTAAGCCTTCGCCCAATGGGGTCAAGCCCTGTCGTTCAGCAAAGATTGCCTCAGTCTGGTCTCCGCTTGGCAGAACGAGGCCAGGTGCGACACCGTTCACACGGATTTTGGGGGCTAACTCTAGGGCCGCCACTTTCGTCGCCGTTTCCAAGGCCGCCTTGGCGCAGAAATAGCTGAACGTGCGGGATGATGGCGCTCTAAGCTGTGTATCCAGCATATTCACAATAGCTGCCCCAGCAGGGGCCTGACGGGCAAAAGCCTGCATCAGAAAAATAGGCGCTGCAGCATTCACATTCGTCATGAGCTGCCATTGTTCTGGGGTGAGCTCCTCCAAGCTTTCAGCCTGATAGAGAGAGGCTGAATTGATGAGCAGAGAAATTGGGCCGCCCATCAGCTCTGCCGCACGAGCGACCAGTGATTGAGAACCCGCAATATCCGCCAGATCTTGGCCTAACGTCGCGGCCTTGCCGCCAGCGCCTGTAATCTCCCTCGCCAAAGCCGCAGCGCTGTCCTTGGAGTTATTATAGTGGATGGCAACTGCATAACCCGCATCTGCCAACGCCCTGGCAACCGCCTTACCTATCCGTAGGCCGCCGCCAGTCACCAGCGCAATTTTCGTCATGCCAGATCCAGGCGAATATCCTGGGTATCCAGCACAGGCTGTACGCGCCCGGCCTCATGGGAGCGGATGAGGTTTACCTTGCTCAACATCGCAAGCGTTGCAAAGCACGTCTCAGCAGAGCGAACTTCCTCACCGAACATTGCAACTGGGGATGCCATAGTGATGCATACGGGCCAGCCGAGCGTGCGGAAACGGAAGGCCTGCAACGTATTTTCCACCTGATGGCGGATACGGCGAGGCCCATCTGGCAGCGCGTGGTAGTAGCCAATCCCCATGCCTGGATCGACCCAAATACGCTCCACCCCGGCAGCAGCAGCGATTTCTGCAGCGCGACGAAGATAGTCCATCTGCGCTTCGATTAACTCGTCCCGCGTTGGTGGATCAACCTCAGATCGGCCATGCTCACCGGGCGTGTAACAGAGGATCACGCCAGCATCATGCTTTGCGATCATGCGATAGAATGCAGGATCATCATTCCGCCCGGTCAAATTGACGACGCCAGCGCCCGCTTCCAAGCTCGCCTCAACCACGCCCGGCAGATAGGTATCCACAGACACCAAAATCTTCTCTGCGGCGAGTTCTCGAATGACCGGCAGCAGAATTGAATTTTGCCCATCAGCATCCACCCTGGCTGTACCGACGCCGGTTGATTCAGCGCCGATATCAATAATGCTGCACCCATCCAACGCCATGCGCTTGCCGCGCCGAACTGCTTGTTCGACGGACAGTGAAAGGCTCTCCCGGTAAGAGCTATCCTTCGAAAGGTTGATCACGCCCATCTGGTACGCTTGGTCAGTAAAGCTCTGCCCAAAAGCCGGGAAGTCGAACGCGCGCACGGGTGCGGTGATGGCGTCCCGATGCTCTTCCCAAATCGGCAACAGAAAGTCTGGCGATATTAAAGACAAGGGGCCGCACTCCATTCATCCATAAACACAACGATATCATCAATGTCGTCATCCGGCAGGGCCGCCAATAATTCAGCGACAGTTTTGCCCAAGGCAGGATGCATAAGATCTGGCGCAATGTCTGCTAATGGCTGCAGTACAAACCGCCGCTGATGGAGGCGCGGATGTGGCACCTCTAACCTGCTGTCTGCAGTAACCAGGCCCCCATAGAACAGAATATCTAGGTCCAGGGTACGCGGCCCCCAGCGGACATCACGCGTCCGGTTGTTCTCTCGCTCAACGGACAATAAAAAGTCCAGCAGGTCATGTGCGGACCGTTCCGTCTCAATCTGAATGACGGCGTTCAGGTAGCTAGGTTGCTCCTCTGGTCCGCCAACTGGGGCAGTCTCATAAAGGGGGGAGGTCGCTTGAACCAAAAGCTTCTCTGCCTTTGCAAGTGCATCAATCGCTGCACGCAAAGTCGCCAATCGATCTCCCAGGTTTGCGCCGATAGCGACGTAAGCCCGCATAAACGTCTCCATTCTTGCCAATAGGCTTCCACGCGGAAAAGCGTTGCTGGAATATACCTAATTCGCAAACACCCAACAGGCCAGCAAGATTTGCTGCCAGAGCCTGTCTGTCACATTGGCCAATTGACTGCGTGAGAGCGTGAGGGCCTGCCCAGGCGGAAGCCAATCAAGCGCCCTTTCGGGGTTCACACACGCAAAAGCCTGCCAATAGAATTGCTACAAAGAGGGAGCTTCTGTCGTTAGCTACGCAAAAGACGTTGGAGCGCTCAAGCCAAGAAACATCGAACGCCGTCTCGGCGTTTGCTTGCGCAAAAGCCTGCCGGCCGAATGCTACACTTGCCAAGCTTCCGTCGTTTGCTACGCAAAAGACGTTGGCGCACCCATCAGGATTCGAACCTGAGACCTCTGCCTTCGGAGGGCAGCGCTCTATCCAGCTGAGCTATGGGTGCTGAAGTGGCGGGACACTAGCCTAAGCGGGGCGGGAGGCCAAGGGGTTTTGTTGGGGACGGACAATGCCTAGTCCTTAGCTGCTTCCTGTAAGCGTTTCAGCGCATTTTGGTCTTGGCCGGAAGGCAGTGGAGCCGTTGGGGCGGTGACCCATGCGGCAATATCGGCAATGACGCGGGCGCCGGCTTTGTCCCGCAGAAGCATATGGCGGCCATTATCATATACGGCGATGCGGTGTGGGATACCGCCTTTCAGGGTCGGTAAAGCCTTCAACGCCCGCAGGGTTGGTGCTTTCGGCACCAGATCATCCTTTAGGCCGTAGAGCAGCAGCAGCGGCGTTTGTTGGTTGGCCGCACTGGCTTGTGCTTCACCCATTAGGTTCACGAGGCCGTAGAGCATATCTACCCGCGTGGATTTTCTGACGTTTGGGTCTCGGGCCATGCGGCGGAGTTCGGCGATATTATCTGTTGGCGTGATGCGCACACCCTCCCCCGTCAGCGGATAGCCTGGGGTTATGCGTGCGAAGGCGTCCAAAGTTGCGGACATGATGCTCGGCATATGATCCCGCCCCCACACTGCCGGACCAACGAGGATAGCACCTGTCGCTGCATCCGGAGCGTCGGCCAGTGCCGTCATTGCGACCGCACCGCCCATGCTCAGGCCAAGCAGGTATAGGGGCGTATCTGGCGCATCGGCTTTCAACGCTTTGGCAATCGCAATCGCATCCTGCCGCATCCGCGCGCTACCGGCCCAGCGCCCGGCATGCGGCGCTTGCCCAAAGCCGCGCTGGTCATAGGCATAGAGCGCTATTCCCGCAGCCGCCAATTTTGGGCCAACACTACGAAACGCGCCGCTGTAATCATTGAAGCCATGCAATCCAAGGACTATCGCTTTGGGTGGCCCATCTGGCTTCCAGGAGCGCAGCGGTAGGGGCAAGCCATCCGCTGTGATAACAAAGCGGCTGGTGATCTCCAGCTTGCCAGGTCGAGCGCCCGGCGGTGCCAGCGTCGGCGCGGCGCAGGCGGAGAGCAGCGCCAGGCCGATGAATGCGGCTGTGATCTGGAAAATGGTTCGGGCCATGAGAACAGTCCAATGCCAAGAGGCTTGCATCAGCGGCTGTGATCGCCCTAACTCGCGGCTTATGCAAGCCAAGGAGAAGCAGCATGCGGTTTGAAGTGGCGGAACTATCGGGCGCAATGACAGTCGTCGATGTGGATATTGAACAGGTCGTTATCGGCGGATGGACCGGGCGCGACGCCGCCGCGGTTCAGCATCATATAGATGAATTGGCGGAAATTGGCGTACCTGGCCCTTCCGAAACGCCGCTTTTCTACCGGGTTGGCCGTGATCTCCTGACCCAAGGTAGCGTGATACAAACTGTCGGTGCCGGCGGATCTGGGGAAGTTGAAGCGGTCGTGATTGGAACGGAAAGCGGCATGATTGTCGCCGCTGGCTCGGACCACACTGACCGGGATGCCGAATCCTATTCAATCCCATTATCCAAGCAGCTATGCCCAAAGCCCGTCTCCGCCCAAGCATGGCGGTTGGAAGACGTGATTGCGGGTTGGGACAACATCGCCCTGGAGGCCGACCAAGATCGCGGCGGTGTTACCGTTGAATATCAACGCGGTCCCCTGTCTGCATGCCGACGCCCGGAGGACCTGATCGAACGCTATACAAACGGCGGAAGCCTTGCTGTCGGCACGGCGCTGTTTTGTGGCACCATCCCCGTGATCGGCGGCATTGCAGGCGGCGATGCGTTCACCATGCGGCTGGTCGATCCCGGCCATGGCCGCACACTGCAACACAGCTACAAGATTGACGTTCTGCCCATCATCACCTGAGCCTTATCAACAGTTCGAGATAGTGACAGGCAGCGTTCCACAGGACATGCTGTCGTCAACTGGCGGAATCGCCGGACAACATCAAAATCAAGCATAGAAAAGGCGCGAATTCCCATGGGTGATAATAAGGCTGCTACAGCGGCGAAACTGTTGATGGATGCGTGGGAAGCCGGATCACCGATCCCTGGCCTGCCAAAAGACTGCACCCCAGCCAACGAAGCTGAGGCCATCGCTATCAATGACGCGATTATTGCAGCCAATACAGCAAAAATCGGCGGCTGGAAAATTGGCGCGACAGGAACTGCACCCCAGAAGGCGCTTGGCTTGAGCCAGCCTTTTGTCGGTTACATCCGTGCCGCCAATGTTGATACGGGTGCCACCACATACACCTTCGCAGACCTGAACCGTCCGATCATCGAAAGCGAATACGCCTACCGCTTGAAATCAGACCTGCCAGCCCGGGACAAAGACTATACCCGTGCCGAGATTGAGGCCGCTATTGGCTCCCTCATCATTGGCATGGAAGTCCCGTTGAGCCGACTTGGCCCAGACCATGGCCTTGGCCCCTTGGCACTTGTTGCTGACCACGGCGGCACTGGCCGATTTGTTATCGGCGCTGAATATGATGACTGGAAAAGCATCGATACGGTCAAACAAGATGTCGTGCTGACATTCGATGGTGCCGAAGCTGGTCGCGGCACAGGCGAAGCGATGATAGGCGATCTTATTAATGCCGTTGTTTGGTTTGCCAACCATATGTCTGGCAAGGGCGTTGGCCTGAAGGCGGGCGAGTTTATCACAACCGGATCCTGCACAGGCGTTATCCCTGCCCCAGGCCCGACCGTAGCAATTGCTGACTTTGGCCCTGAAGGCAAAGTTGAACTGACACTAAAATAAGGACTGCACAATGCTGGACAAAGCGGCGGATCAGAAGGAAGAGCTCATTCCTTACCGGGGGCCGACGAGCCCTTATGCGCTCAATGAAATCTTCATCCAGGACGCGTTCGCAAACGATGACGAACGGCTCTGGATGCAGATGACGCCCTATAGCTGGTCTCGCCCGCTTTGTCTGAATGCGAGCCAGGGTTATTGGGTGCACCTTTCCAAATTCAGGGGCGATGGCGTGGTCTCGTGCCATCGCCACCCGGCCCCGGTGCATGGCTTCATTATTAAAGGCGGATGGCGCTATCTGGAGCATGATTGGGTCGCAACGGAAGGCTCATACATATTTGAGCCACCGGGCGATATTCATACCCTCGTAGCCTTACCTGAAGTGGAAGAGAGTATCACGCTGTTCCACAATACTGGCGCGCTCATTTACTGTGACGTGGACGGGAACACCAAAGGCTATGCCGACGTGTTCACCCGGATAGACGGCTATGCCAAGCACTTCGAGAAAGTTGGCCTTGGCGCTGACTACGTGAAGAACTTCATCCGTTAAGGAGCAATCTTATGTCTGACGTCATTCTGATCGTTGGTGCTGGTCCCGGCATGGGTGCCGCCGTTGGCCGACGCTTCGCCCGCGAAGGCTTCAAAGTAGCACTGGCTGGCCGCACGCTTTCAAAGGTGGAAGGTCTTGCAGCAGACATTGATGGTGCCAAAGGTTTCGCTTGTGATGCGACGGACGAGGCCTCTGTCAAAGCGCTATTTGATGCCGTTAAGCAGGACATGGGTGAGCCCAATGTTGTTGTCTTCAATGCCAGTGGCCGCGTGCGTGCAAGCATTCTGGATATCGAGGTCAATGATTTTGAGAAAGCTTGGCAGATTAGCTGCCTCGGCGGGTTTATCGTCGGTCGGGATGCAGCCCGGATCATGACGCCCAAGGGCAAAGGCACGATCCTATTCACGGGTGCCACGGCATCCGTCAAAAGCTACGCGAACTCTGCTGGGTTTGCTGTCGGGAAATTTGGCCTGCGCGCGCTGTCATATTCCATGGCGCGGGAATTTGGGCCGAAGGGCATTCATGTGGCCCATGTGGTCATTGATGGCGGCATCCGCGCGGATCACCGCACCGATTATCGCCAGCATGATCCTGAGAACCCAGATAAGTGGCTAGACCCAGACGCCATTGCTGACAATTACTGGATGCTGCATGCACAGCACCGCTCAAGCTGGACATCAGAAATCGACGTCCGCCCCTGGGTGGAAAATTTCTAAGATGAGCAACCCAGTCAGCGTTTCGATCAAGGACGGCATTGCGACACTCACAATGGACGATGGCAAGGCGAACGCACTCGCACCCGCCATGTCCGCTGGCCTAAACGCAGGACTGGATGCGGCGGAGGCTAAGGGCGCACGGGCCGTCGTGATCCGAGGGCGGCCCGGCGTTCTTTGCGGTGGGTTCGATCTGAAAATCATCCGTGGTGATGATGAAGCAGCCAAAGCAGCAATGCGCGACGCTGGGATGGCTCTACTGAAGCGCCTGTATTTACTGCCAGCGCCGCTGATTATTGCCTGCACAGGCCACAGCGTTGCGGCGGGTGGATTGCTACTGCTGACGGGTGATACACGCATCGGCATTCGCGGTGACTTCACGATTGGCCTGAACGAAACACGCATTGGCCTCGCCCTGCCCATCACCGGCCTTGAATTGGCACGGGATCGGCTAGAGGAAACCGCTGTCACGCGCGCTGTCATACAGGCGGAACTTTACAATCCTGAAGCGGCCGCCACTATTGGCTACCTTGATCAGGCCGTTGACGCTGGCGCATTCGACATCGCCATTGCAGACGCGGCCCAAGCGCTCACAGCACTGGACCAGGCGGCTTATGCAGAGACGAAACGCCGTCTCCGCCAGCCGACGCTAGACCGCATCGCGGCAGCAGAATAACATCCCGAAACGCAATACGGCCCGCAAGCAGTGCCTGCGGGCCGTAATGGCAATCAGGAAGCAGTGACGCTTACTGGAAGCTGATTGTTTTCACAGCTTCGTCGATTTTCTCTTTCGACCAAACATGTGGAAAATCAGGTGGGGAGTCTTGGTCGTAGATCATCGTGGCTTGGCCCTTCTTTAGGGTCACAGCGCCGCTCGTGGTCTCAACCGTCACTTCACCGTCTAGCACCAGAACGCCATATCCACCGTCAATCGCGCCACCCCAAACTGTTGTGCCGCGGACACCAAGTGTGCCGACGGGTGTGTTGATCGCGACATTGCCGCCGGTCCGACCTTCAATCTTACCGCCAACGAACAAGAATGCGCCCTGGACAACATCCAAGGAAAGCTTGCCGCCTTCCTTGCTTGGGTCATAGGCAAATTCATCAACGACGAGGCTGGCGTTTTCGCCGAGCGTGAGCTGCGTGCCGTCAACCAGAGTCGACTGTAAACGAGCACCCGGGCCAGTCTTCAGCCGATCCTCAAAGATCACCTCAGCGCCATTCACAAGCGGACGTGCGGAGGACTGATATACGGCCTCGGCCTGCATCTGCACTTTATCAACCCCGCCCACTTTCGGGCGTTCAGCCAGTGCTGCAGAGCCCGCCATGGAGGCCGCCAGAAAACTTGCGCCCGTAAGGGCTGCCAAAAGGCCGTTTCGCATATTAATCACCCTTATTCTTCGCAGTTTATCGGTGGGTGTATTCGTTAGCTGACTTGCTTGAACTGAATATTCCGCGGGCTTGGGCGCTTCCAAGATCCGATCAGCCCGTCTGCATCTTTAATCGAGAGCGGCTTGGCGAAGAGATAGCCTTGGCCAAACTCGCAGCCGAGATCCTTCAAAACCGAAGCATCACGCTTAGTTTCAATACCTTCAGCGACAACAGGAATGCGCAATTGCTCTGCCAAGCGCAGCACGGATTGGATAATCTTCATGCTGCGTTGGTCGTCATGCATCGCCATCACGAAGCTGCGGTCGATCTTCAGGGTATCGATTGGGAACTTGTGCAGATAACCAAGGCTGGAATACCCGGTGCCGAAATCATCAATCGCGATGCTAAGACCCTTGATGCGGCACTCCCTAAGTGCTTCGATCGCGCGTTCGGGGTTCTCCATCAACACGCTTTCCGTGATCTCCAGCTTCATCCGCCGGGGATTCACGCCAGCGTCGCCAACAATCCGCATCAGGTTCTGCACAAAGTCCGGCTCTGCAAAGTCACGGCCGGAAACATTGACGCTGACAAACATGTCATGACGCACATCACCGCCGCCTGAAAGGCGCGCGCCCTCAAACCGCGATAGTGCTGCCGTCGCCTGCTCAAGGCAGAGCTGCGTCAGTTTCAGGATTAGGCCACTGGCCTCAGCGGTTGGAATAAAACTTAAAGGAGGAACCATGCCGCGATCTGGGTAGAACCAACGCACCAGTGATTCGTATCCAGCCAGATCACCAGACTTCAGATCAACAATCGGCTGATAGAACAGCTCAAACTCGCGCGCTTTGATGCCACGTTCTAAGTCTTGCTCCAGCTTAATATCTTCGATGGCGGAACCTGAATCAGGTTCAGCCTCAATCATGACTGGGCTGCGCCCCATCGACTTGATGCTTGTTGGCGTTTCAGGATCGAGTTCCTGAAGGCGGTCAATTGTCGAGCGGAAACGGTCAAGGATAACGTTTAGGCACATCCGAAGAATGGGGTCGGCCTGTGCGATCCGGCGCGCGAGCTGCCCTTTTGTGATCAACAGAAACGTGCAGTCTTCCAGCGCCGTCGTCGTCGCAGATCGCGGCTTCGCATCAATAATCGCCATTTCGCCAAAAAGCTCGCCGGCTTCACACTCAGCCAGTGAAATCTTAGTGCCATTCCGCGTAATGCTTATACCAACACGACCGCTCTCGATAATATAGGCATACTCACCGGGGTCACCCTCGCTGAATATGACGTCACCGGCTTTCGCTGACAAAGCCTTAAGATTTTCTCGCCCTTGGGCCATCCGGACCATTCCAAGCATCGTGATTAGATTGCTTGTTTGATAAGCATTGTTCCTTAAGGCCCGACTAATACAAAAGCCTGACACCGCGATGCACGTCGCTAAAACCCCGCAATCCCTATGTCAGGAACCGCCATGTTGACCAAATGGAATGCCTTCGGCACCCGGTTTGTCCGCCATAGTGGCCTCGCCGCCTGTATTATACTTGCGGTTGTCACCGGCTTACGGGTTGCGGACGCTCCATTACTTCAGGCAGCACGCTTGGCAGTTTTTGATGCCTACCAGCAAGCTGAGCCCCGCGAATATAAAGCCGCCCCCGTTCGCGTCATTGATATTGACGAAGCGACGCTTGCCCGCCACGGCCAATGGCCTTGGCCACGCCGGAAAGTCGCCCACCTAATCAATCGTCTGCACGAACACGGTGCTGCCGCCATCGGCCTTGATATCGTGTTCGCAGAGCCTGACCGAACATCCCCCACCCAGCTTCTGGAAAGCTTGAAAGCGGATGGCCTTGTTGAAGCGTCGGCAGGGGAGGAAAAGCCCTGGCCGGATTATGACGCCGAACTCGCAACTGCGTTTACAGAAGCCCGGGTGGTTTCCAGCTTCGGGCTGCACGGCACCAACAATAACGCCAGTCCTGCGTTGCGGGCGGGTATCGCTGTCATTGGCGACAATCCTGTGAACAGCCTGCACCGCTACGCTGGCGCTGTCACAAACCTGCCGGCGCTTGAAAACGCTGCCATCGGGAATGGCAGCTTCAGCGTGGTTTCAGAAACAGACAAAGTGATCCGCCGCGTCCCCTTGCTGGCAGCGCTGAATGGTCAAATATACCCTTCGCTGATCGTAGAAATGCTGCGTGTCGCACAGGGCGCGGACACCATCGGCATCCGCTCCAAGTCTGCCGCGCAGGGCATGGGCGAGCCTGCGAGCGTGAATACACTTAGGGTCGGACGGGTCCAGGTTCCAGTGGAGCGCGATGGCCAGACCTGGGTGCATTACACAGATCACATGCCTGCCCGCACCATTCCAGCTTGGGAAATCATGGACGGTGAAGGCGTCAACCCTGATCTGCTGCCGCGCCTCCGCGGTAATCTCGTACTGATGGGCTTTAGTGCAGTTGGCCTTGTAGATTTGCGTTCAACACCGCTCAACCCGATCGAACCTGGGGTCAATCTCCATGCCCAGGTGCTGGAGCAGATCATCCTTGGCGATGGCCTCACGCGCCCCGTATGGACAACGCCTGCTGAACTCGGCGGCTCAGCATTCCTGGCGCTGATCGCCGTGTGGCTTATTGCCAAGCGCGGCGCGCGTTGGGGCGGTGCAGCGGTTGCAGTCGCCATTGCTTGATGGCTTGGCGGGTGCTGGTACGCCTATAGCCACGAACAATTACTGGTGGATGCCACCTTCCCCGTCTTAGCAGTTTTGCTTTCAGCCGGGCTTGCTGCCGCAATGGCCTTCGCGCGAGCGGAACGCGAGAAAGGCCAGATCAGGGATGCATTCGGCCAATATCTCTCGCCCCAACTTGTGAACCAATTGGCCGACGAGCCCAGTAGCCTGAAGCTTGGCGGTGAATACCGCGAGATGACGTTCCTGTTCACAGACCTACAAGGCTTCACCTCCATGACCGAAGGCATGGAACCGGATGTTCTGGTGAGCACGCTGAACGGCTATTTGGATGGCATGTGTTCCATCGTCATGGATCACGGCGGTGCCGTCGACAAGATCGTTGGGGACGCAGTGCATGCCATGTTCAATGCACCGGTAGAAATGCCAGACCATCAGGCGCAGGCCGTAAAGTGCGCGCTGGCGATGGATGAATTCGCACAAGCGTTCGTCGCGCGGATGCAGGCTGAGGGCGTACCGCTCGGCATTACGCGGATTGGCGTGAACACAGGCCCGGTGATTGTCGGCAATTTCGGCGGCACCAAGCGGTTTGATTACACCGCCCACGGCGACGCAATTAACACAGCCGCCCGCCTAGAAGCCGCCAACAAGCAACTGGGCACACGCATCTGTATTTCAGGCACAACAGTCGTGGGCTGCCAGGACATTCAATTCCGGCCCATTGGCTCCCTCATGCTGCGCGGCAAAACCATCGGCGTGCCAACATTTGAGCCAATCCAGGAAACGACGCTCAGCGACGAGGACATCCAGGCCTACCGCGAAGCTTACGAGACCTTGGATACAGAAGCCGGTGCAGCAATCATAACCCGCCTCGCCGCCAGCAACACAGGCGACCCGCTGGTTTCTCTGCACGCAACACGCCTTGAGCAGGGCGAAGCCGGGACAGAGATCAAGATTGCCTAACTGCCCCTATGAGCAAGCTATCGCGTAGATGTCCTGGACATCGCCGGGCAGGCGAATTTCGCTCCAGCTATCGCCGCCGTCCTGGGTCATGAAGACTTCGCCGTCATAACGGGCGCCGATGACAACTTGGTCCGGCAGGCTTTTCGAGAGGCCGATATTCATGATCGTGCCGTGGACTTGCACCTTGTCGAAGCGCGCCCAGGTCTCGCCAGCGTCCGTCGATTTATACACGCCGCCGTCATGGCTCGCGGCTGAGACCGAAAGTGCGGCGAACAGCGTCGCTGGATCATGGGGCGAGGCCTTGATATCGCGACCGTAGGTGGTTGGTGAATAACGGCCGACTTCCATATCATTCCAAGTCTTGCCAGCATTGTCGGTCTTAAACAGACCTTTGCGGAGCGCCACGATGGGCTCATCCGGCTTGGCGGGAGCGATGGCGACGGCATGACAATCCAGCATGCCTTCCGCCCAGGTTTCCTTCTGTACGATCTGACTTTGAAGATGCGGCAGTTTGGATAGCTCGACCATATGATCGCTGGTGTCTGTCCAGGTTTGGCCGCCGTCAGTCGTGTGCATCGTGCCAGCGATTTCACATGCAGCGTAAATTTCATCCGGGCGGCCAGGGCGCTGGGCCATACGCATCACGCGCGGCTCAAACGGGCCTTTGCATCGCATTGGCATGCCTGGGTTCGGCAATTTCGCCCATGTGGCACCGCGATCATCGGAACGATATACGTCAATCGGCGCGCCGCCTGCATAAATCCGGTCTGGATGGCCTTCAATGGCCAGGAAGCTCCAGATTTGCTTATCGGCATCTGGGAAATCTGCCTTCTGGAAAGAAGCGCCAGAATCTGTGCTGCGCCACACACCGCTGGTGGTGCCAGCATAGACAATGCTCGGGTCATCCGGATGCACATAAACGGTATGAGCAGGATGATCGCCAAACACATGGCTCCACTCGCCACCTTTTGAAGCGCGCCGGAATACACCAACTGCGCCCGTCGCATCAGGCCGACCGACATACCCAGCCACGCCTGCAAAAATAAATGCTTCAGCCATGTTCGGCTCCATTCCAAAATATATTGATGAGAAACGTTAAGCCTGCCGGTGCAGCCGGTCAATTAGCCGAACGAACACATCCGACCAGCCGAAATCGTCGCCGCAAGCGACGGGTTGGTGCCATTCTGGACAATCGCGACATCTGCGCGCTTGCCGGGCGCCAGAACACCTCTGTCGTCAAGCCCAAGTGCGCGAGCTGGATTGGTCGATACCAGCCCCCACGCTTCGCTCAGCGGCAGCTTGCCATCCCGGGACAGAATGAACGGGGCGTGGAGCAGGGCCGGATAGTAGTAGTCACTCGCCAGGATATCGCAGAGGCCTTTCGCAGCGGATTCAGCTGCCGATTGCAGCCCCGTATGGCTGCTGCCGCGCACAACATTGGGCGCGCCCAGCACAATGGGATCACCCAGTACTTTCGCCGCTGCCGCCGTCACATCGCCCATGGGAAATTCAGCGATACGCGCGCCAAGGCTGTGAAAATGCTCACGGTCCGCCGGTGTGGCGTCATCATGGGAAAGCTGGGGCGTATTGCTCGCCCGCGCAGCCTCTGCCAAGCGCGCGGTTCCGGTCGCACCTTCAGTTTCCGCACGAACGGACACACGCTGCACAAGGTCCAGAAATTCGGGGAGCGAAAGGCCAGAGCGGTTGGCGTAGACGCTCATCTTATTGTCGTCGCCCATATAGCGACGGATGTGCGGCAAGTGATCATTGTAAGCGATGCAATCAACCCGGCCTGCCGCAATCCATCCTGCCGCTTCCTCCACCATATCCACATTCGCAGTCTCGAAACGAAGGTGGAGACGGGTATCGGCGATAAAGTCTGGCTTTAGGCGTTCAAATGCAGCCATGAACGTGCGACATGCATCAGCGCTGCGAAGGCCTGGCTCCCAGGATAATGTGACGCCGTGATAGGCCGTCGTGATGCCGTTCGCGACGAGTTGTTTATCGGTTTCATCTAGTGCCATATCCATTGGAAAACTAACGCCGGGACGCGGCATTAATTGGCGCTCAAACGCATCGCCATGGATATCTACGATGCCGGGCAGCGCCAGTGCGCCTTTGGCATCATAGCGCGCTTTGGCATTGGCGGGCGCGTCGCCGATATGGGCTATGCAGCCGTCCTCAATAGCGATAGCGGCTTCAACAAACGCACCATCCGCCGCCAGAAGGCTGGCATTTTCTATGATGAGGTCCATCGGCTTCAGCGTGCAGGCATGCGGACTTCAATGGCCGCAGCAGCGATGACGGCAAAATCGCCGATCGCCTCATCATATGAATCCAAACCGCCAAGCACCGATGTCACTTTCACCTGACCGACAGGAAACGCGGATTTAAGCGCCTCACCATCTACCTTATCTGGCTGTTGCACGCCGATGGTCACATTCACTTCCAACGAGTCTTTATCCACCCCGAGTGTGCGGATGAAGCTCAACGAGCTATGGCGGAGCGCATCCTCGACCGCCCGTCGTGCCGCTTTGGTGTAGTCGCCGCCATGCAGATCGGCACCGCTGCCCATTTCCAGAATGACGCGTTTGGTGGTCATGATGCTTCCTTTGTCGCCAGTGCAGAAAGGCCAGACGCTATCGCCGCTGCCTCACGGATCATATCACGGATGACATCGCCTGCGGGCCTAATCACGGATGGATCGTTTAGCATGCCTGCAATTTGGCCCACGACAGCCTGATGCTGTCCTGCATAATCCTCATCCTGGTGGCGGCCCTGGCGGACAATGCGTTGCAGGCGCTTCAATTCATCTGCGTCTGCACCGGATGTACGGGCCGTTTCGAATGCGCGGATTTCAGGCGTGGCGAAGGCGCGCGTTGTTTTTCCCGTCAAGCTTTTGGAGACGATTGTGTCTTCTTCCCTGGTCGCAATGATCTGGTTCGCATACCAATTGCCGCCATTGCTTTCTTCCGTGCAGATCAGGCGCGTGCCAAGCTGCGCTCCAACCGCCCCCATGGCCAATGCAGAAAGAAAGCCGCGTGCATCACCGATCCCTCCCGCTGCGATCACCGGAATCTTCACGGCATCCACGACCATCGGCACCAGCGGCAGCGTTGCGACGCCGCCCACATGACCGCCCGCTTCAGACCCTGAAGCCACAATCGCATCCGCGCCCTCAGCCTCCAAGCGAAGCGCATGGCGAACGGTCGGCACGACAGGAATGACTTTAATTCCAGCTTTCCGTAGATCTCCCACAGCACGCGGCCCAGGATCACCTAAGCCCGTCGTCACGACAGGAACGCCCATATCGATGCAGATAGCCGCCCGCCGCTCCGTAAATTTAGCGCCAAGCGGTGTGATATTCACGCCGAAAGGCTTGGCGGTCATCGCGCGGGTTTCATTGATCTGGCGGATTAGGTCTTCTTCGCGCTCGCCATAAGTCGGCAGCACACCGAGCCCGCCCGCTTCCGACACCGCAGCAACAAGCCTTGGCTTGCCCGCACCCTGCATCGCGCCCATGAGTATAGGCAGCTCGATATCGAGCAGATCACACAAAACTGTATGGAACATTCGTGTTCCCCCGGTAGACTTCACAGAGAGCGGCATTATAACAGCGGCTGCCCAAGCTCTCAGGATGCTTCAAATCATGCAGCTTTACAATTCGATCAACCAGACGAAAGAGGCTTTCGTTCCGGCGGACCCGAAGCGCGTGACGATGTATGTGTGCGGGCCGACGGTCTATAATTATGCCCATATCGGCAACGCCCGCCCGGCAGTGGTTTTTGACCTGCTGTTCCGCATTCTTCGGCGCAAATTCGGTGCAGATCATGTGGTGTATGCTCGCAACATCACTGATATTGACGACAAGATGATGGCCGCCGCCGCAGAGCGCGGTCTGAAGATGGCTGAAGTAGCGGCAGAATTTGAGACGGCATATTTAGAAGATATGTCTGCACTTGGCGTTATGGCTCCAACTATGGACCCGCACGCGACACATCATATCCAGGAAATGATTGATCTTGCGGCCAGGCTGATTGCATCCGGCAATGCCTATGCTGCCGATGGCCATGTGCTGTTCAACGTTCCATCCTTTGCTGAATACGGCGAACTCTCCCGCCGCAGCAGGGACGAGCAAATCGCTGGCGCACGGGTGGATGTTGCACCCTACAAACAGGACCCGGCAGACTTCGTGCTTTGGAAGCCGTCACGGCCCGACCAAGAAGGCTGGGACAGTCCTTGGGGTTATGGCCGACCTGGGTGGCACCTGGAATGCTCGGCCATGGCGGCGGCGCATTTGGGCAAAGTATTTGACATCCACGGCGGCGGTGCTGACCTGAAGTTCCCACACCATGAGAACGAAATCGCCCAATCCCGTTGCGCCCATGGCACAGACCAGATGGCGCGCTATTGGGTCCACAACGGTTTCGTCAATGTGGACGCGGAGAAGATGTCCAAATCTATCGGCAATGTGCTTTTGGCCCGCGACCTATTGAAGGAAGCGCCGGGCGAAGCTATTCGTTGGGCCTTGCTTTCCGCCCAGTATCGCCAGCCGCTGGATTGGACGGATGCATTGCTGGACCAATCCAAAACCAACCTGGATCGCATCTACCGAACGCTCGCAGCTTTGCCGAAGTCTGATACGCCCGCCGATCCGCCAGTCGCTGTATTGGCGGCGTTGGAGGACGATTTAAATACGCCAGCAGCATTTGCAGCCCTGTTCCGGGCAGCGCGTACAGCAAAGACGCCGGAAGACCGCGCGAGCCTGGAAGCAGCAGGCGCGCTACTCGGCGTGCTCGGTCATGACCCGGAAGAATGGCTTGCTGGCGAAGGTGCTGGAGACGTGGACGCGGCAGAAGTCGAGCGTTTGATCGCCGCCCGCGCCGCCGCCCGCAAAGCCAAAGACTTCGCTGAAGCTGACCGTATCCGTGACGCAATTACAGCACTGGGTGTCACGCTAGAGGACGGTGCTGGTGGAACGACCTGGCGTGTAGGCTAACAACCTGCCCTTATTACAACTTTTACAGTTCCCAGCGTTCGTCTGACGCGTTAGGCTGCGGGGATGTTGGATGCCTCCCCCCTGCCGGAAGAAGCCGTCGCCACTGCGCGCGAGAAGCTGACGGACCTCCGCGCCCGTCTGCTTGATCTCACCCTCCGCAACCGGTTCCTGAACTTTACCCACCGGGACGGAGCAAAGGCGCAGCTCCGCATTGTCGATGAATTGCCAGATCTGTTGTATGGCCAGCTTGCAGCAGATGGAAAACCCTTCTTTTTAGCACCCTTACCGGAGCCAGAGGATGAGCCAAGCGATGAGCGGTCCCCAGCATTCCAAAGCGCGCTTAGCACTGCAAAAGCAACTGACGAAGCCTACCTTTCGGCTATCGAAAAGATCGAGGAAGACGACCCCAATAGCCCAAAACGCCGGAATGCCGAACGTGCGCTGAAGGACCGCGTGCGCAGCCAAATCGGCATGACGCTATGGACCCATGGGCGGTTGATGTCACGGGCGGAATGGGCCAAGCAAAACAAGCTTAGCCCCAGTCATGAATTGCCCTTAGCAGGGGATTTGGACCAAGCAGACAAACACACCGACGATGCAATTCAGACGCTGCTATTTGCGGACGATCTGGACGCACGTGGCCGTAATTTGATTGCCGAGGCCCGGCGCTGGCGGGAAGAAAAAGGCGTCGACGCGCTCTATCTGGCGCTCGGATTCCTGGAATGGCGGGAAGCCAAGGCAAGCGAGAAAGCATTGCTGGCACCGCTGCTGCTGATTCCAATCGGGATTGAGCGCAAACGCACAACCAAGGGCATTCGGTTCGAAATCACTATTGGCCAAGGCGGCATCAAAGAAAACGCAGCGCTCCGACTGAAGCTTGAACAGGACTTCGGCATGGCCCTGCCGGAGTTCCAAACCGAGGACGATAGCGACACCGGTATAGGCGCCATCACCACGCCAGAAGCCTATTTCAATGCCGTCAGCACAATGGCTGCCCAGCGCAAAGAGTGGCGTGTTCGCAGATTTGGCACATTTGCACCTTTCACATTCGGCAATATCGCAATCTACCATGACCTGGCACCTGAGAACTGGCCGGGTGACGCAGCCCTGGAGCAGCGGCCTCTGATCGCTGGATTGCTCGGCGGGCGACAACTTGGCGACCTAGGCGACGGCAGCGCTGACGAGACCGTGCTGGAGGATAGGTCAGGCGCCCCAGCGCCGCTGGTTATGGATGCAGACGCGAGCCAGTACGCCATCGTCCACGCCGCCGCTATCCATGAGCAAGATTTGGCCGTGCAAGGGCCGCCCGGCACCGGTAAATCGCAAACAATCGTCGGTGGATTCCGACGCGAAGCGCAACGCGATCAAGCAAACCTGATTTGAACGTCATTTCCAAGCTCGGCGAGCATGGCCTCGATGGGTGTTTTGAATCCGAGGCACTTTCGCGGCGTTGAGTTCAGGGCCATGGCAATC
>JBDQJI010000054.1:0-25853 GCA_040263875.1 Alphaproteobacteria bacterium
CCACCTCGCAGACTTTGTAAACGCCTACAACTTCGCACGCAGACTAAAAACCTTGAAAGGTCTCACCCCATTCGAATATGTCTGCAAAGTCTGGACTGAAGAGCCTGATCGGTTCAGAATAAATCCGACCCATCAATCTCCGGGACTAAAGAGCTAGGCGTCATATGCTTCTGGGGCCGAAATCTGCGCTCCACGATCAACCACTCGCTGCTGCCACTGGTCAATTGCTGCAATGGCGTACCCAGGCCGTCGCAAAGCTTGCAGCCTCGCGCTCAGAGCCGTAGCTTCAAGTTTACGAACACACGCATCTTGGAGACGCAGAATGGCTGAGCCACTGAACTGGATTGACGGCGCATGGGTCCCCGACAATCCGCCAATCATTGGTCCGGTGACCAATGCCGCGTGGATGGCGACGGTCGTATTTGACGGTGCCCGCGCCTTCAATGGCTTGGCCCCGGATTTAGACCTGCATTGTCAGCGTTGCGTTGAGTCCGCCCACGCCCTTGGCCTTGAGCCGCCTGTAGACGCAGCCGAAATCATGCGCATTGCTGTTGATGGCATCCAGCGATTTCCGAAAGAGACAGAGCTGTACGTCCGCCCTATGTTTTACGGCGACGAAGGCTGGCTGATGCCAAGCACGACGAAGTTCGTACTCACCTTGATAGACCACCCGATGAAACCACCTGCGAGCAGCTTCAAAGTGTGCCGCACCACGCGCACCCGACCAACGCCGATGGCAGCACCCACCAATGCCAAAGCGTCCTGCCTCTACCCGAATGTCCATCGCATGATGCGTGAGGCCCAGGGCCGCGGGTTTGATGCCGCTGTGGTTGGTGATGCGAACGGTAATGTGGCGGAACTTTCAACATCAAACATTTTCATTGTGAAGGATGGCCGGGTCGCAACGCCTGTCACAAACGGTGCCTTCCTGAACGGTATAACCCGCCAGCGCACGATTGCTCTGTTCCGCGAAAATGGCATTCCGCTGGATGAGCGCACCATCACTTTTGACGAATTAGACACGGCGGACGAAATCTTCGGGACCGGCAATGCCAACAAAATCCAGCCGATCACACAATATGAGGACCGCATGCTACAGCCCGGCCCAATGGCCGCTAAGGCACGGACGCTTTACATGGCTTTCGCTGAATCAAATGGGGCGCTCGCCAACTTCGCGTGAAGCTGAGTACATTCAGTTAGCCTCGGATCATCTTCGCGCCTGGGCTATCCGGCCAAGCAACGATTTTGCCCTTGGCGACGCTGGATTTGCCAAATACGAGCCACGCGTCATCAACCGTTTCGATTGTCGCATCAATCCTAAAGCGCCCAGGGTTTTGATGTGCGATCTCAAGTGTCGTCAGGCCGCTTTCATAGGTTCCATCCATTAGCCCTTCTGCGATACGCATTATGGAGCTAACGGCGATATGGTCTGGCCAACGGGAGATATCTGTGTAGCCACACGTGGCTGGCTGTAAGGCCAGGCTGCGCGGCTCGGCGACATCAGCGCGGGTTAGAATCGCCAAGTCTTTGCTTGGGGAAATGAAGGTGTCGATGATGCTGATGCCGAAGTCGAAATGGGCTCTGGCAACGACATCGGCGCAATCCGTGTGCACCGCAACCTGGATCATATGATCCGCTTGCCCCGCATGCATCATCCGCAAGCCATCAAAGAAATCGTCGATCAGGCGGACGCGTGCATCGAGTTTATGGAATGCAATATAACGCTCCGTCGCTAGCTCATGGTTTGTACCGGCTGGGCCGAGCGTCACGAAGTGAAGCGGTTTGCTAGAGACCACCCCACCCTGCCTTAGGATTCAGTTTCGTCATCATCTGAAGGCTTTGCACGCACGTCTCTAGGCAGTAAATCGTCAATGCTTTGCACATCGACGTCCAGGTGATTGGCTTTGGATAGCTCTTCCCGAAGCAGGTCAGCATGCTGTTTGACGGTCTCTCGTGCTGCATCATTGCCTGACAAGTACATCCGGGTCAGCGCTCGAGCGATAGCCTGTGCCACCAGCACATTGTTTGCAGACGCCCGTCGCAGTGGATGAAACGCCCGCGCCGTCAATTGATCAAAGGCGAGACCGGGGACGATCAGGCGGGGATCGCCGTCCTCATCACATCGACCCGTTTGTGCCGCTTCTAACCCGGCAACGTCACTCAGGGCGGCGGAGAGGCTGTCTGCCGCCGCAATCGCCGTGTAAGCGTCATTGACCCCAGGCGACAGCGCCCGAAGTGCAATCTCAACCAGCAAATCAATCGAAAATTCAATCTCCCGCTCCGCCGAGCGCGCAGAATCTATGGCAAGCAGGCCGACCAGTTTTTCATCTGTCTCTTCATCGACAGACTTCGACAATGTCGCGATAGCGTCGCCTTCCAGCACAAATTCGCCGGGTGCGACTGTCAGCTTAACAATGACGTCAGCAGCTGCAGCCACAGTAATCAACTGCACTTCATCACACTGGCCGACATATCCACCACGCGGCGCTTTCAGATCAGTATCAAAACCATCTACGGAAAGCTTATCGTCCAGCTTCTGATAGGACTCACGATGGGCTTCCAGCGCAGCTGTTAGGCGTTTGGCGATCTGCGCGATTTCATCATCGATCATGACGCTGGTGGAGACATGTCGGACGAAGTAAATCAGCTGCAAAACGGAAACCAATGCCAGAATACCGGCACCCAATGTCGCAAAGGTTGGCGCGAATCCAGGCTCAATGAAAGCCATCACCCCAAGGCAGTACAAAAAAGTACCGCCAAAAATCCCAGCTGTGACCTGATTAACCGGCTCTGATGTGAATCGCTTGAGCAAGCGCGGACCAATGTTTCCAGCCGCCAAAGTGAATACGACCAGCACCAAAGAATATGTGAGGGAGAGCGCTGTTATTGCGCCGCCGGCGACGACCGCAAGTGCATTCCGCGCGGTATCTGGGTCAAAGGAGAAACCCAGGATCGCATAGGGGTTATCCAGATAGCCGCGTTCTAGCAGCGCCAATATTGGCGCCATCGCCCAAAGCGCAAGTGCAATTCCGGCAGGCAGCGTTAGCAACATCACCAGCGGCGTATGCAGTTGTCTGGCAAGCCAGCTTTCGTGAAAACTGAAGGCCATGGCGGCTATGATGCTCTTTGGGCCGGCGCGAGCACTTGCAACGCGCCTTTATGAAGTTCGAGATCGACCACATCCTCAATCACCACAAGCTCCCCGTCGAGCAGTGCATGATCGCGCCGCCGGTTCCTTGCAAAGCGAATGGTGACCTTTTCCGCTGTGCATGCTTTGAGGTCCGGGTTTTCCCGCCATTTGCCGACCAGTAAGTCACTGGAAAGACGCGCACTTTGAAGCGGCGTCAGAATGCCTGTTTGATATACGCCAAGAACGCCTGCATCCAATTCATCGGGGTACGGCATGTGACCAACGCCATATTCATTGTTCGCAACAGCAAGCACGGAAAATCGACCAGACTGGCTCTCACCGTCGCAAATGATCTCAGCGGCGAAGGCTATGCGACGGCGGAGGATGCTTAAACAAGCTTTCAAACTCGCCCAGATTTTTCCGAGCTTCGAGCTGTATTCATAAACCTTGCGGTTCTTGACCACTTTGGCCTGCAATCCAACAGAATATTGATGCACGAACGGTCGTCCATTCATTGTACCGATATCAACAGCACGAGGGGATGCGAGAGCCAGGGCGCGCACGGCCTGATCAAGCTCCAACGGCACCCCAAGTGCACGGGCAAATAGGTTCATGGTTCCAGCAGGGAGAACGCCCAGCGCTTTACCGCTGCGAAATGCAGCGCCCGCCGCCGCCGATATAGTGCCGTCGCCGCCGCCAGCGATGATCGCATCAACGATAGGATCATTCTCCGTTGTTTCCAAAGTCTCGACCAGCGCGTCGCCCGGAATCACCTGAATATCAATTATATGGCCTGCATCTTCGAACGCTGTCCGCATAAATCCTGAAAGCCAACCAAGGTCCTCAGTTTTCAGCGTGCCGCCGTCTTTATTGAGGATTGCCGCTATGCGCATAGGAATGTCCTGACCGAAGGCCGCCACACAGCCCAATCGCTAGGATAACGTATTTCAAACTGAAATCGTTCGCCAATCAGACGCAATATGTCTTGAGCGGTGGTAAGCCGTTGAAGCCGACAGAGCAGTATGTGGCTGTATAGGCACCGGCAGACAGGAACTCGACCATATCGCCGGGCTTTAGGTCATCCGGCAGCTCGTAGGGCGTTTCCTCATACAGCACATCGACTTCATCACAGGTCGGGCCAGCGATAATGGCGCGGCTGACAGGGGCACCATCACGACTTGTGGTCATGCGGTACTTGATCGCCTCGTCCAGTGTCTCAATCAGGCCGCCGAATTTGCCAACGTCCAGATAAACCCAGCGTGGGCCACCTTCCTGCTTATGCGAAACGAGTACGACCTCGCTTTGGATCAATCCTGCATCCGCGACCATGCTGCGACCTGGCTCAACCAGCAGGTCCGGTTGGCGATTGCCGAAGTGCTTCTGCATCGCCTGCATCAGCGCTTCACAATGGGCGTTCTGTGGTGCCGCATCAGTGCGGTAATGCGCTGGGAACCCGCCGCCGACATTGACCATGCGCAGGTTAACGCCTTGCTCCGCCAAATCCGTGAATAGCATCGCTGCCCGGCTGACAGCCATATCCCATGCGCCTGCATCGCGTTGCTGTGAGCCGACATGGAAGGAGACGCCGTAGGGGTCGAGCCCCATCTCCCCAGCTTGGGTCAGCAGTTCCTTCGCCATTGGGAAGGAGCAGCCGAACTTATGGCTGAGCGGCCAATCAGCTGTACTGGAGAAATCCAAATGCAGGCGGCAGTAGACGCGGGCGCCCGGTGCTGCTTCAGCCAGCTTTTCAAGCTCACCGGCAGAATCAAAGGCAAACAGCCGCACACCTAAATCATAGGCCGCTTTGATGTCTGACTGCTTCTTCACCGTATTGCCGAATGAAATGCGTTCTGGCCGCGCGCCAGCGGCCAAGGCATCCCGGATTTCATAGATCGAGGCTGTATCGAAGCTGGAACCGAGTCCAGACAGCAAACGCAGGATTTCCGGCGCTGGATTGGCCTTCATCGCATAGAAAATCGCAGCCCGAGGGAGGGATTGGGCCAAGCCTTCAAAGGCATTCCGGACAGAGTCCAGGTCCATCACCAAGCAGGGAGTCGCCGGGCGCACGTCTGACAAAAAACGGCGAATACGAGCGGTCACGGGGCTGCGACCCTCCTGAAGCAAGACGGTGAGGAATAGAGCGAAGTTGCGCGCATATAAGGGCCAACGCCTGAATACGCAACAAGTAAATAGGCTGCAGCCAATAGAAATCCAGCCTAGCCAGCCTTTTTCACCACCTGATCAATCGCCCCAAACGGTGAGTGACCATCCCGCGTTTTGAATTCGATGCGGACACTATCGCCGAATTTCAGGAACTCGGACTTAGGCGCACCCTCTTCAATCGTCTCAATCATCCGCTTTTCTGCGATGCAGGATGACCCTGCTGAGCGGTCCCGGTTTGAAATCGTACCGGAGCCAATAACCGTCCCGGCGACCAAGTTGCGCGTGCGGGCTGCGTGGGCGATCAAGCGTGGGAATTCGAAGTTCATATCGATGCCACAGTCTGGCTGTCCATATGCTCCACCATTAATCCAACAATGCATCGGCCCGATCAGCTTGCCGCCATCCCATGCCGCGCCCAGGTCATCAGGTGTAACCACAACGGGCGCAAATGCCGTCGCGGGCTTGCCTTGGTAAAAGCCAAAACCTTTGCCCAGTTCGTCTGGAATAACATGTCGAAGCGACACATCATTGATGATCGTCACCAGTTTGATGTGCTGGCCAGCATCCGCTTCTGACACCCCCATTGGCACGTCATCCAAGATCACCCCGACCTCAGCCTCAAAATCAATGCCCCATGCGTCGTCCAACATGAGGATCGGCGCGCGGCAGCCCTGAAAATCATCGGATCCGCCCTGATACATCAATGGATCATCTAGGAAACTGGACGGCATTTCCGCGCCCCTGGCTTTCCGCACAAGCTCCATATGGTTCAGGTAAACGCTACCGTCCGACCAATTGTATGCGCGCGGCAAAGGTGCTGCCAGAACACTTGGATCGCTGACATCAATCGCGCCCGGAACCTCGTCGGATTCCAGTTGCTCGGAAAGGCGGCGCAGTTCTGGCTCCACAGCCGCCCAATTGTCCAAAGCCGATTGTAGGGTGCGCGCCACCCTGTCCGCACGGATGGCTTTTGTCAGATCATCGGAGACGACAACAAGCGCGCCATCCCGGCCTTCATTCAAAGATGCGAGTTTCATTCACCTGTCTCCTGGTCAGCGCGCTTGCTAGTGTTGAGCATCCAGTCGAACTGGCTCAACGACATATCGACACAAGCCCAATACGGCAGGAACCATAATGTGTTGCTCATCGCGCTCTCTCCCGTTGGCGCTTTGCTCGTCATTCAAATCTAGCTTGGGCAAGCGGACGGCGCCACCATGGTCAAACCTTTCCACAGGCTAGGCGTTTGCGGATTGCGGGCCGGTCCTTAGCATGCCGCTAACATGACCGATTCGAACCAAATGACATCAGACGACAGCGCATCGGACGCGCGCCGTCGATTAATGGCAGCAGCGGCTTCGCTGTTCGCTACCCATGGCTATGCCGCCGGCAGCATAGACCAGATCGCGGCAAATGTCGGTGCGACTAAGGGTTTGTATTATCATCACTTCAAGGCCAAAGCTGACGTGCTGGCGGAAATTGTCAGCTCAGCACGGGCTGAAGCGCTGGCTGCAGCCACGAACGCACTTGAGGCTGTTGGACCAGACGCGCCAGCAGAAAAGCGAATTGAAGCTTTAGCGGAAGGCGAACTGACAGCAGCGCTTGCGGCACCAGAAATCCACCGGGTCGCGGCGGAAGCAAATGACCTGCTTGCCCAGGCACGCATTTCTCCAGACTTCCAGCCATTGGCTGATGCAGCGACAAGAGACCGGGAAGCGCTTGAGCGCCTATACCAGGATGCCTATCGCGAGGGTGTCAAAACTGGTCGTTTGGAGCCATTGCCGCCCCGGTTTGCGGTATGGCTGATCCGCCTGCCCATCCTCGCCGCCGCTGAATGGGCTGCAACGCCCGAAGGTGCGCGCACTCCGGCTGATCGTGTGGCAGAAGCTGTTGCCCGATTTGCCGCCAAAGGCCTGCTCGAAACCGATCTGGACGATTAGAGGAGTTCGGTCCAAGCCGGAACCTTTTCATTTGTTAACCCGTTACGGGGATGAGGTGCGCCAAGTGGCCGCCTGAAACCGAATGAATGACGGGACTTAGCATGGCAAATAATGGCGGCGGCTTTAACGCAACATCTTTCATTATCGGCGCATTGGTCGTGGCGGTTGTGGGCTTTGGTGCCTATTACTTTGGCGGTTTTGGCAAAGACGAAGCTGATATCAAAATCGAGCTTCCTGACGTCAAAGGCTAGCTGAAGCGTCGATTACGGGCAGCGGCGGGACCAACCGTCTAACCTGCGACGCTTCACAACAATCTGAATCCCAAGCCGCCGGGCCTCCTCACAATGGCTTAGCGGCTTGCGGCCGTTCTCCGGATACTCGATTGTCACGACTGGCTTCCCGCGCAGGATGAACGGCGTCATCATCCCACACCATTTCCACTTGAAGCAGTCCTCAGCGATCACCCAATCATAAACATCCGCCAGTTCAGCTGCGAATTCCGGCGCATTCTTCATGGCGATAGCGAGGCCAACACCATGCGCTTCCTTCGCCAATGCCCGATTATAGCGGAGCTGGTGCGCGCGAGTGATCTTAAAGCCTGTATCCTGTTGAAAATTATCGATATTATCGACTTCGATGGCGAAGAAGCCCTTTTCACGACAAAGCCTAAAACGCGCGCGCATGATTGGCAGCACTGTCTTCATGCGCCGGATATCCAGCCAGCGCTCCCCTTCCCAGCCGACATAAGCCTTACCAATGATCGATTTTGGGAAGGTGTGTTTGTCAGGCCGCCAATCTTCCCAAGCCCCAACATTGACGTAGCAGATGGGCCGCACACCACGGGCACGCAGGCTTTCTAGGAATGCCGGATCAGCGTCGAACGCGTCCAGATTAATCGTGATGGTCAGCCTGCGAAAATCGAAAGGCTGGTTGTACTGCCAGTCAAAGCTGTCCTGCATGGACGGACGCCAGTGCGGTTGCGCAATAGTGGATGGCGCAACGGACAGGGCCGTCATGAAAATCAGCAACCCGGCGAAAAGGCGGCGCATGGCGGTCACGCTTGAATAATTGCAGAGCGCAGAACTCTAGCCATGCCGCCTTAAGGGCGCATGAACTCAAACGCCCAAGCTATCAGGCGCCGACGGTCATTCGGCTAGCGCGCTGGCGGATGGTCTTAGCAAGCGCCATGGCGACGATCACGCCGGTTTTCGGATTGTCCGGGCTTGGGACCATATCTTCCCGGAATGTCAGACGCCCGGCAGTACCAACGGCTTCTAGATCAATGACATGATTGGTCACGGTCGGATCCGCTATGATCAGAAGCCGTGTTTTGTCTAGGCCAGCGCCTGCAAAGGCTGCTGCGGCAGAGATATTCACGTTGCCTGGATATACCGGCGCGCCATCGCGCACACTGCCATCAAACAGAGTTGCAGGCTCCGTCAGCGCCATCAGATCAACCAGGTCTTCCCCTGGCGTGCCAAGCCATGCTTCGGGCGGTTTTCTGACGGTAACAGTGACGCTGTCCAACCCGCCTTCCGCCATTCCGCCCAGCATATCGAGCGCGCCGATACCGGCAGAAGGCAAAATCAATCGCCCCCCACCCGCTTCTGCGGCAGCGAGCAAATGCGCCCGCAAATCATCGTCAATCAATGCGCCGATTGATGTCACAGCTACTTCGACGCCTGCATCAAGCAGAGGCGCAACATGACTGCGGACGGCACCATGGCCAGCACCTTCAACGATATAATCCGCCCCAAGTGCCAGGAGGCTTTCTGCGTCATGCACGATAGGCACCGGCGGGTCTTCACGCGGCGTCCGTGTAATTGCGCCAACGAACTCCACGCCTTCAGGGAAGCCGCCGGCTGCCCATTGCTGCGCCAATGGCAACGTGACGGCACCAAGGCCGATCAATCCGACCCGCAACATCAGCTAATCACCTTCCTGTCCTTTAGCGCCGCAAGCTTTTCATCGTTATACCCAAGCCGGTTGCGCAAAATATCATCCGTATGTTGGCCAAGCAGCGGCGGCGGTTCATATGCGCGAAGCTTTGAGGCCGAGAAGTTCAAAGGCGAGCCAATGATTTTGATTGGTCCTGCTTTGGGATGGGTCACCTCGGCAACCATGCCGCGCGCTGCAACGTCTTCAGACTCCAGCGCCTCGCCAACCTGTCTAACGGGGCCGGACGGCAGGTGCCGCATACGCTTCAGCCATTCATCCCGAGGACGTGTTGCGAAGATTTCCGCCAGAATGCCAAACAGGGCCGGGCGGTTTTCCAACCGATCACCGGGCTCTTTAAACCGTGGGTCATCCACCAGATCGGGCCGCTCCAGTACATCACGGCAAAGCTGCCCGTAGAGCCGATTGGTGCCGAGCGCCATGTAAATCGGCCCGTCCGCCGTTTCAAATAAATTCGTCGGCGTTGATGTCATATGTGAATTGCCCGCGCGCGCCGGTTGAGCGCCGGAGCACAGATAAAACAGCCCCGCATTGCCAAGCGATGCGACGGCCATATCCATCAAAGCCAAATCAATATGCTGCCCCTTGCCGCCCTTTTCCCGCGCCAACAAGGCGGCACATACCGCACCGACGGATTGCAAGCCCGTCATCGTATCAACAAGACTGAGAGCGTGGCGGAGCGGCGGGCCATCGGCTTCTCCTGTCAGGCTCATCATCCCAGATTCCGCCTGCAAAACCGGATCAAATCCAGGGCGATCCCAGTTCGGCCCGGTCTGGCCATAAGCGGAAACGGAAAGATAAATCAGACGTGGGAATTGGTCTTTGATGCTGGCGTAATCCAGGCCAAAACGCTTCATAACGCCGGGGCGATAGTTCTCGACCAGCACATCAGCATCTGCCAATAGGCCAAGCAGGATTTCCTTGCCTTCTTCCGTGCGCGGATCAACGGTTAAGCTCTGCTTGGAGCGATTGAAGGCTAGGAAGAAATGCGCCTCCCCGCCAATATTGGGCGAGGTCATGCGGCGCGTGTCATCGCCTGCATCAGGGTTCTCGATCTTGATGACTTCAGCACCCATATCCGCCAGTTGCTGGGTGCAAAGCGGGCCAGCGATAATGCGCGAGAAGTCCAGCACTTTGACGCCTTCAAGCGGTGGTGGGGCGCTAGCATTGGCGGTCGTCTCTGGGGCGGTCATAGGGTGATCTCCTGGTATTCCACAGTCATTTCTGACTCCATTTCGCTACTGTCTCCGGCCCGCCGCGACCAAGCATTGGGCCAGGCTTTGGATCAGCCAATGGGGTATCGCGGAAGCGCATCGGGTTGCGAATGGATGGCACACCACCCCCTTGTTCAGCGGACACAACCAGCCCCCGCTCAACGGATTCAGGTGCGACAACGGCTTCATCCAGATTGCGAATTGGGCCGCCCGGAACACCGCCGCCTTGCATCTTCGCGATCCAATGCGCCCGCGGTTGGCTTTTAAACAGTGGGACAATGATGCCCATCAGGTCATCCACATTCACAACACGGGCAGAGTTCCCATCAAAGTGCGGGTCCTCCAGCAATTCTGGCATTTCCAGCACATTTTCTACCAAGCGCTTCCATACGCGATCGCCCGCAGCCGTCATTTGGAACTGACCGTCGCTTGCTTCAAATACACCGAGCGGAGATGCCGCCGGACTACCATTGCCGAAGCGCAGGGGGCGATTGCCGTTGATCATGAACTGCATGGCGTAGTGGTAGCTGATGATGAGAGCCTGATCGTAGAGTGCTACGTCAATGTCTTCCCCTTCGCCATCATCTTCCCGAGCGATCAAGGCCGCTAGCATGGCTTGTGCGGCAGAAGCCCCTGCGGCCTGCGATGGCATCGGCAGGCCGGAGCGAACGGCAGGCTCATCGCCGCGTCCATTGGTCGACATCCAACCGGATTCAGCCTGGATCGTCGCGTCATGGGCCGGGACATCAGTCGCAACATCATCCCCATAGGGCGTGATCCGGGCGACGACGAGGCCAGGCGCATCCCGCTCTGGGGCCAGCGCACGCACGAGGCCATGGGGCGAGCCGTCAATCACACCATCTGCGGCCTTCAGCAATGCCGCCAGAGTTTTCCGTTCGGTCGGATCGGCAAGGTTCAGCACCAGTGAGGCTTTGCCGCGATTTAGCGCGTGGAATACAGCAGGTGCGCCTTCGACCTCCACACTCGGCCAATGGCGCATGCCGTCGCCTTCCGGCGGCTCAATCTTCACGACTTCCGCGCCCATATCTGCCAGATTGCGCCCAGCATGGGCCACGGCTGGGCCTTCGCCAATTTCGATAATCCGGAGACCTTCAAGGGGGCCACTCATGATGCGTCCTCCTGGATGCCGACAGCGGCCAGTTCATCAGGCCCATAACCGAGCCATCGTTGGAGGACGGCCGCACCATCCTGGCCAAGCAGCGGTGCTGCTTCTGCTGGTTTCAGCCCGCGCCGCTTCAAGCGCATAGCAGGCCCAAGCTCCGGCGCTTCATCGATCACGGAATGGGGTGCCATGCCGGTGACACCCCGCCGGCTCGTTTCGATGGAGGGAATAGATTCAGGCAGCTCCCGCACCAATGCTGCCGGAACACCTGCTGTGCGCAAGCGGTCCACCCAGTCTGCAGCAGGCTCCTTGGCGACAGCGCCGCTAACAAGGTCGTCAAGCTCAGTGCGATTTTGCAAGCGGCCGAAGCCATCTTTGAACCGAGCATCATGCAGCGGCGCTGCAAGCTCTAGCGTTTCCATCATGGCTTCAAAACGGGCGTCCGTATCGGCGACGGCGACAAGCGCCTGCCCATCCGAGCCGACATAACGGTTAGCAGGTGCGGCCCAATGGTCCCCATTGCCAATACGCGTTGCGAGCGGTCCACCTGCCATGCGCTGCACGGATAAGGGTGCTGTATTGAAAAGCCCGGTATCGTAAAGCGGCACTTCGACAAACTGCCCAAGCCCCGTTTTCTTCCGCCGCCAAAGCGCAGCCAAGATCGCCATCGCCCCATTGAGGCCCGTGGTGACGTCCGTCATTGGAATAGCGGTTCGTACAGGCTCGCTATCTGCATGGCCGGTCAGCGATTGAAACCCGGATTCTGCCTGCACAACCGGATCATAACCTGGCCGCTTCATAAACGGCCCGTCGCGGCCATAAGCCGATGTCGAGCAATAAACCAGTTCAGGCCGCTTCACGGAATCATAATCCAGGCCGTATTTTGCCATAACGCCGGTTGAGAAGTTCTCGATCACAACATCCGCTTGGTCGACGAGCGCACGGGCAGCTTTGCAACCAGCCTCGGTCGCCAAATCAATCGCCACAGATTGCTTGCCGCGATTGTATGAGAGGAACGCGGCGGAAATGCCTTTGTATTCAGGTGGGCGGTATCCTCTCGTGTCGTCGCCCCCTTTTGGATGTTCCAGCTTGACGATCTCTGCGCCCAAATCTGAAAGGATCATCGCGGCGACGGGGCCAGCGATAACGCGGGTGAAATCTACGACCTTTAGGCCGGTCAGCGGCGGCGCCATTATTGGGTTTCCTCTGTCACGACGCCAGATGTAATCAGCGCCTCAATCTCATCTGCACTATAGCCTGCGAACGCGAGCGCATCGCGGCTGTGCTGGCCCAGTAGCGGCGGCGCAACGGGCTCTGCTACAGGTGTACGGGAAAGTTTCATAGGGCTGCCGACTTGCTCGATCTCACCGATCCGCGCATGTGTCGTTTTCGCAATCATGTCGCGCGCACGGAATTCCGGCGCGTTCAATGCCTCGACCACATCACGAACGGCACCGACAGGGAGGCCTGCGGCCCGGAGCTTCGGCACCCAATACTCCCGCCTGTTGGTTTTGAGCGCAGCACCCAAGGTATCCCTGCAATACTGGCGATTGGCGACACGGGTTGCAGCGTCCGACAGCTTAGCGTCATCCAAGAGATCAGGTCGTTCCAAGCCATCCTTACAGAGCTTTTCCCACTGTCGCTCATTCCCGCAGACCAATGAGATCAAGCCATCTGAGCATTCATAAAGTCCAAGCGGCTCAATAAACGGATGGTCCCCACCATAGCGCTTCGGGCTATTGCCTGTGAGCAAACCAAGCTGCGCATAGTTCACGACAGCAGAGGTCGCGCAATCCAGAAGTGCGACATCAATATGTTGGCCAGTCCCGTCCCGGTCCCTGGCTCTTAGAGCGCCAAGCATGGCCTGGGTCGCGTACATGCCGGTGAACATATCGGCGTAGGAAACGCCCGTGCGAAGGGGCAGGCCGTCCGCTTCACCGGTCATCCACATCATGCCGCTTTCAGCCTGGGCGATGGGATCATATCCCGCCATCATCTTATTCGGGCTGGAATGCCCATAGCCGGTGATTGAACAATAGATGAGCCCAGGATTGATTGCCGCCAGATCCGCATATCCCAAACCCTGGCGTTCCATCACATCCGCGCGGAAATTCTCAACGATGATATCGGCCTTCGCGACCAGACGCTTAACAACTGCTTTGCCAGCGTCATCAGCAATATCCAGCGCTAAGCTTTCCTTGTTCCGGTTCGTGGAGAGAAAGTAGGCGCTTTCGCCTTTCCGGTCCTTCAAAACATCATACCGGCGCGTGTCATCGCCCGTTTTCGGGTGTTCAATTTTGATGACTTTGGCACCAAGGTCCGCCAAAGCGAGCGATGCCCAAGGGCCTGCCAATACCCGCGTAAAATCCAATACGACAACGCCGTCCAGCGGCGGCGCAGCCTTCGTACCTTCAGCCATGTGTCCTCATTTCGCGGGCAAGGAAACCGCCCGACTATCGGAAAATGCTCAAGCTGAAATCGTGCGGCAGAGAGGGGGCGGCGTCAATCAGTGGCCAAGTAAGGTTAGCCGGCACGGCGGCGGGACCATCGGATATTCAAGTAGCTTGCAGCTAGGATAAGCGCGCCGCCAGCAAGGGTGAACGGGTCCAGGCCTTCGGCGTAGAGCAGCAAGCCCACTATCGCCATAGCGGGAAGCTGCAGGAAGTTGATCGGCATGACGACACTGGCGTCCGCCATGGTCAATGATTTGGTCATGCAGTAATGGGCCGAAAGACCACAAACGCCTACAAGCAAGAGCCAAGGACAAGCCGCCCATACAGGTGTTTCAATTTGCCCACCCATCAGCGCCAATGCGATAAAAGACTGGATCGCCATCATGAAAAATACAACGCGCAATGGCGGCTCCGTCGCCGTCATCGCTTTCACCATGGTGATTGAAACTGCGTAACAGAACGCGCCGAACAGCGTGACACCTGCCGCCAATTCAATTGGAATAACGCCTGGGCGGAGCACTATCATGACGCCGAGGAATCCGCAGCCGATGACCATAGCGCGCGGCCAAGTCAATCGCTCACCCAGGAACGCGACAGCGAGCGCAACGCCTAAAACTGGTGTCGTCGAGGTCAGCGCCGTCACGTCGGCCATTGCCAAATGGGCGATGCCGTAAAACCAGCCGAACTGGCCGCAGAAATGGATGACATTCCGCGTTAAATGCGCGAATGGTCGACGTGTCGTGACGTTTGTTAGCCCGCCTGCAATCAACGCAATTGGCAGGATCAGAATGACGCCAATGGCGCTGCGGAAAAACAGCACTTCATAGGCGTCATACTCAAAGGCACCTTGCAACTCCCGCCCTGCGACCTGCATGAAAGCAAAGCTGGCGACAGTTGCAAGCATCCATAGAGCGCCCGCTACGGGGCGGTTTACGGCAGGCGCTAAAGGTGTGGCCACTTAGTCTAGAATTCGTGCAAAGCGGGCAGCACGCTGGCCACCTTTGGAACGATGGTTCGGCATGATCAGCACACAATTTGCATAAGGTGTGACGACGGTCGCGTCGCCATCCTCAGCTACTGGTGTTCCTGCTTTATCGAATTGCTCACAGCCAACAAACTTCTCAACGAACCGGAAATCATTGCTGATAGCGGTAACCCCATGAGTCACTTCCATCACGCGCTGGGCTGGTTTGTCTCTTCTGTGGAAATGCTCAGCCGCATCATCAGCGGTCATGATGCCTGTCGCCACAAGGAAATGCAGCGCTGTATCCCGCGCGACTTCGCCGGTGGCTTTGGCCCAATGTTCCCCGCATTCGACCAGCATGGCCGTTTTGTCCGTCTCCGTATCGTCAAACGGGGTATATTCGATAATACGCTTACCGGGCGCGTAGACTGGCCCTGCCGCCACGTCCGCTGGGTAGCCGGTCTTCCGGGACATGTCGATGTGCTTGTCCAGATTGTTGATCAGCATTAGCGGCGGGGAGAAGGACGTCATGGAGTGGATGTCGAGCAGGTCATCCACATCATCGAATACCGGCCGCAGTTCTCGCCCGCGTACCAGTTCCGCCGTCATGTCATCGCTGTCCAGATGCTCTTCCGTCCACATCCGGTTGAAGTCTTCGTCCACAAATCGGGAGGCGTAGGGATCAGTCGGGTCAAACCGCTCGAAGGCCTGCACATTCACAAAGCCAAAGCTGAGCTTGCCCGTTTTAGGGCGCAGATTGAGGCCAAATAGATAGTCTAGCGCAATCGCGCCACATATTTCATTGCCGTGAGTCAGCGCCGTGATCATCACGTGACGGCCCGGCTCACCGCTATCCCAGGTATGGACGTAATCGACGCCTGTCCCGCCATCGCGGTATTTACGGAGATCAGGCGCTTCGAGTTCGACGACAGGGGCTGCCATGGCGTTGGCTCCACTCAAAATTCTCGTTCTGGGGATTCTAATGCTGGCCGTGATTATGCGCCTTTGGCACGGCCCGGCTCAAGCCTCACCAAATACACGGTCAAAGATAGTATCCACGTGCGCCATCTGGCGTTCAGGATCAAAGGCGGCGTTCAGGGTGGCTTCCGGTACACGCTCTGCCACCGCAGGATCTGCCTTCAGCAGCGTAAGGAAGTCCCCGCCCTTTTCCCAAACCTGCATGGCGTTGGACTGGACGATCCGGTACGCGTCCTCGCGGGATACGCCAGCTTGCGTCAGCGCCAGCAGTACGTGTTGCGAATAGGCCAAGCCGCCCAAACGGTTCAGGTTGGCGAGCATCCGGTCTGGGTAAATCAGCAGCTTCTCGACCATGCCGGCCATACGGTTCAGCGCAAAATCCAAGGTGACAGTTGAATCCGGCCCGATCATCCGCTCAACGGAGGAATGGGAGATATCCCGCTCATGCCAGAGCGCCACATTCTCCATAGCCGGCGTTACAGCGGCGCGGACAATACGGGCGAGGCCTGTCAAATTTTCAGACAGCACCGGGTTCCGCTTATGCGGCATTGCAGAGGAGCCTTTTTGGCCCTGGTGGAAGAACTCTTCGGCCTCCAGCACTTCTGTCCGCTGCAAATGGCGCACTTCAACAGAAAAACGTTCAATGCCGCTGGCGATGACAGCCAGCACCGCGAAAAACATCGCATGGCGATCGCGCGGGATTACTTGCGTGGATACGGTTTCGGGCTCCAAACCCATCGCCTTCGCCACATGCTCTTCAACGCGCGGATCAATGGACGCGAACGTGCCGACGGGGCCGGAAATAGCGCAGGTGGCAATTTCCGCGCGGGCAGCCAACAGCCGCTCCCGATTGCGCGCGAACTCGGCATAGTGGCCAGCCAGCTTGATGCCGAATGTCGTCGGCTCTGCATGGATGCCGTGGCTGCGGCCAATGGTAAGCGTGCGCTTGTGCTCAAACGCGCGCTTTTTCAGTGCCGCCAGTACCCGGTCAATATCCGCCAACAGAATATCGCTGGCGCGCATCAGCTGCACGGAAAGGCACGTGTCTAGAACATCAGAGGACGTCATGCCCTGGTGTACGAACCGTGCTTCAGGCCCGACATATTCGGACAGGTTCGTGAGAAACGCGATCACGTCATGGCGCGTCTCGGCCTCAATCGCATCAATCCGCGCGACTTCAAAATCCCCACGCTCCCACACAGCCTTGGCCGCTTCTTTCGGCACAACGCCAAGCTCCGCCTGCGCATCCATCGCATGGGCTTCAATCTCAAACCAAATCCGAAACTTCTGCTCCGGCTCCCAAATATCTACCATTTCCTGACGGGCATAACGGGGAATCATGAGCTTGGGCCTTCTTTGGTGCGAGATACGACTTGATTGAATTTCTATATACCAGCGGCTCACTGTACGAAGCCACATAGGAATTGTCGCGGCACCTGATGCGTGTACATATCTCGCAACGGCTCCAAGCGGCTTAAATATGCTGCAGCCAGACAATTCAACTGTTAGAATTCATGCAATTGATTGCCTTTGGCATATGCTGACGACAATCGCTGCAACAAAATGGGCCTCTTCGGATGCACTCTAAGTTTCATGAGCAAAGGCCTGGAGGATCAAAGCGCAATAGACGAGGCGCCGTCGCTGTCCAAACTCTCGATCACATGTAAGTCTCGGCTAGCCGTGTTTAATAATCGGCACCGACGAGGCAAGCCGCTTAGCACCAAACTAGTTGATCTTTAGTCGGCAAAACGAGAATGGCTAAGCGGCTCATTAGTTAAAAAATAGTTAAAGCAGCTGTTGCGTATCACGAATTTCGGCTTAGAGTCAGTTGAAACCGGAGATTGTAAATTCCTGTTATATCTATCAGGGGTGATTCTGTCACCGAGGGTGACTTCAACTTCCTGCGCTTTGTGGTGACGCTGTCTGAACCGGCAGTGAACGCTGTCACCGTGGACTTCCGGTCCCTGCGCACGGACACGACGTTGGAAGATGATCTGGATAACGGTTTTTCCACCAACCAAACGAACGGTACGCTGACGTTCGCAGCAGGCGAGACCAGCAAAGACATCTTCATCGAGACGAATACAGATTCTATCGATGAGCGCGATGAATCAATCTTTATACAGTTGAGCAATCCAAGCGGGGCCGTTTTTAGTGGTGGCGCAGACCGCATTTCTGCAACTGGCTTGATATTAGACGATGATGGCATTGCACCAAGTGCAGCACTGACGGCAGCACCAGTGCAGCTTTTGGAGACGCTTTCGCAGCCTAGTATACAGAAGGTTGGTGTCGATGTTTCTCAGCCTTTCTCTGAGAAGCTCATATTTGATGTTGCCGCGATCGATGGAACTGCCTTGGAGGGCACTGATTTCACGCTTCTAGACACAACACTAACCTTCGCGCCCGGACAAACACTTGGGTTTGTTCGGGTTGTTGTGTTGGATGATTCAAGTACTGAATCAGAAGAAACCTTCAGTCTTTCATTCGCTCCACAAAGCGGTAGCACTTTCAGTGGCACCGTGGCGGATGCTCAGTTGAGTATCCGTGATGGTGTCCTGCTTAACCCACTGGGAGGCGATGAAATCCTAAACGGCGATGGCGACGACGAAACGCTGGATGGCGGCGCTGGCGATGACATATTGGTCGGCGGCGGCGGCAATGATGTGCTGATTGGCGGCGACGGTATCGACACTGCCGATTATTCCAGCGCAGCCGCAAGCACGATCATCAATCTCGCAAGCGGGGCCGCGAATGACGGAGACGGCGGGACCGACACCTTGATCGGCATCGAGAACATCGTTGGTGGAGGCAGCAACGATGTTCTGATAGGAAACAGTGCTGCGAATACTTTAACGGGTGGCGCTGGTGTCGATCGACTTGATGGGCGCGACGGCAATGACATTTTGTTTGGTGGTGCTGGCAATGACATCTACACAGTGGCGGATTCTGGAGATTTGGTCTTCGAACAGGATAGCGGAGGCGCTAGGGATCGAATCAATGTTTTCGTCGATTATGTGAATGCCGCAAACGTTGAATTCTTAGTCGGCCGTTTTTCAAATGTTGGGCTTGAGTTAGCCGGAAGCGAGGGTCGGGAGAGCATAACGGGTGCTAACAAGATCAACTCCGCAGACACGCTTGATGGCCGTGGAGGCAATGACAAACTCGTCGGCCTAGTTGGCGATGACACCCTTATAGGCGGTATTGGCAATGACCGTATTTTCGGAAACAGCGGCGCAGACATAATCATCGGCGGGCGCGGCAATGACAGGGTGACTGGGCAACAAGGCGGCGATACCTTTGTCCACACGATTGGCGACGGTCGAGATAGAATCACGGACTTCAACGTATCGCAGGACCTATTGGACCTGACTGGACATGATTTTTCGAACTTCGCAGAAGTTCAGGCGCTGATGAGCAACCAAAGCGGCACGGCAGTTATCGACTTAGCGGGCACAGATGCAGTCCTTCTGCAAGGTATTGCATTCGCCACAATTGGGGCGGAGGACGTGCTAATTTAGGGTAGCCGTGGCTTGATGCCAGAAGATATGCGGCTCTGACACGGAATTAACTCTCCCCCTCTCCTGAAGCAGCAGCTCGAATTCAGCCTGTGTGGGCGGGTTTGTGTATTTGTCGCCGGCATAGTCTGCATTGAAGCACCATCGAGCCGGAATCGGTAATGATCCAATCCCGGTTATTCTGACGCCCCAGCACTGTGATCAGGACCGCCAGAACGCACCCTCCACACAAAGACACCATGCAGGGCGACTGGCGCGAATGGCAAGCGACAGAACCCGTCACCCTGCTGGAACCCGAACTGGACTGGGAGGGCGCCGACCTCCCCCTCAAAACCTCCACCATCGGCACCGAAACCACCCGCGTCCACCAACTCCGCGATCCATGCGTGTTTATGGATGAGGATGGGGCCGGGTACTTGTTCTATTGCGGCGCGGGGGAGAGCGGGATTGGGGTAGCGAAGTTGAGTTCCTTCCGAGCTTAAATCCGCCCCGCCCATCCACTATGCGATAAAGGTCGTTATCAGATATTGATACGGAGGGATGGGCACCTTAGTTACCCGAAGCTCCAGCCCAGCGTCGAAAAGCCTCAAGATACATGCCGAACGGGCGACTGAGCAGGACCATAAAGAAAATAGACACGCTGACGGCAGTGACGATTTCTGACAGTGTTGTAGCCGCCAAAGCGAGCGTTGCCACGTAGACCGGCACTTGAAATGATATGAAAGTAGCGATGTCAACGGCGACGATGAATTTCCAGTTCCGCGGGCGCATTTTACGGAAGACCCAATCCCGCCACAGGCCATAAGGCCGGGCTGTGATCACCATTACTGGTATCATCACAAACCTAGCAAATAGAACTTGTATCGGCTCCAAGCCGACGATCAAAAGCTCGGAAGTCGCAGCGATCACGGTGAAAAATATCACTGTCCCGATTGTGTCAATCAGATAATTTCTCATGGCAATTCGGTATCTTAAACTGATTTTATAGTCGAGGCCCAACAGCAAAACCAACACCAGTAAAATCTACACACCGACCATAATTCCCTCTGCCAAAACCTACGCGTCAAAAACGGTGGAATCTGACCCAGGTTCTTGGTTCAATCAAAGCGGGATTATCGCCGACTTTTCAATCTGAGAAGCCTGTATTGGTGCTAGACCGAAAAGCGCCAGAAGCGGTCATAGTGCGCATGTCGACAACGGCCCAAACCAGCCGTTGGTTCTGGTCGCAGCGCACGGCTGCTTCCCGCCCTAAGTGCTGGTCGTAATTTTCTGCCTTCCGCGACGCTCATTCCGCGAGAAACCCTCCCAATGAAGCAATTCAAACTGTTGCAGCCTGAGGGTTATTGGCGTCTTATTGCTGATGTATTTCAATTCGAAAATCAGGGAGCGCAACCAACATGGCCACTGTTTCCGACATTCTGATTATTGGCGCTGGTCTGTCGGGCGTGTCGCTCGCCTACGAGCTTTCTCAAAAAGGGCTTCAGGTCACGGTTGTGGACAGCGGAGATGTCGGCGATCGCACAAGCGCAACCAACCAAGGGGGCGTGCGACAGCAGTTTTTCGATAGGGCCAATATCCTCGCGGGGTCAAAAACCTTGGAGATTGTGGCCGGGTTCGAGGCTGAAATGGGGGTGGACCCAGAGTTTCGAAATATCGGTTACGCGTTCATGATGGGACGGCAATCCAATACCGAACATTATCTTGCATCGGTTAAGCGACAAAACGAGTTAGGCGGCGCGACGACTATTTTGTCGCCAGCCCAAATCGCCGAGCAGTGGCCGACGATTGAAACCAGCGACCTGACTATGGCGACCTTTAACCCGGACGAGGGATGTATTAACGCACGGGCGCTGTCCCGCGGATATTTTGAAGCGTCGGGACGGCGCGGCGTGGATTTTCGGCTGAATGAAGAAGTCATCCGGTTCGAAACAGGCGGCGACGACATCACCCGTGTGATCACGACCGCGAACGCCTATAGCGCCGGCCTGATCATAAACGCTTGCGGTCCCTGGGCCGCGCAACTCGCATACCTCTATGGGCGCACGCTGCCGGTCGTCGCCCGGCTGTCGCCCATTTATATCGCGGACGATGGCCCGACCGGCGTGGCGCCCATCCCCATGGTGATTGATGTGGAACAGCAGGTCACGGTTTGCCCTAACCCGGTGGGAACGATGGTCGGTTGCTCTGAGAAAGTCGCTGTCGAGCATCCTGGTTGGGTCCCAAAGACAAATTGGGCGCTCATGCCCCAGATGTTTGGGAAGGCGAAAAAGCGGTGTCCGTTCCTAGCGCAGCTGTCGATGACCGCCTCACGCACGGGATATTGGGAAGTAACGCCGGACGATCACCCGATCATCGGTCATGATAAATCGCTCAACCTATTCACCGTTGCCGGATTTAGCGGGCACGGTATATCTATCGTACCGGGGCTTGCGAGCTCGATTGCGGCGGCTGTTGTGGGAGAGGCGCCCGAAATCGACTTGGGATTGTACGACCCCGAGCGATTTGAGAATGGCCACAGTGCGTCGAACGAACTTTGGGGGTCGGCGGACTGGGGTACGGACTGAAGTCGTCTGTAAATCTCAGAGCAGCCCCCGGGTTCGCAGTTGCACCAAGTGACCGCTTTCCGCCCTTTCCAGCCGCGTGCACTCCCGACTGCAAGGGGTCAAACTTTACCCTTCAATGAGTGCGAAGACCGTCAGTTCTGAGTTGTGTCCCGATTTCCAGTGTGGCTCAGAATCGGTCGTTTATGATCCCCCTAGTCTCACCATCAAAAACCTCAATTTAGATAGCGTCAAAAACCCCGATCAAAACCTTCGCAGTTTTGAGACGTTTTAGACGTCTCCTAATTTCACAAAACGGCCCAATCTCCAAACCTACCCCCCAATCCCCTCCTCAAACAGCCGCTCGTACTCATCCTGCGTTGGCGGTTTGGGGTTGGTGGCGTGGCAGGCGTCGGCCATGCAGTGGGCGGCTAGGGAGGGGATCATGGCTGTGGTTACGCCCATTTCGCCTAGGTTGGCGGGCAGCGCCAGGCTGGCGTTGAAATCTGTGATCCAGTCGGAGAGATCGGCACCCGGCTTTAGGCCCATGGCTTGGCGGAGTTTGGTGTATTTATCGCCGACGTGGTCTGCGTTGAAGCGCAGCATGGGCGGCAGGATGACGGCGTTTAGGGTGCCGTGATGTGCGCGGAGTGCTGGGTCAGCGCCGATGGCGTGGCTCATGGAATGAACGGAGCCTAGGCCTTTGGCGAAGGCCATGGCACCCTCACTCGCGGCCATCATCATGTTCCAGCGGGCTTCTTTGTCATGGCCGTCATCCACCGCGCGGCGGAGATATTTGACGACGCGTTCCAAGCCATCCAGGCCGATAGCGGCGGCGGGCGGGTTAATGACGGGTGTCAGGTACGCCTCAATGCAATGGGCCATGGCGTCCATACCGGTCGCGGCCGTTAGATGGCGCGGCAGGTCAAATGTGAGCTCTGGGTCACAGATCGCCATTTTGGGCTTCAATTCCGGGCTGACGATCACAACCTTGCGGCCGTCTTCCGTCACGATGACGGACCCGCCGCCAACTTCACTGCCCGTGCCAGCCGTTGTGGGGATGGCGATAATTGGCGGGGATGGGCCGATGCGCTGCCCGCCGCCGTTTACCGCACTCCAATCATCAATCGGGCCATCGTGATTGACCAGCAGCGCCGTCGCCTTGCCAAGATCAATCGAGGACCCGCCGCCAAGCGCAATAATGCCGTCGCAATCATTCTCCCGGTAGAGCGCCACTGCTTCCCGCACTGCAGCTTCGGTCGGGTTGCCGGGAGTGCCATCGAACGTCGTTGGTTGGACATCATTCGGCAGTACACCCCGAATTTTGTCGAAAATGCCGGTCGCAACAATGCCTTTATCGGTGCAGATCAGCGGGCGTTTGATGCCATTCCGCTTCAGCGCATCGCCCAGCACTTTGATCGCGCCGAAATCAATTTCCATCAATGTTGGGTAGGTGATCGTGGCCATCTCGGCGGTCCTTTAAGCGATGCGTTTAAGCAGTGCGTTTTACGGGCATGGAAGTAATACCGCGAATGAAGTTGGAGTATAGGCGCTTTGGCGTTCCAGCCAATTCGAAACGCATGCCCTGCCCCAGAACTTCTTCCCACAGGATACGCAATTGCTGTTCAGCCAGCCTATCGCCGACACACCGATGAATGCCAGCGCCAAACGCCAAGTGCCGCCGCGCGTTCTTGCGCTCAACGGAGAAGCGCTCCGGTGCCTCAAATACCGCCTCATCTGCATTGCCGGAGACATACCACATCACGACCTTGTCGCCCTTGGCGATAGGCTGGCGCGCGGCGGGGGCCAGTATGTTCTGGCGGATCCATGGAGACGAACGCCGGCCGGTCATGCTCTTGCGAGATATCATCCAACTGAATGCCGCCAAGCTCCGCCTTGCTGGAAAAGACGCCAGGGTTCAGTTCAACTTCCATGATGTGCGCGGAGGAGGAGACCGACCAGAACAGCCCATAGGCGCTTTCCCGGCAATAATGGACTGGCGCTTCATTCCGCAGCCGTTGGAAATAGGGCCGCCACGTCTCATGCTGGTAAAGTGCGGGATCACTGACGTCGATCTCCGCTAATGGCAGAGATGCAGCCCGTTTTTGGTGCGCCTCGTCGTCCAACACTTCCCCCGGCCTTGTGCTTCGCTACATCTGAGCCGCATCATTGCGGAAACGGCTTTGGGCAACAATGCATAATTAAGACTAACCAGAAGCCCGCTGGCGAGGCTTATGCCGCTTATAAACATCAAATATGACCTTCACTGCCGCAAGCGAAACAAATGTGCAGAGCGCTACCTTTGAGACCGTTTCCATCGCGCCTTCTATCAGCACGGCATGAACTACAGTGCCGACGACGATCACAGATGCCAGGATAAGATGGCCATTCCGCCAAACGCGGACGCGGAGCCGCCTACGCAGCAGTGAAAGCACAGCAGTCGCAAAAACCGCCCACATGGCGGTCACCCCCCAAATAGAAAACGGCGTCGGCGAGCGGAACAGCAATACGTCCACGACATCTGGGGGGCTAACGATCCAAAGTCCGCCAACATGCAGCACAATAGCGCCGGCCAGAATTCCGCCAATCCAACGGTGGGTGCGGCGGGCGCGAAGGGTCGATAGGCCGGGAAGCCATCCGCTAATGAGCAGTGGTTGCATCAGCATTAGCGCTAACCCCAATATTCCAGCGAAGCCAGCAGCGATGTAGACCGGGCCGCGCCATTGCAGCAGCGGACTAGCCGCCGCGAGCAGTAACGGCACGGCGATTACAGCCGCCAGCGCCGCCCAAATCAACGCCGTACGCGAGGACCGCATCCTGCTGCCTCCGCCCAACCGCTAGACGGGCTTCAGAACGAAACGCGCCTCCAGGCTCTTATCACGGGCGCTGTTCATAACTGGGCGCAGGAACACCGTCTCAAAGTCGCCGCTGTCATAGGCCAAATGGCCGTGCGGCTGACCGAAGGCCGGAACGATCTGTGGCTTTTCCAAGCGGAACACGCCATTCGCGTCTGTCAGCGTCGCCCCATGGCTTTCCCAATCGCTTTCATAGCCCTCGGTGGTGTGCGCCCAAATTTGGATGCGCTGCCCTTCCAACGGCTTGCCGTCGCCCGCGCGCCGCACCGTGCCTGACATCCAGAACCCGCCGCCGCCAATACGCTTAACGATTGGCGCGCCCGATCGGTAGTTGTTAGACCCGCCCCGCATCGACCGCGTCGGTGCCAGGGTATTCGCACGCGCAGGCGACCACAGCCCAGAGACGCCGCTGGCCAAGGCGGCAGCGCTCCCTGCTAGAAGCGTTCGACGATTTAGGAAAAAGCCAGCCACTAATTTTCTCCAGTTAGCCGAAGATACGTTCTTCCATATATAGGGCGGCCAACCAGTCTGGCAAAACCGAGCGTCCCAATGTTTCGTCCCAACACCAATCCATAATCGATTTATCAGAGTTACGTACCATAGGTACATTTATACATTACATTTTTTCTTATATGTCGCAGATGCCGGCATTGCCCAGGACATGCTCTTCTACATGCTGTCCTGCATCGACCGACTGAAATTAGATTCATGTCTTGCATGACAACCAACGTCTCGGGACACGATGAATCGGGATGCATTGATATGCCAAAAAATTAGGCTCACTCGGCTCTTTCAAACCATCACGGCCGCCAATTTCCCCTCTGTCAATTGCATTGACTGTTCGGTCACCACTCAGGCAAACCGCTTGCAGATAGGTCCGATCCAAGTGTCCGGCGTCAGGTCCTATGAGACAGATTGAGGGTATAATTTAGAGGAGGATTTTGGTCTCATCGCAGTGACGAAGGAACGAAGATGAGAGCAAAATCCAACAGTCCGAAGACGTCGGGCAGCCGTGCCGTCAAAGA
>JBDQJI010000055.1:0-25704 GCA_040263875.1 Alphaproteobacteria bacterium
CATCCAGGAGATTGCCATGGCCCTGAACTCAACGCCGCGAAAGTGCCTCGGCTTCAGAACCCCCATCGAGGCCATGCTCGCCGAGCTTGGAAATGACGTTCAAATCAGGTTTGCTTGATCGCGTTGCGCTTCGCGTCGGAATCCACCGTCCGCCATAAGTATCTTGTAAATATCTGATTTATAAACATAATTATGAAATAAAAAGCCCGATTGGTACGTTTTTTGGTACACTTTTGGCTTAATTAATTTTGGGACTTCTGGTATGGGCGTGGCTGCCCTTGGCGTGCCCGTGTCCACTATCAGTTCCGTGCTGAACCATGCCGAGGGTGGAGTGACTAAATCTACAATCGGTTTGGCTATGCTGAGGAGAAGCGCCTTGCACTGGAAGCGTGGGCCGGTCGCATAGGCGAAATTGTCAGTTAGCAAAGCTGGAACCCAAGGCTTTCAAAGCCTTTTAGTCCTCCTGCCCCTAAAGCAAAGACCGGCCATCCACTAACATTACACCCGGACCACTCTGTGGGGGCTGACCACTGAAGGGCTTGGGTGCCGACGCGGATGCATATTGTTATCTTGATTTCTTAGACAATCCAGATATCCTATAATTCAAAATAAACCCTAAGCTCAGGACATTAAATTATGAAGTCGGACCTTTTTCAAATCATCTTTTCGGCTGCCATAATATCATTGTTTTCTGCTTTGGCAGCCGACGCCCAGGAAGGGAACGTTAGTCGGATAATGGAGTTGGATATTCCCGGCAAAATGGGCAGTACGCATGAAATTATTGCTGGGCCTGAGGGTAATATGTGGATTACCCAGCAAAAGCAGGCGCGGCTGGTGAAGGTTCAAGCTCATGGACCGTGGAGCGACAAAAAATTAAAACTCATTCCTATGCCAAAAAATAGCGGCCCTCATGGGATAGTTTTTGATGCTAAGGGTCGGTTGTGGGTTACTTTAGAATACATTGATGAAATCGCTCAAATCGGAATTGATGGTAAAATCACTTCGCGGTTTAAATTGCCGGCTGGTTCTGGGCCTCACGGCTTAGGCGTCGCCTCGGATGGTATTATTTGGTGGACTGGAAAGACGGGAAATGTGATTGGGCGACTAGATGTTGATAAGAACAAACTCGATATTTTCGAACTCGGGAACAGACCAGCTAAACCAATTTATATTGCGCCCGGTCATGATGGTAATATGTGGTTCACAGAGCTTGAAGGTAGCAATATCGGACGGATAACCAATGAAGGCGAGATTACCTTGTTCTCGTTGCCCACTGAAAATGCACGACCAATCGTCGTATTTGCTGGACCAGGGGGGCTGATGTGGTTCACCGAGGAACGCGGTAACGCGTATGGTACTATTAGTTCTACGGGAGAAATAATTGAATACCCCTCAGGAGTTAAGGGGGGCAAGCTGGCTGGAGCTGTTATTGATGCAGATGAGAATATTTGGTTGCAGTTCAACACTCCCGATATAATCCGACGCATAGCCCCAGATAAAACCGCAAAAACCTATAATCTACCGACTAAAGGTGCCGTCCAACACAGGATTACCGTTGGGCCTGGTGGCGCAATATGGTCGACGCAAAATGCTACCGATAAGATAGCCTACATCGGGTCGAACTAAGATCGCTGATTGAACTGTCAACCCCGGAGCAAAAAAGGACAGCTTACGGCAGAATATACCTCCGTCTATATGGAGGAGATCGCGGGTGCGCCCATCTCACCATGGCGGCTGCATGACCTCCGTCGCACCGCAGGCACAGGCATGGCTGCGTCCGGCGTGCCAGTCTCGACGATCAGCCGAGTGATGAATCACAGCGAGGGTGGCGTCACCAAGATATACAACCGCTTCAGCTACGACAAAGAGAAGCGCGTCTCCCTCGAGCGGTGGGCGAGCTGCCTCAAGGAGCGGCTGGGAGATTAAGACTGAGCGGGTTCGTTCACCCGGGTGAATGGCTGCAAATCAAACAACGCGACGCCCGCTGCCGCGAATGTTTGGTTCATCGGAAACTCCGGGACTAAACATCTAGGGTTAGGACCCACTAATTCGGAGAGGTCTCGATGGCAGCTTCGAACCTTTTGCGATTTCGGCCGACTCAATGCGTGCCGACACTTTCGGCCCATAGCGGACTTTGGACCGGTCTTTCGAAGCCGTCCAAGACACGGTTTCGAAACGTGGACTCAAGTTCTATGAGAATCTTTCCGACGCTTAGCTTTTTTCAACGCACGGCCACTCATCCCTCCAAGGCCGAACGACCTCCATCGCAGAGGCTATATCCACAAGGAATTGTTCATTTTCCCATGCGGTGACAGCTTGTAGCCCAATCGGCAGGCCGTCTGCAGACCAGCCTGAAGGGATGGACAAGGCGGGATGGCCGGTTAGGTTGAAAGGCGTCGGATAGGTAAACCATGCCGCCCGCAGATTGCCAGCCTGTTCACCATCAATCTCCAGAATGCCGATTGGGTCGAAATCAATCGGCGGGGCCGGGGCGCTGAGTGTCGGGGTCAAAATGTAGTCGGCATCGGCCAGCAATCCTTCAACCTGATGGAACAGGGCTGTCCGGGCTATTGGAGCGGCCTTTATTGCTTCCGCATCCAGCGCCATGCCTTCAGCTATTGAGGCCCGCATGGCCGGGTCCATTTTCTCCAATTGCTCCGGCTTGAACTGGCCCATGCGCGCTGACATTAAGCCGCGCATCATCACTCGGGAGGTCTCGATCCCCCAATCCAGCGCTTGATCTTGGATGGTGATATTTAGTCCGATGCCTTTCAGGCTATGGAGGCTAGCTTGGCATTGTTCCAGGACATCGTCCGAAACCTGCGGATTGCCCATCCGTGGCAGGAAAACCGCCCGCCGACCCTTCAAGGTGCTTGCAGGGTCCGCGTGAAGGCTGACGGGCGAGGCATTCCGGCCAATGGTCCAGGGATCCGCGCTGAACGGGCCGCTCAGCGCGTTTAGCATAAGGGCAAGGTCAGCAGACGTTCGCGTTTGCAGACCAATATGGCTGTAGTTGGCGAAAAGGTCTGGCGCGCGCTCATGTGGAACCAGGCCAAGGGTTGGCTTCAGGCCCAGAATGCCGCAACAACTGGCTGGAATTCGCGCAGACCCGGCGCCATCCGTTGACAGCCCCAAAGGCCCAAAGCCAGCCGCCACAGCCGCCGCAGCGCCACCGCTCGACCCGCCAGACGTGTAGCCTGTATTCCAGGGATTAGCCGTAGCGCCGTAGCGTGGGCTTTGGGTGAGGACGCTGCCAGCGAACTCCGGTGTGGTCGTTTTGCCGATCAGGATTGCGCCTGCCGCTTTCATCCGCCGAACGCATTCCGCATCCTGGTCTGGAACGTTCCCTTCCATCAACCAAGAGCCGAAGCTTGTCTCCAATCCTGCCGTATCCAGTAGATCCTTGGCGTGGAACGGCGCCCCATGCAGCGGCCCAAGCAACTCACCAGCGGCCTGTTTTGCATCTGCTGCCTGCGCCGCCTGCCTGGCGCCGCTAGTATCAAGCAGCGCGAAGGCGTTGATCCGACCATTCAAGCGCTCGATCCGGGCGAGCACGGCTTCAACGGCGTCGGTTGCGCTCAAGTCGCGCTGCGCGATTTGACGGGCGAGCTCAGTCGCGCTCAGAAGGGCTGGGTCACTCATCTCCAGACGCCATCTACACAGTCGAAAGCGCCAATGCGCAGGTCTTCAGCCTCCGCCTTCAGATCAACCTTTTTGACCTTTAATGATGGTGGTTCGGCAAATCATCCCGATAGGCGATGTAGCGCGGTACTTTGAAGACAGCCAAATATGTCTTGGCATGTTGCAGAATTCTATCTGGCGGCAAATCCTCCGGCGTATAACCGTCCTGCAGCATGATATAGGCTTTGACCTCCTCGCGCCTGGCCGGATCAGGCACAGCGATGACGGCAGCCTCCTCGATCTCTTCCATTCGCATCAATGCCACCTCGACCTCCCGGGCGGCGATATTCTCACTGGACCGGCGGATCATGTCTTTCTTGCGACCAACGATATCGTGGAACCCGCGCTCGTCCTGCCGGAACAGATCGCCAGTGCGGAACCATTCGTCAAAGAAGGCTTCCTTCGTGGCTTCGGGTTTGTTGTAATAGCCCAGCAGAATTGTCGGGCCACGCACCACGAGTTCGCCGATCTCGCCTTGCCGCACATCTTCGCCTTCATCATCGACCACGCGTGTCTGGCGGAACGCCACGGGGATGCCGCATGTGCCGCTGCCCACCATGTTCGTCGCCTCCAGCGGCGTGAACAGTGTGGAGCCAACCTCTGTCATGCCGAAGGCTTCGCGCGCCTGCACGGCAAAGCGCTGCTCCATATCGGCATGCACTTCTTTCCGCACATTATAAATCGCTACCCGGCGGAGTTCATTATTTGCATCTTCCGGATGCGGTGGCTGGCGGTAAACAACCTCGGGCAGGATGCAGTTTTGGATGCGGTAGCGGCGAACCCAGTCCATAAAACGGCTGGCGCTCGGGCCATTCGCGATAAACACTGTGCCGCGCTGATAGAAAGCCATCAGCATCATCCACTGTGGGTCCATGTAGAAGAAGGGCTGATACGCTAGAACGGTCTTGGTGATTATTCCATCCCGCTCCGCTGCTACTTTAGCAGTCGCGGTCCAATAGCATTGGCGCAGCATGCATCCCTTGGGGAAGCCCGTTGTGCCGGATGTGTATTGGATATTCAGCAACGCCTGCGCGCTTACAGCATAGCCTGGATCGAAGTCAGGGTCGCCCAGCTGAGCCAAGTCATCGAACAGGCGGCGCTCGCCTTCCGCCACTCCGTCATAGACGATGATATGCCCATCAGTCAGCGCATCTGGGCGGCGTTCTACCTTCGCCAAGGCGTCAAGAAACTGGCCGCCGATGATTAGGAACTCGGAATCACTATCATTCAGCACATAGGTCAGCTCTTCCGCTGTATAGCGAGCATTGACCGGAACCATCACGGCGCCAAGCCGCGATATCGCTAGCCAGGCGGTAGGAAACGCCGGAACATTCGGCAACATTACGGCGACATGGCTTCCCTGCCCGACGCCCAATTTGCCTCCGGGATTCACACATTTGCCGGATCGACATACCGACCGGTATTACAGTAGCGCAGTCCAAATTTCATGATCTGATCCTTACTAGAATAGGCGTCCGGCTAAATGTCCGTCATGGGTGCTTTGCTAGGAACCTCAGCAATGCGTCATTGAAGATATCTGCCTCTTCAATGTTGATCAAATGGCCGGAACGCGGAACTTCGACATATTTAGCGTCTGCGATACGGTCTGCCATGGCGCGCCCGATCGTGGGCGGGGTCAGGCTATCATGCGCACCGAAAACCAGCAGCGTTGGGACAGTAATATCCTCCAGCTCTAATGCCTTATCATAGGCCGTCGTCTCTTGGATGGTTTTGATGTAACTATCCTTGTGTAGAGCTTCCATGCTGGCGACCAATTGATTGTAGTGTTTTTCGTCTGCGCCCGGTCCGATGAGAGTCTTAGCGACGATGGGGGCGATATCCTTCGGCTCCTTGCCATCTTCCACCAGCGGCTTCAGACGGAGTGCGACGAACCGAGCGCGCTCTTCACTGTTAAGTTTCTTGAAGCCGGAGAATGTGGCGACCAGCGCCAGCGTTTTTACGCGTTCTGGATAGTGGAGGTAGAAGTCCTGGGCAATCCGTCCGCCCATGGATAAGCCGCAGATATGGGCTTTTTCTACACCAAAATGATCCAGCACTTTCAAGAGATCCCGGGAGAAAGCGTTGAAGTCTAAGGGGCCGTCATAATCGTCACTCAGGCCATAGCCGCGGGCATCCCAGGCGACGGTATGGTAATGGGGCGCGAAGGCTTCGACCTGACGCGTCCAGTTGGTGCGATTGCCGCCAATGCCGTGCATCAGAACCAGCAATTCGCCCTCGCCTGCGTGGTCAATGCCGATGGCGGGGTTGGAGAGGATGCGTTCGGTTTTGATCTGCGTCATGGCGCGGTTCCTTTAAGCAATGCGTTGTCGCGTGAAGCGGCGCGCCAACGGGTCGATGATGAGTTTCTCGCCAATCCAGAATATCGCAACGATAGCGAAACAGGTTGCGAATACGGTGGTGGCATCGGCAAGGCCCTGGGCTTCCTGCAGGAGAAACCCTAACCCGCCTTGCGCGCCAAATAACTCCGCCACAAGTGCAATTTTCCATCCAACGCCGTAAGCGATGCGGAGTGCGGAAACAAAGTATGGCATCAAGAGCGGCAGAATGATCTTGAACAGAACCACCATGCGGCGGCGGGTAAAGCTTCGCGCCATTTCAATGGTTTCAGCATCAATTTCCTTCAGGCCTTCAGAGACATTCACTAAGCAGAATGGCGTGAGGATCATGATCATGATGAAGACGATGGTGCCATTCGACGGCCCGAACCAGATGATTGCCAGAATGGCCCAGCCGACCGATGGAAAGGCGTTGAGCAAGGGCTTGATCCGCCCATGAACGATGATCTCTGTGATCGGCAGCCAGCGCGGTAGAAACGCCAATAGTGACCCCAGTGCCACTGCCATCAGGACCGCCAAAACGACACGAACGGCGCTGGACGCCACATGCACGAAATATGTGGCGTCTGTGAACAGTTCCAAAATGCGAATGGCGACGGGCAGAGGCCCTGGCAGCACGAAGTCGGGCATGCCGAGCGACAGCAAGTGCCACCCCAGCAGAACCACAATGATCAGTCCTTCGGCAATGCCATGCGACGCAAGGTGGCCGCGCAAGCGGCTGGAAGTATTTGCATCAGGCATGGGCGTGATGCCGCGATAGGCGGGATTGCAGGGGTTGGAAAATCAACCGTTCCGTCAGGAAAACGAATGTCACGATGATGACGATAACGCCGATCACCAGCGGCATGTCGAAGTCTTGGCGCGCAAGGTTTAGGAGATAGCCCAGCCCTGCATCGCCGCCAAATAGCTCAGCCGTTAGGGCAACCTTCCATGCGACGCCGAAACTGATGCGGATTGTTGCGAAAATGAACGGTGTTAGCGATGGCAGAACGATTAGGCAGAAGCGCCGCCAGCGGGAGCGCGTAAAGCTTTCCGCCATTTCAATCCGCTCGCTATCCAGGTTTTCCAGGCCTTCGCGCATGTTGATGATGGCGAAGGGGATCAAAACCATGGAGATGACGAAGATGACCGTCATATCTGAAATACCGAACCAGATAATGGCAAGGAAGGTCCAGCCGACGCCGGAAAACGAATTCAAAAACGGGCTGATCCGGCCATGCACTGCCAGCCTGAACAATCCGGCATATTGCGCCAACATGGCTAGGGCGCTGCCGATCACGAAGGAGATCGCAACGGCGACAGTGACATGCATGAACGAATACAGCATGTGGGATGCTTCATGGCTGTCCCGCAGTAATGCGATCAGCCGTTCGGCCACCAACCACGGCCCAGGCATGACATAGCTATCGACTGTCGCACTAAAAACCGCCCACGCGCCCAGGCAAATCAGCACAAAGCCGTGGCCCGCCAAGCGCTGATTGCGCTTGACGGGCTGGGCAGATTTCAGCGTGTTGATGGACAAAGAACGGGAGCTATTGGCGGATAGCATGTTCCCAAATGACGGACTTAGCGTCCGGCACTTTTTTCAGGATGCCCATTTCTTTGGCCATGGTCCAAACGGTGGTCATCGCCTTTTCATCTTCGGCGGTCACAACGGCTGGGACATAGGCATAGTCTTGCAGCCAAGCAGCAAAATAATCCGGTGAGATTTTCGCTGTCTGCTTGGAGATCGCCTCGCCGACTTCTGCTGTGTTGTCATTGGCGTATTGGACGGACGCCAGCAGCATGCGGTTGAATTCTTTAAAGGCTTCCGGGCGTGCAGCCAGCTTTTCAGGATATGTAACGTGAACGGCAGACAGTGTGTCGACGTCAAACAGTTCGCGGTTATCCTGGTTGGTATAGGCCAAAACCCGATAATTTCCCGAGCTTTTGGCGGCATAGGCTTGGGCGTGGATCAGGGTCGCGGCATCTACCTGGCCGGATTCCAGGGCCGATAGCAGCGTTGGTGCGGGAAGCTGAACCCAAGAGAAATCGCCGCCTTTATAGGACACATTCATGCCGTGCTTTTTCCAAAGCGCGATGCGGATCCAGGTGGTCCCTGTTGCACGGAGCGAATAGCTGCCGATTGTCTTGCCTTTAAGGTCAGCCATCGTCTTGTATGGGCTGGAATCTTTCACCCAGATGCCAGAACCAAGGCGGCCTTTGGCTGAGCGCAATGCTGACGACAACACGACGAGTTCAAGCCCACGACGCTTGGCGAACGGGATTGCCATTACGGCGTTCATAATAACGTCGTAGCTTTTAGCTGGCGTTGACGCGATCAGCGCAGGCACCTGCAGCGCACTGGTTTCGATCTCAATTAAGTCAGATGTGATCTTGCCGCTCTTGATGCCGTACATCACGCCTTCCAACGCCGGGTCCGCCAAATAGGCATAGGTGATTTTCTCTTTCGCCATTGCCGCACCAGCAGCCAGGCTGCCGACAATGCTGATGGCAGCGGCCATGCGGGCGCTACTTCTAAATGTCTGCCAGATTTTCATGATCTTTCGTCTCCTCAGTTTTCTTGGTCTGTCGCGTTGGTCTCAAGTGTCTGGAACAGGCTAATCAGATGCGCTTTCTGTTCCGACAATTCGGGTGAATTTTCGATGTCGCGCGGTCGAGGTGCTTCCAATTCAATGGTTTCCAGCACCGTCGTTGGCTTGTTGGATAGCAACAATACGCGGTTGGCTAAGGTCAATGCCTCATCAACGTCATGGGTGACAAAGATGACCGTTTTGCCGGTTTCCTGCCAAATGCGGGCGATTTCATCACGCATCCGGCGGCGGGTGTTCAGGTCGAGTGCGGAAAACGGTTCGTCCATGAGAATGATTTCAGGCTCAACCGATAGCGCCCGTGCAATGGATACGCGCTGGCGCTCGCCGCCAGAAAGCATGGCCGGGTATTTCTCCATATCATCTTGCAGGCCAACTAAGGCCAGTAGGCGTTCTGCGGTGCTGCGCATTTCCGACTTGGGCTTGTCCGTGAAACGGAGTTCCATGCCCAGCATCACATTGCCTAATGCCGTGCGCCACGGTGCTAGGCGTGGCGACTGGAACACATAAGCCAGCTTGCTCCAGCCTTCAGAGGGATCGGCACCCATCACAGATACGCGCCCACCATCTGCCGGGATCAAGTCCCCCATCAGCCTAAGCGACGTGGATTTTCCGCAACCGCTTGGCCCCAGAATGCATAGGAATTCCCCGGCCCGGACGGAAAACGTCAGGTCGTCGTAGATTGTCTCATCCTTGAACTTGAGGGAGACATTTTCAAACTTTAGGACGTCAGTGGTCACAGGGAATCTGGTCCGCCAGAGGGTGCAAGCGCAATACTATATTCAGAACGCTCCGGATGCCCAGGCGTCACCCGGCCAAGCCCATTTGGCGAAGTGCGGCCGCACCCAATAGGCCGTAGGGATTGGCCAGCGTTTCGATGATCTCAAAGTGGTTATAGTTCTGCCCAATGATGACTTCGCTTGGCTTGCCCGCAGCCCTTAGAGCATCATGAAACGCATTGGATTGGCGGATGAACTCCGGCGTTTCCAATGCGCCATAGGCTAGAATCATAGGTGTGGTGATGTCAGCAATATGGCGGAGTGGGCTCAAAGCCTTTTCGCTGGCGTCAGTGAACGAGACATAGGAACTGCGGGCGGATAGGCGCACGGGTGCCATATCGAACATGCCGCTGGCCAACACCGCGCCCTGAATAGCCTTCGGCGCTGATGCTCCGATACGCGTGAGCGCAACGCCGGCCATATGCGCGCCGGATGAATGCGCCGATAGATAAATCTGGCCGGTGTCCCCGCCAATTTGCTGCGCGTTTTGTGCGATCCAAAGAATGGCGTCAGTAATCTGGTCAGCGACAGGCATTAGGTCGCCGTCATGATCCTGGACCCAGTCAAAATCCAGGATCGCCAAGTGTGCGCCCGCCTTGGTGAAACATTCGGCTAGGAAGGCGTATTGGGCGGCAGTGGTGGCTTTCCACGCGCCGCCATGGACGAATATCTGGATCGGTCTTGCATCACTCGTTGTGCGGTAAAAGTCGAAGGCGGACTTAGCAGGAGGTCCATAGGAAATTCGCTCCGGGGTGGGCAACCGGCTTCGCGCAACATCGCTGTTGGACCCATAGCGTGCTGCGACCGTCGCCATGTTTGCGGCATAGACGGACTGATCGTAGGCGTCGTCCAGTTCCGCTTGGGTCAAGCCGCCCCAGACTTTGGGCGCGTTCGTTGGTTGATCTGTCATTGTCACTGGTTATCCAAATAAGGTGATCGCGCCAGAGCGGTCTGATCAGGTCGGCTTTTCATTCAGTGCGCTGACATAGGAAAATGCGCCCGGTGAGCCATCGACAATGATGCTTTCACCGCTGAGATATGACGCCCGCTCTGATGCAGCAAAGGCGATCATGTCTGCGATCTCCTCCGGCGTACCCCACTGCGCACCGCGCGGCAGTTTTTCAGCCTCAAGGCGATTGCGTAACGTCTCGGCTTCCGCCGCAGTTAGATCGCGTCCAAGCGCTTCAAGCTCCCATTTTTCGAAGCGGTCTGGCGTCATGACAACACCTGGAATGATGCAAACGACCCGAATTTTATGAGGTTTCAGTTCCGCCGCTAAATCAGTGGAAAACCGTACCTCCGCCGCTTTCGCCGGGCCGGTGCAGGTAGAGCCCGGCGGGAACGCCGTTTTGACGGCTGTACGCCCCGACACATTGATGACCGACCCACCGCCGCGCTTGATCATCCCGGGAACTAAGCGCTGGGTCAGGCGGAATTGGGCAAAGAAATTGATGGCCATGCCGTCCGTCAGCTCATCATCAGTCACTTCCAAAAATGGCTTGTAAGTGCCAGTACCAGCATTGTTGACGAGGATATCAACGCCGCCATATTCGAGCTCTAAGTGCGCGCTCAAGCGGTCGAGGTCAGCGATTTTGGTCACATCGATTTGGATCGCATCAACGCCCAGCCTGCTCGCAGCACTATCAAGGTGCTCCTGTCGGCGCGCGGCGATGATGACTTTCGCCCCTTCCGCGATTAGGCACTCCGCAGTCGCCAAGCCGATGCCCCGGCTGCCGCCAGTGACGACGGCGACTTTGCCAGCTAACCCTAAATCCATATTCAGCTTACTCCTGCGGTCCACCTACTTAGCTGTACGACTTTATGATTGCCTATCTCGCTGATTTTCTAAAGCGTCAAAAACGGTCTCAGCCGCTTCCAAAGCTCCTTCAATGTAGCCGCCAAAATGTGGAGCGACTTCAGTTCCGGCAAAATGTAGCGTGTTATCCCAAAGCCCCATCATTGCGTTCGGCAACCCGTAGCTTGGATGCGCATAAAGAGGGGCCTTATCCGCTTCTGTGGACGTATGCGGATCAAATGCCCAGTCCTTAACATAAAGCTGTGCTGGGTCCGCTGCACCCGGTCCAAACAGGCGGATAAGTTGCCGCAATAGGTGCTGGCGTAAAAGCTGCTCGTCACTTCGGCCTTGTGGTGGAACGCCGATAAATCCGAATAGCGCATAGGGCCCGCCATCGGCTGGTGAGGCGTCGTGAATTTCGACCATTGGGCCGAACCGGCTTGATGCATCGCCGGAGAGGCCCGCTTCGCGCCAAAATGCAGTGTCATAGACTGCAACGGCCTTTGCTTGTCCGGCCATCCATGTCGGCACGTTTTGCATCGCTTGGACTGCCGTTTCTGGCAGAGGGGATGAAAAAGCAATCTCAGCCGCGATCCGGGGCGGGAGCGCCAGGATTACTTGGTCAGCGGTTAGATCGCCCCCGTCGGATAGTGTTGCAGTTATGCCCGCGCTGGTTTTGGTTAGCGTTTTGACATGGGCGTTCAGGCGGGTGCGGGCACCCGGTAGCTCGCTGGCGAGAGTGTCTGTAATGGCAGCCAGGCCACCTTCCAGTCGCCATGAGCCTTCCATTGAGGCAAAGCCACGACCGCGTTGAACGTTCCCCTGGTCGTCTTCAAACAATAAATCGCCGTTAGCGTATTGATCGAACTTTTTAAGTTCTAATCGGTCTATGAGTGCAGCGATGCGCGGTTGCCCCGGCCAGAACCATGCTGGCCCCATATCAAAATGGCCTGCCTCGTGATGCTCGGTCATTATTCGGCCGCCAAAGCGGTTTCGTGCCTCCAGCAAGAGATAGTCGCGGCCGGCAGCTTCGAGTGCGTTCGCAAGGTCGAGGCCGGATAGACCCCCTCCAATGATCATAGTTCTCATGGCTTATAAAACTCGATTGACCTACACCGCTGAGGCTCTCGCAGTCACAAATCTAGTGGCGTCGACGCAGCACGAACTCTGTCTCATACTCTGCGTGTACTGAACAGAAGGGGAGTGAACCTGATGCATAAATGGATCGACCATATCGTTGTCCGCGTTGAGAACCTTGATGAGGCTATCAAAGACTATACCGACCGTCTTGGCTTCACTGTCACCAAGCCGCCGATGGATCAGCCTGAGATTGGTCTGCGCCGCGCCGTGCTTGAGTTAGGCACGTCTGGCACGTTTATCGAACTGGCGGAACCGCTCGGTGACAATAGTGAAATTCGCGCAGGTCTCGACAAGCGGGGTGAGGGCGTACATCTGGTGGCACTTGCAGTCGGGGACCTTGATGCAGCGAAATCAGACATGAAAGCGCGCGGTGCTCGGGTTATCGACGCTGGCAAACAGGTCTTCCTTCATCCCAAAGAAGGCCATGGCGTCATGTATCAATTGATTGAACGGAAGTAGCTGCAAGCTTACTTCGCCTGCAATCTGAGCCGAATATATTCTAACGCCCTAGGGAGTATCGGCATGTGGTCGAATCCGCGCATTCCGTATCAGATGACCAGCCAACGCAAGCGCTTAGAGGCGCCGGGCGGGAAGCCGATTATCGTCAATCTGTGCATGAATGTGGAATATTGGCCCTATAACAAGCCAATGCCGCGCGGTGTTCTGCCGCCGCCTCATGGCGCGCAGATTGAGCCGCCTGACGTGCCGAATTATTCCTGGGTGGAATATGGCATGCGGGCGGGCATGCCCCGGTTCATGGCCATGCTGGCTGATCGCGGCCTGAAGGCGTCTGCTTTGACGAACGCGCAAGTGGCAGACGTTTATCCCACACTCATGGACGAGATGGTCAAGGCGGAGTGGGAGCTTGTCGGCCACGGCTGGCAGCAGCAGTCTTTAAAGCAGGCTGATGATGAGGCGGACGTAATTCAGCGTTCGCTCGCACGGTTGAAAGAATGCGATGGCAAGCAGGTGCGCTGCTGGCTAGGCCCAGGCCTGGGCGAAACCCATGACACCGTTGACCATTTGAAAGCCGCTGGCATCGATTTCCTATTGGATTGGGTGGTTGATGACCTGCCGTATTGGATCCGCACCAAGCACGGACCAATGGTGGGGCTACCTTATACGCTTGAGCTAAATGACGTCCCAGTCTACGCGATCAAGAATTCTTCCACAGACGAAATGCTGAAACGGCTGGAGGCAACTCTCGCGATCTTTGAACGGGAGACTGAGCAGAATCCACGGGTTCTTACATTTGGCCTGCATCCGCACATCATCGGCGTTCCGCATATCGCCTATTACTTTGAGAAGGCGCTGGATTTGCTGCTGGAGCACCCGCAAACGGTATTCATGACATCCGGCCAGATCGGCGATTGGTTCGTTCAGGCTGACGGCACAGATGGCGCGGAAGTGGCTGCCTATACTGATACACCGCCGCCTTTACCTTACTAAGGCATCCTTCGGGGGCGGGTTTGCCAGGCGACGATGTAGACCAGCACCAGGCCAATGACCGCCGCAATCCAGCTTCTATAGTCTTGGTAAAGCAAGCCTGCAGCGCAGACGAATATGGCGAGGCGGATGAAGAACCGGATGCGTCCGACGCCATAAAGATAGCCCTCGAAGCCCGCCGCCAGCAGCACTATGGCCAGGGAGCATGCGGCTATCACGGTGATGATCTCACCCACATCTTCGTCACGCAGGATAAGCGCTGGCGTCAATACCAGGATGAACGGCAGAACGAACTTGATCGAGCCTAGTCGCATGGCCGTTATTGCAGTCTCCATCTGCTTCGATCCCGCAATCACTGAAGCGGCAACGGCGGCGAGGGCCACCGGCGGAGTGATGTAGGAAAGCATGCCCCAATAGAGAATGAACAGATGGCTGGCGACCGGATCAATGCCAAACTCGATCAGGGCAGGACCAAGCACAATCGCCAGGAAAATGTAGCAGGCGCTGACCGTCACACCCATGCCAAGGACAAAGCTTGTGATCGCGCCCATGGCGAGCAGCAGCCAGAGGTTGCCTTGTGCGATACCCACCAGTTCGCGGCTGAAGGCCCCGCCAACGCCCGTGAAGGCAAGGGAGCCAACAATGACGCCCACACCCGCCAGGATGGCGACGATATTGGCGATCGTCCGGGTTGATTCTTCGATCAGCGCCAGGAATTGCCGGAAGCCGAAACGGTCCGTTTTACGGAACAAGGCGGCAGACGCGATCAGGATAATGGTGGCAAAGTAGGGCGCGTAGATTTCTAACCGCGCGAAAACCAGGAAGTAGACCAAAACAATCAGACTGAGCAGGTAGTACCAGCCCTGTTTCAAGGTGGCTGTAAGGCTTGGGATTTCCTCGGCTGGCTGGCCTTTCAGCCCATGCACTGCTGCATGGCAATCCACCTGCAGCAGCAATGCGGCATAGAACAGGATTGATGGGACAGCGGCGGCGATGACGATATCGCTGTAAGGGATGTTCAAGAACTCAGCCATGATGAAAGCGACAGCGCCCATCACTGGCGGCATCAAGGTTCCGCCTGTGGATGCGCAGGCTTCAACTGCGCCTGCATAGGGGGCGGAATAACCCGCCCGTTTCATTGTTGGTATCGTGAGCCGCCCCGTTGTCACGACATTCGAAATAACGCTGCCGGAAAGGGAGCCAAAGAATCCGCTGGCCAGTACAGCAACCTTGGCCGGGCCGCCGCGACTTCGTCCTAAAATGGCTGCCGCGAAATTCATGAAAAACGCGCCGCCGCCGGTCACGACCAAGGCTGCGCCGAAGATCAAAAAGCCGATTAGAATGTTGCCGGCAACGCGCATCGGCAGGCCGACAATGCTCTCGAACCCCATGGCATAGGCGCGCACCAGTTCCGTTGGTGTTTTGCCTACACCCCAAAGGAAACCGGGCGCTTGCTCCGCCCAGAGCGGAAAGGTGAAGAAGATCATACAAACGGAGAAAAGCGCGATGCCGCCCGCCCGGCGCACACCCTCAAGGGCGAGAAGGCAAAGCGCAGCGGCCATCAGCGTTGGCTTTAGCGGTGCTACAGTGTCCCATCCACGCTCAATGATCTCACCGCCGAAATAGGCGTGATACAGGCCAACATAGAGTGTGCCAAGGAACAGGATCCAATCGTAGAACGGCACGCGGTTCTCATGGCGTTTTATGGCGGGGAATATAAGGAAAGAGAGAGATAAGAAGATCGCAATTAGCAGGTAGTAATAGGCATTATCAATCAGGATGAACCCTGCCGGATTGATCCCGAAACTTTGATTGATCGCAACTGCGATGCCAAAGGCACCAAGGGTGATTGTAATCCAATAAACCAGCGCCCCACCGCGTCTGCTGACCGTTTCGAAGCCGGTTAAGTCTCGCTCACTCGCATCGTCTTGCCGGTCATCTGCCATTGTCTGTCCATCGTCAGAGTGATCATGCCAATTTGGCGTCCGATGATGGCCAGGCTGACATCCTGTCCGGCGGCCGTGCGTCTATTGATCAAGCATTAGAGCGTCTGGCTTTGGTCCGAGGTTTCAAATTGGAAGCCTTTGTATCCGGCCGCAACAATCTCTTCGCAGGTTTGGCGGTAGGCACCGACGCCAGCGATGTAGGGCATGAATAGCCGTGGCTTGCCGGGAATATTAGCACCCATGTACCAGGAGTTCGCCTGGGGGAAGAGCGTTTTATGGGCAACCACCTGCACGTGATCGACCCATTCGTTCTCCGCTTCCAGTTCCGGCTCAATCGATTGCAAGCCTTGCTCGCGCATATGGATGATCGTGTCGACGACGAGGTCCACATGCTGCTCAATTGAATTGATCATATTGCCCTTGACCGAAGGGCTGCCTGGGCCAGTGATCATGAATAGATTCGGAAAGCTTTCGGACATGAGGCCAAGATATGTGCGCGGCCCTGCTTCCCATTTATGCTTCAACGCCAAACCTTCGCGGCCCCGAATATCAACGTTGAACAAGGTGCCGGTCATGGCATCAAAACCGGTGGCGAACACGATGGCGTCAAATTCGAACGTCTGGTCGCCAACGGGAAAGCCCGTCTCCGTCATCCGCCCAATCGGCGTTTCGCTGATGTCCACCAGATCGACATTGTCCCGATTGAAGGTCTGGTAGTAGCCGTTGTCGATGCAGATGCGCTTGGTGCCGATGGGGTGCGTGGTCGGGCATAGGATCTCTGCTGTTGCCGGATCTTTGACCGTTGCGCGAATCTTGCCGCGCACGAATTCCGCCATTGTGTCGTTGGAAGCCTTGTTCGTCAGGATATCGTTAAATGAGCCCAGGAAGGCACCAGTACCTGCTTCCCATCGGGCCTCAAATGTCGCCTGACGCTCCGCTTCACTGACGTCGAGCGCTGATTTGTCATTGACCTCACGCAGCACGCCGTTTGGCATGTAACGCATTTCCTTGCGTTTTTCTGCGTAATCAGATTTCCAGGTGTTGGCATATTCCGGCGTCATAGGTTGGTTGCGCGCAGGGATAGAGAAGTTCGCCTGACGCTGGAACACTGTGAGGTGCTGCGCTTGCCTGGCAATCTCCGGGATCGCCTGGATGGCGGAGGACCCGGTGCCAATCACAGCCACGCGCTTGCCCGCAAAACTCACCGGCTGCCGGGGCCAGTTACCTGTGTGGTAGGTCTCGCCCTTGTAGTCCGCGAGACCTTCGAACTGCGGCACCTGAGCGGTAGAGATACACCCGCCTGCCATGACGAAATGCTTGGCTGTAACAGTTTCGCCTGTGTCTGTCTCAATCTGCCAAACTTGCGCGCTCTCATCGTAGTGGGCGGCGCAGACTTCGGTTTCAAACGTGATGTATTGTCGGAGATCGAACGTGTCTGCCACATGGTTGGCGTAGCTCAGGATATCCGCTTGGGCGGAGAACTTTTCTGGCCAGTTCCATTCCTGCTGCAAATCTTCATCGAAGCCGTAGGAATACTGCATGCTTTCAACATCACAGCGCGCACCAGGATATCGGTTCCAATACCAGGTACCGCCGACACCATCACCGCGCTCGAAACATCTGGCAGAAAACCCTGCCTTCTTGAAACGATGCAGCAGATAAAGGCCGGAGAACCCTGCCCCGACAACGAGAACGTCAACGTCAGGCTGTGTGACGGTAGAAGCAGACATATATTGATTCCTATGATCCTGCGGCGGCTGGATTCAGTTTCGAATCGCGGGCGACCGTAACCAGCATGCGGCCATTGATGCCGCCAGCTGCGTTGATTTCGTCTACTGCCAGATTGTGGCCGACCATTGCTGGACCGCCATAGATCGCGCCGCCGCCCGATGTCGGGTACAGGACGCCGATCTTGATGTCTTGTGCGAGAGCGGCTGAGCCTGCCCCAATTGCCGCGAGCGCTACAGCGCCCGCCAAAATCCGTTTCATGATGCTTCTCCCTGATTGTTAGCGCCATTACCGGCGACAACTGCACAAAGTATGTGCGGCAATCTGCACATGCGTCAATCAGGCTGTTTTGCCGGGGCCAGCGGCATCCGCATTTCGTCCCCGACCGTTTGCAGGCCGTACTTCTCATAGAAGGGTCGATTATGGGTTGTTGACTGAATGAGGTAGAGGCCAAATTCAGCCGCTCCCTTAGCCTTTGCTGCATCTATCGCTGCTTCGAGAAGCGATCCGCCCAGGCTGCGACCGCGGGCGGCAGGATCGACGATCAGCTCCTCTAGCTGGCAATAAATTCCGCCATAGCGCATCGCCAGATTGAAGGAGATTGCGGCACTGCCAAGCAGATTCCCGGCTTCGTCCGCCACCAATACCAAACCTCGCTCACCATCCAATAATGCGCGAAACACACTTGCCCATTCTGGCTCTGGCGGTGTACCGCGCAGCATAGACAGGAGTTCGAGGCACCGGGGTTCGTCTTCGGCACGTGCGGGGCGGATTGTGATTGTCATGGGTGCGCTCAAATTCAGCTGGTGGGGATTTACTTTCCCACGCACACGCCGATATCGGCAATTGCAGTCCCTTTCCAAAGGCGGCGGGCATTACGACAGGTGGGAGCAGCGGCTTTGAAATCACTGGAACCGGGCAGCGTTGCGGTTGTCTTTGGCGCATCTGGCGGCATAGGGGCAGCCCTTGTCGCTGCTCTTCGAGATGCGGGCCAGTTTGAGATTATCCACGGCTTCAGTCGCCGAAGTGCGGTTCCAATAGACCTGGCGGATGAGGCGAGCTTGGCTAATGCGGTAGATGTCGCCGCGCAGTCTGGAGAGATCCGGCTCGTCATAGACGGGACCGGATTTCTGCACGGGCAGGGAATGGCACCTGAGAAGACGTGGCGGGCACTGGATGCGGATCAACTCGCCCACGCTTTCGCCGTCAACACGATTGGGCCAGCGCTGCTGATGAAGTACATGCTGCCCAAGCTTCCACGCGCGGGCAAAGCAGTTTTCGCAACGCTTTCAGCCCGGGTCGGATCAATCGAAGATAATCGCCTAGGCGGCTGGTATAGCTACCGTGCATCAAAAGCCGCCTTAAACCAGATCGTCCGCACCGCCGCTATCGAACTTTCCCGCCGCGCACCCGAAGCGTTGTGTGTAGCATTGCATCCCGGAACAGTTGCGACGCCACTCTCAGATAGTTTTGCGAAGACCGGGTTAGACGTTCTGACACCAGCCCAATCCGCCCAACATTTGCTGTCCGTGATAGATCAATTGGATACCGACGCGACGGGCGGATTTTTTGATTGGCGCGGCGATCAGGTTCCTTGGTGAGTGCAGACTATGGATGTTCTTCGCGTCGTTCTCGGCGACCAGCTTTCCCACGACGTGGCAGCACTTCAGGGCCTTGACCCCGACCAAGACGCTGTTCTGTTGATGGAGGTGCGGGATGAAACTGAATATGTCCCGCATCACAAACAGAAGCTGGTGCTTATACTATCCGCCATGCGCCACTTTGCGGTAGAACTGAGGGAATCTGGCATCCAGGTTGAATATGTAAATTTGGATGAGTCCGAAAATACAGGAAGTTTTACGGGTGAGGTCCAACGGGCTATTGATCGGCTCAAGCCGCGCAAATTAGTGATTACAGAACCAAGCGAATGGCGGGTTCAGGAGATGATGGGCGGCTGGGGAGCGGACTTAAGCATCCCGGTGGAAGTTCTCCAAGACGATAGGTTCTTTGCGTCTCACGCCCGATTTGCCCAATGGGCTGATGGCCGAAAAACGTGGACCATGGAGCATTTCTATCGGGAGATGCGGGAAGAGCACGATATTCTTATGGCTGACGGCAAGCCGGAGGGCGACCGCTGGAACTTCGATGCTGACAACCGAAAGCGCCTTCCAGCAAAAACGACGCCCCCAAACCGTGCGCGATTTACGCCAGATGAAATGACCCGGGCTGTGATCGAGATGGTGGAAACACAGTTCGCCCAGAATTTCGGCGCGTTGGAGGCGTTCGGTTGGCCCGTCACACGCACGGAAGCGTTGGAGGCGCTAGATGATTTCCTTCAAAACGCGCTGCCGCATTTTGGTGATTACCAAGACGCCATGAAGGCAGACGCGCCGTTCCTCTATCATTCGCTAATCGCCCCAGCCATTAACATCGGTTTGCTATCGCCGCGTGAAGTATGCGTCGCAGCAGAGGCCGCGTGGCGAAGCGGCAATGCGCCTTTGAACGCAGTTGAAGGGTTCATCCGTCAGATTTTGGGGTGGCGGGAGTATGTGCGTGGTATCTATTGGGCGCTGATGCCAGATTATGCAGTGACCAATGCCTTGAATGCGTCACGCCCGCTTCCAGAATTCTACTGGAGCGGCGTGACGGACATGCACTGCATGCGTCAGGCAATCGATAGCACGCGCCGCCATGCCTATTCGCACCATATCCAGCGCCTAATGTTGACGGGCAATTTTGCTTTGCTAGCTGGCGTTGACCCTGCGGAAATCGAGCAATGGTACTTGGCTGTTTATGCGGATGCGTTTGAATGGGTGGAAATGCCAAACACCCTTGGCATGGCGGTGTTTGCTGATGGCGGACGCATGGCCTCGAAGCCATATGCAGCCTCTGGCGCATATATCAATCGGATGTCGGATTTCTGCAAAGACTGCGCTTATGACATCAAGCAGAAAACTGGCCCTGACGCATGCCCTTTCAACGCCATGTACTGGGCGTTTCTGATCCGAAACGAAGATACGCTGAAAACCAATCCGCGCCTGAGAATGCCTTACCGCACATTAAGCGGTTGGTCGGATGAGAAACAGGCTTCCTACGTGGAAAGCGCTGACGCATTTTTGGATAGCCTTTGATACCGGTGCTTGGACGTTTGGAGAAGCGGGTGATGGCGGCTTATCATCAGCCATCAAGCCATTAGCCATAGGGGAGGTGAGTAGATGGGCCGGGAAGACTTCATGGCGCGGGCGATTGAAATAGCGGCATCAGCGGCGGATGAGGCGGGGGCGCTGCCCTACGGTGCCGTCGTCGTACTGGAAGGCAAGATTGTTGGCGAAGGTCTGAACAGGGCTGTAGCACTGCATGATCCCACCTCCCATGGTGAGGTTGAGGCGATCCGGGATGCCTGCAAGCGCTTAGGCACCACGGACCTTTCCGGGGCGGAGATGTATACCTCTGCCGAGCCGTGTTCTATGTGCGTCGCAACGATGATCCTAGCTAATATGGCACGGCTCGTATACGCAGCGGATTGGCGAGACAGTACCCGCTTCATGCAGGCCGTGGCTGGCGATAACGCAACAGTAAAGCGGCGCTACACGACTGTGGAATTGCGGGACCAAGTCAGCCGTGCACCTGAAGATCGTGACATGCCAGCGGAACGCTTGGGCGCTGCAGAAGCCAACGCGATGCTTGATACATATGCGGCGAACCGCTGAGACGGCGATAAAGGGAGAAAAAGCTTGGCTAGAACCGCAGTTATTGTCGCGTTTGAGGTGAAGGAGGGTCAGATGGACCCGTTCCTTGAAATCATTCGAACGCATGCCGCGCGAACACTCGCTGTTGAACCAGGATGCGAACGTTTTGACGTATTAATCCCGACAGATGGCAGCGCTGCTGTCCACCTGCACGAAGTCTACGCCGATGACACTGCCTTTGCAGAGCACAGACAATCCCAGCGCCTGGCCGATGTGCGTGAAAGCTATCAAGACCTTATCGTTGGCCGAACTTTGTCCATCTGCAGCTTCGTTAGCTAAGCTGCCGCCTGCTGGCGACAGAAGCAGGACGCATGGAGTTTGACTTCAGCCCTGGCCAGTGCCTGATCAAGTTGCTGCTTAATTAAACGAGACTCCACTGCCTCCCCCCGGCGTGTCAGGCATTCATGCAAGCCGTGCAAGCTCCATAGATTATTTGGGTGCTGGCAGGCGCGGTTGAGGGTGTCGTCGAGACCTAGATCAGCGCGGTACACGGCCTCTGCTTCCTCAAATTGGTTCTGTTCCATCAAAAGCGCGCCGAGCGCATGGCGCGCGGGCTGCATCCAGCCCCAAGGTTCGTCATAGGCCAGTGAATCATCTAAGGCCACGGAACGGCGGAGGTGGTCAAACGCGATCTCATGATTGCCGCGCCTATATTCCAACTCGCCGTCCAGCATGGCTTCAGCGATCTCCAGAACGTCGACAACGAGATTGTTATGGATGCGGCGTGTGTCTGGCACCTTGGCTTTGGCTGCCAGGAATGCCGCTTTCTCTCGTTCGGCTTCCGCCACATTGCCCATAGCGGAATGGGCGACAGATTTGGCGTAGAGCATCATGGCTGTGGTGGACGCATGGAGCGCTTGGTCTTCCGGCAATTCCTGCTGGATAATCTCCTGCCATTTGCCGAAACGCACCAGCACATGCTGCTTCATGGGGATATAGCCCTCAATGAAATCAGCCATGGGTGGGGAAGGGATGCGCAACAGGTCTTCCGGCGTTGTGTCGATCAATTCCTGGGCGGCAGCGAGCGCTGGGGTGAACTGGCCAAGGAACATGGCACCGTACATGGTGAAGTGCAGATTGTGTGTGCGGTACATCGCATAAACGTTGAGCGCACCTTCACGCGCAAGGAACTTCCGGTCCGCGATTGTGGCACGCTGATTATAGACCATGACGTCGTGATAATTACCGCAGAGCACGTCAATATGGGTTGGCATATGAACAAGATGCCCGGCATCCGGCATCATATGGCGCAGGCGGTCGCCCGCCCGTAGTGCTAGTTCTGGGAACGGTGACATTTCCATCAGATGCACATAAAGATGCAATAGCCCTGGGTGGTCCCAGCTGGCAGGCATGGTTTCGAATGCGCCTTCCAGCGCGGCACGGGCTTCAGCAGTGCCAGCGCCATTGGCAATCTCTCCCGTATCCAGGTCCCACATCTGCCATGGGGTTTCGTTCATGATGGCTTCAACGAATACGGATTTGATATCCAAGTCGCCCGGATATTCGGCTGCGACTGTCCGCATGGCAGCCGTGAACGCGACATCCCATGCGGACATCTCGTCCACATCGTCCGTGATTTCCCGCTGTGGGTGGCGGATCGGCAGGGCTTCTATCAACGCGCGTTCGCCTGGTGTGGCGGTGGCCACTAGCGCTAGGGCTGCCTGCGTCGCGTCATAGGCTGTCGCCAGGGCGGTCGCGCGACCAGCAGGGTCATAGCGGACCCAAGGCAGGTTATAGTTTGGTCCGGCTGCATATCCGACACCCCAATGGGCCATGGCGCAGGCTGGGTCTGCCGCGATTGCTTTTTGAAAACAGGCGACGGCTTCGCCATGATTGAATGCGAATAGCCAATTCAGGCCGCGCGTAAACCAAAGCCGTGCATCATCAGAATTTGTGCTGATTTTCCGCGAATAATCCCCAAGGTCATAATAATCCACGCCGCTTCTCCCCAATGCTGTGAGCAGAAGGATGGGCCTATTTGGCAATACGGTACAGAGGAATAAATGGCCGGGCGAAAGTAAGGCCGGTGCTCCACGCAACGCAAAGCGCCAGTGCTATGATGAACGCCAGCGGCCATCCGAGCGGACCGGCCAGCAGAGCAACAGCTGGTAATGCCATCGCGAACCCGATCATACCGCCTATGCCATTAGCCAAAATTGCGGAGCATGCTGCCCTGCCGGATCGTGCATAGACGACCACGGTCAGACTGGTCCAAACCACCGGTGCTACAGCGGCAATGCCGGCAACTTCAGGCCCGAGCCGTCGCCCGACGATAATCGCGGTTCCGACAACTGCCATCACGGCAATCACGCGCGCAATGATGTCGATATAGCCGCGCCGCAGTGCTTGGGATGGCGGCTGTGCCAAAAGCGGACGGGAAAGCGGTAGGCAAATGATGAAGCTGACGATGTTCAGTACGATCGCGCCGATCAGCGATATATCAGTCGCCAGAACAATAAACGCACCACCGCCCCAGACTATGAAGGCCGCCCCCAGCGCCGCAACCAATCCGGCTTTTCGGATGACCATTGCAGCAACCAGAAGAAACGGTGGCACAAGCGCATTGACCCCAAGGCTAATCCGCGCGCTTTCGGCGATGAACGCGGCGTCATGATCCAGCGCCAAGAACAGGTATGCGGGGCCAGCGGAAATCGGCAGTGCCACGATCATCGCGCCGACAAATGCGCCCGCGCGCTCTGCGATCAGCGTCGCGAGCAGTACGACGATTGCGGTGCTGGCAAGCTTTGCGGCGAAGCCGATGTCGATCACGTCCACGCCTAATGCTCCGGCTGAAATAGCGGCAAGTCCAAAACCTATAGCCGGATTTCCTGCTGGCTGTCAGGGCGCGGCGCTACCGGACACTGTCGGCTGATGCTAAACCTCTGGAAACACCGTTTCATCAAGGAGAATACGCATGATTGACTATGGCTTGACGGATAAGGTCGCAATCGTCACCGGCGGTAGCGATGGGCTTGGGCGGGCTACGGCAAAATTGCTGGCGTCTGAAGGTGCCAAGGTCGTGATCTGTGGGCGGCGGGAAGATTATCTGCAGAACGCCGCAAAAACGCTATCGCAGGAAAGCGGCGGCACGGTCGTTGCCGTTCGGGCGGATGTATCCGACGGCGCCGATTGCGAGAACCTGATGAACGCTACTATTGAGCAGTTCGGGCGTCTCGATATCCTGATCAACAACGCGGGCACCTCTGCGGCTGCTTCGTTGGAAGCGGTGAGCGACGAATCCTGGCAGGCGGATTTTGACTTGAAGGTGATGGCCGCTGTCCGGCTTTGCCGCATGGCGCTGCCGCATTTCCGGGCGGTCGGCGGCGGGTCCATCATCAATGCCGCGATTGGCGGCGGCAAAGCGCCTGGACCGAACCAATTGCCGACGTCGCTCACCCGGGCGGCTGGCCTCAATCTCACAAAGTCCCTGGCGAATGCCTATGCGGCGGAGAATGTGCGGGTGAACGCGATCTGTATTGGCCGCATTAAGAGCGCGCAATTGGAAGCGCGGGCGGGCAATAAGCCGTTGGATGAATTCTATGCGGATATGGGAAAGATCGTACCCATGGGTCGCGTCGGGGAGGCTGAAGATTACGCCCACCTGGCCGCATTCCTGTGTTCCAAAGTTGGCAGCTACATCACTGGAACGGCCGTCAATCTGGACGGCGGCATGTGCGCGACCCTGTAATGGGCAAGCGCTATGACGCCGTCATTTTTGATCTGCTGACGGCGCTCATTGATAGCTGGACGCTCTGGAATGATGTGGCCGGGTCCGATGAAGACGGCATGCGCTGGCGCCAAGCCTATCTCAGGCTGACCTATGGTGCCGGCGTCTACCGGCCTTACGAGACGATTGTTGCAGAAGCGGCAATGGCAGCAGGCATTGGACCGGACAAACCGGACGCGCTCACCCGCCGCTGGGCTGAGTTGCAGCCCTGGCCAGAAGCCGTGAGCGTGGTCGAGGCATTGGCGGGACGCGCGAAGCTCGGCGTCGTCACCAACTGTTCTATCGCGATGGGACGGGCGGCAGCGGAGCGGGTGTCGCCAGCCTTTGACGTTGTTATGACGGCGGAGGAGGCCGGGTTCTACAAACCCCGCTCGGCGCCATATGCAGCAACCCTCGCAGCTATGAATATGGACCCTACGCAGGTCTTGTTCGTGGCAGGGTCTGCCGCTGATGTGCCGGGGGCGATGGCGCTAGGCATGCCAGTCTATTGGCACAATCGCATCGGCGTTAAAGCGGAGGCTGAACCGCTATATCACGAGCGTTCGCTCGACCGCTTACTTGAGATCGTTCAGTAGCCGCCGCATTGATTTCGGCGCGTCTGAGCGGCATGGTCTCCTGCACCAATGGAGCAGCCCCGCTGAAGTGGTCCACCCCTAGAGATATTATTTATCCCGTCAGAGGAGGATCAGACGATGGCAGGCAAGCGAGATAAGCCGGAAGAGATTGTAGCGAAATTGCGCCAAGTAGAGGTGCTTCAAGGCCAAG
>JBDQJI010000056.1:0-25430 GCA_040263875.1 Alphaproteobacteria bacterium
ATCCCGTGCCGCAGCGCAAGGACCCTCAGGCTCTCTTGACTATCTTGTATTGCTCGACGGATCGCCGCTGTCGTGCGGGCGCTCCCGTGAAGTACCTGTCCCATAATGCGTCCTTCCAAACTTGGGAAAACAGTGCACCATAAATCTCCGGGACTAAACACCTAGGCTGCAAAACAGGCTCGTCAATTGACGTATCTGCCGACGCGACAGCGTCCGTAGGAAGAACTGCGGGATCCGTTGTGGCGACTGGCGCTGGCGTCGCGGGTTCGGGTTGTTCTGCTCTGCGCACGGCAAGCTGGTTCTGAATCAGGTGTTTGGCTGTCGCGGCATCGATTGGCATTGGTTTCGGGGCGGGCGGGCGTTCGCCTGGTTCAATCAACAGGTTCCCCATGCCTGCGTTGATATCAGCGCGGTTGGCGCGGGCCTTCGGACGTTCGATTTCAAGGGCGATTGCTTGCGTTTGCGGGCCATAGACACGGTCTACCGTGACATCGGGATTATCCCGCTTAGCGCGCGCCTGCATCCGCTCGACGCCTGCTTCGAATGTCGGCGTCAAATCACCGTTGATGGCAGCGTCCTTGTGGGAAATATCGCCAACTTCCGCCATCACGCGGGCGGCGGTTGCAACGTCCTCCCTGCGGTTAGCGCGATCTTTTCCGACGGACGATTGCAGGTAATCATTGCGCTCGCTCGGAGGCCGGATGTCGTAAGGCGGCGTCTCGCTGAACTCCTCGAAAAGCGTATCGAAAGATGATTGTTTCGGCTTGGGCTGTTTGGGTGTTCTCGTCAGCATCGCGAGCTCCTGTATTGCGGATGTGTTCTATATGGGGATTAACATGTATATGTTCAAGTAATGTTCTTATAATTTTGTCGCAGATTATCGCTAAACCTATCGCCGCCAATTGTCTTGGATGGCCTGTGGCGCCATAATCTCTCCCATGCGGAAACGGAACTTCCAGCCTGCTTTGCCGCCTTTTCCAGGCGCTGGGGCGGATGATGCTGACGCTGGCGCTTGCGAAGCGCCGGGGTGTGTGCTTGCGGGCAGCTTTCCGGCCCCCCGTAGCCGTGAGCATCCCAGGCCCTATCGGCGGTTCTGCCTGGAGCATGTGCGCGCCTACAATGCTAACTGGGATTATTATGCTGGGATGTCGGCGGATCAGATTGATGCGGACCGGCGGTTGGACGTCACCTGGCGACGGCCCACATGGGCATTTGCTGACAAAACACCCAGTTTCACGACGTCACCTGCCGGGTTTGATGATCCGCTCGGCGTGTTCGGTGCCACGCCCACAGGCGGCGCCCATGCCCATGTTTCCCGCTTTCCGCCCGGAAGTGATGAAGCGAGGGCCGTGCAGACCATGGACTTAGACGACGATTTCGATTTAGATGCACTGAAACTGCGCTATAAGACCCTGGTGAAGCTTTGGCACCCGGATGCAAATGGTGGCTCCCGGGCGGCTGAAGACCGCTTAAAAACTGTGAACGAAGCGTATAAGGTGTTGAAAGACGCATTGGTTGGCTCGCTACCATTGCCTGATATAAATCCCTGACGCGCACCCTAAAGCGCCCCGAAAAGCGCACCGCCGCTCCCGACCCGTTACCTGCTGGATAGACCCGACATGACCGCTGCCCCGAATATGATGATCGAAGCCGCAGGCGTTACCGCCTCGCCAGATACTGAAGTTTCTGTCCGTGAGGTCTTCGGCCTCGACATTGACATGATGGTCCCTGCCTATAGCGAAACCAGCGATTATGTGCCGGATTTCGACGCCGACTATCACTTCGATTTTGAAACCACAATCGCCATTCTGGCCGGGTTTGCTTATAACCGCCGCGTGATGGTGCAAGGCTATCATGGCACGGGTAAATCGACCCATATTGAACAGGTCGCGGCCCGCCTGAACTGGCCCTGCATCCGCATTAACTTGGATAGCCACATCAGCCGTATTGATCTGGTTGGTCGGGATGCCATCGTCCTGCGCGACGGTGTGCAGGTGACGGAATTCCGCGAAGGCATGCTGCCCTGGGCGCTGCAACACGCAACTGCACTCGTGTTCGACGAATATGATGCTGGCCGCCCGGACGTGATGTTCGTCATCCAGCGCGTGCTCGAAGTTGAAGGCAAGCTCACACTGCTTGACCAGAACCGCGTCATCCGCCCCCACCCGCATTTCCGCATGTTTGCGACTGCCAATACGGTTGGTCTTGGCGATACGACGGGCCTGTATCATGGCGTTCAGCAGATCAACCAAGGCCAAATGGACCGTTGGAATATCGTCGTCGCGCTGAACTATCTGGAGCACCAGGAAGAAGTGAAGATCGTCCAGGCGAAATCCCCGCACCTGCAGGATACTGTCGGCGCTGAGATGGCGAGCAAGATGGTTCGCCTCGCGGAATTGACCCGGAATGGCTTCATGTCCGGTGACCTCTCCACGGTTATGTCGCCGCGTACGGTGATTACCTGGGCGGAGAATGCGCGCATCTTTAATGACCGCGCGCTTGGCTTCCGGTTGACGTTCCTGAACAAATGCGACGAGTCAGAACGCTCTGTCGTGGCGGAATACTACCAGCGCGTCTTTGGCGAAGAGCTGCCTGAATCGGCACTCTCCGGCCTGCAACGCACATCCTGATCCGAAAACTGAGGCGCAGTTATGGCTGACGCGGAAGCGCCAAACGAGGCGTTCAAGCGCAATACGGGAGCGGCCTTACGGGCGCTCTCCGCCGTGCGCGAACTGGAAGTCACCTTTGGGCCGGAAAACGCGACAACGGATGGGCGCACTGCGCGCCTACCCACCCCGTCGCGCGATCTGCCACCGGGTGAGGTCGCGATCCTGCGTGGTGAGGCCGATGCGCTCGCCATGAAGCTTCGCCACCATGATGAAGACGCCCATGTGGAAGGCCGCCCACCCGGTGGCCCTGCCCGTCAGGCGTTTGATGCTGTCGAGCAAGCGCGCTGCGAAGCCATTGGCTCCATGCAGATGGATGGCGTGTCTGGCAATCTGGATGACGCGCTGGTGGAGCGCTGCCGCCGCCAGGGCTATTCCCGCGTGGTTGAACGGGCGGACGCGCCGCTGGCCGAAGTGCTGTCTCTGCTAACCCGTGAAGCCGTCACCGGTAAAGCGCCACCAGCAGAAGCGGAACACATGGTATCGCTTTGGCGGGAAGAATTGATGGCTAAGGCCAGCGATACTTTCGCCAAGCTTCGGGACAATGTGGACGACCAGGCGGCGTTCGCTGAAGTCGCTCGCCAGCTGCTCTACGATATTGAGATGCTGGAGGAGAGCGAGTCTTCCGACAACGAAGACGGCGACGCCAATGAAGATGGCGACGACCAGGAACAAGACGCCGAGTCCGAAGCCGCAGACGCCGATAGCGCCGCAGCAATGGCCGCCGACGGTGATTTCGACGATTCGAGCCAGGAATCAACGGACGATATGTCCGGCGAGGAAGGCGACGCCGAAATGATGGCGGGTATGGGCGACGAAGAAGCGGGCGACTCCACGCCCCAGAACCGCCCGAACTTTGATCCGGCATTGGATCAACGCCAAATCTATGGTGCCTTCACCAAGGAATTCGATGAAGTCGTGCCAGCGGAAGAGCTTTGTGACGCCGAAGAACTCGTACGCCTCCGCCGTCATCTGGACCAGCAGCTTGCCAGCTTGCAGGGCGTCGTCACACGCCTCGCCAACCGCTTGCAGCGGAAATTGATGGCGCAGCAAACACGGTCCTGGGATTTCGATCTGGAAGAAGGCCTGCTCGATAGTGCGCGTCTTGCTCGCATCGTCTCGAACCCGCTGCTGTCGCTCTCCTACAAGCAGGAGAAATCGACTGATTTTAAAGACACGGTCGTCACGCTGCTGATCGACAATTCAGGCTCCATGCGCGGCCGCCCGATTACGGTCGCAGCCATGTGCGCGGATATCCTGTCCCGCACGTTGGAGCGTTGCGGCGTAAAGACGGAAGTATTGGGCTTCACCACCCGCGCCTGGAAAGGTGGCCAATCCCGCGAGGAATGGGCGTCTGCTGGTAAGCCACCAAGCCCAGGTCGCCTGAATGATCTGCGCCATATCGTTTACAAAGAAGCCGACGCGCCGCTTCGCCGGACGCGGAAGAACTTGGGGCTGATGCTGCGCGAAGGCATCCTCAAGGAAAACATTGACGGTGAGGCGCTGCTTTGGGCGCATGACAGGCTCGTCAACCGCCACGAAGATCGTCGCATTCTAATGGTGATCTCTGATGGTGCGCCGGTGGATGATTCAACGCTGTCCGTGAACCCAGGCAATTATCTGGAACGGCATTTGCGGGATGTGATCGAAATGATCGAAACCCGCTCTCCGGTCCAGCTTGTTGCCATCGGCATCGGCCATGACGTCACGCGCTATTATCGCCGCGCCGTCACCATTTTTGACGCGGACCAATTGGCCGGCGCGATGATGGAGCAACTGGCGGAACTGTTCGATGACGACGGTCCCGGCGGCCCGCGCCACAAACGCTAGGGCCTATGGCTTGATGGAGCCTGAATGAGGTCGCCTATGGATTTGATCACTGCTTTTCCCGATATTCCGCTAGATCCGCGTCGCAGCCTGGAAAAGCCCCGCACCTCGGGGTTGACCATGGTGACGGACTATCAAATGTCCATTGACGGGCTGGCAGGTCTGTTGAGCGTTGCTGGCAACTTCATCGATATCTTCAAAGTCGCTACAGGCACAGCCCGGCTGTTCCCGCGCGCGCATCTTGTGGAGAAGTTGAGCCTGCTGCGCCGCCACCAGGTGCGCCCGTTCCTTGGCGGGCAGATGCAGGAATATGTGCTGCATACAATGGGCGTTGATGCATTGCCTGCGCATTTTCAGGAAGCCCGCGCGCTTGGCTTCGACATGATCGAGATTTCTGACAATGTTGTTGAGCTTGGCGATGGTGTGCGCGACCGGATGATCCGCATGGCCCAGGACGCAGGCCTGGCGCCGGTGGGTGAAGTTGGCGACAAGCGGGATAGTTCGGACCACGCAGCGTTAGTCAAGCAAGTAAACGATGTACTGGCGACTGGTGCCGAGTTGGCGATGATTGAAGGCCAGGAACTGATGCCGGGCGGCATTCCAAACGAAGACCTGATCATGATGCTGAAAGACAATGTCGATGTCAGCAAATGCATGTTTGAGCTGTCAACGCCGCGGGTTGGGTCGACAACCGTGCAAATCTACGCGGGCAAGAAATTCCTGGTGAAGACCTTCGGGCCTGATGTGAACCTAGGCAATGTCACAACCGATGTCGTAATCGAGACAGAAACAACGCGGCTTGGTTTAGGGTCCGCAGGACCATTGTCGTTGATGTGACGCATTTGGCGCTAGACGCCATGATGGTTTGACGATAGATGGTGCGCAAATCGATCAACCTGCGTCCTGTTGGAGCGCCGCTTAATGATCCGCGCATTGGCCCCTGTGGCTGCTCTACTGTTAAGCGTCGCCCTGCTTTTAGCGGGTAATGGTTTGCAAAACACCTTGGCGCCAGTCCGCGCCAGCCTTGAAGGCTTTACGCCACTTGCCTTGGGTGGCTTGGGTGCCGCTTATTATATTGGCTTCGGATTGGGCTGCTTTTTTGGGCCATCGCTGGTCCGGCGCGCCGGGCACATTCGGACATTTGCGGCCATGGTGGCGGTTGCGTCCGCAGCAGCGTTGATACATCCCCTCTTTATTGACCCTACCGTCTGGCAGGGCATGCGGTTTGTCACTGGCATCTGCTTCGCTGTTCTATTCATGGTCATCGAAAGTTGGCTGAATGAGAAAGCGACGAACGAAACACGTGGCGTCGTGTTCTCCGTCTATATTGTCGTCAATTTGGGCATGGTTAGCCTTGGGCAATTACTCGTGACGCTGGACGACCCAAAAGCATTCTCATTGTTTGCTTTGGCGTCGATTTTGGTTTCCGTTGCCGCTGTTCCGCTGGCCATGACGAAATCGGAGCAGCCAACACCGCCTGCCAATGTGCGGGTGCGCCTAGCTAAGCTATATAAGCTATCGCCGGTTGGGGTCGTCGGCGTTTTGGCGGTTGGACTAACCAATGGTCCATTCTGGTCATTGGGGCCTGTGTTTGCAGAGAAAGCAGGCGGAAGCGCCCAGGCGGCGGCAATATTTATGGCGGTTGGCGCGCTTGCTGGCGCTATTGGCCAGTGGCCGCTTGGCCGCACATCTGACAAGATGGACCGTCGTCGCGTCATTATTTTTGCAAGCTTCGGTGCAATTTTGGGCGGTGTTGGGGCGGCGATATTTGGCGATGTTTCTGAAACCGCCAGGCTCGCGAGCATATTTATCTTCGGTGCTTTTGCGCTGCCGCTCTATGCGCTTTCTGCAGCGCATATGAATGACATGGTGGAGCAGGACGGCTTTGTCGAAGCGGCGGGCGGCCTGCTGCTGACATTTGCGATCGGTGCTGCCATTGGGCCATTGCTGGCCTCGGCTGCGATGTCAGCGTGGGGGCAGTCCAGCTTGTTCCTCTACACGGCGTCGATCCATGTGCTGCTTATTTGCTTTACGGTCTATCGGATGACCCGGCGTGATACTGTTGCTGCAGAGGATCGTGGCGAGTTCGCGGATGCCAGCGTGATGGCACAGACCGTCGCGACCGTTGAATCATTTGCCGATAACGACGACGAAGAGCCGGTGACCCAGGAAAAGCCTCCAGCCTAAAACCCGTAGAGCTTTACCGGATTGTCCAATAGAATCCGGTCGCGGGTTTCCGCGTCCGGGCTGGCGTCATCCAGGAAATTCAGGAGCGCACTGTCATTCGGCATCGGGCCGGTGAAGTTAGGGTGCGGCCAGTCTGTTCCAAACACGCATTTTTCCGGTGCTTCTGCGATGAGCGCGCGCGCCATAGGCAATGCATCGTAATAGGGCGGTGGTTCAGCGGAAATCCTGTAAGCGCCCGATATTTTGACCCAGGTGCGGCCCTCTCGCAGCATTGCTAACAGGCGCTGAAACGCCAGGTCATGCACGCCATCTGCAGCCGGTACATGGCCCATATGGTCAATAACGACATCACACGGCAGGGCTTCCAGGTGGTGTGCTGCTTCCAGGAAAGTCGATGGCTTCGCGAACACTTGGATGTGCCAGCCCATAGGCGCGATCCGCGCCGCGAGCGTGTCTAAATCAGTAAAGCCAACGCCGCCTTTCAGATCGACATTGAAGCGGAGACCGCGTGCGCCTGCGTCATGCATGTCCAGTAGAACAGTATCGGTCACGTCGCTTGGAACGACCATCACGCCGCGCATCTTGTCGCCCATTCGGCGCATAGCATCCAAGCTGGCGCGGTTATCGAAACCGTAAACGCTCGGTTGCACCATGACGGAGCGTTCCAGCCCGGTCGCGGCAAGCATTGCCTGATAATCCGCCAGCACGGAAGCGGGCGGGGTATAGCTGCGATCTTCCGCATAGGGGAATTGATCGAAGGGGCCGAAGACATGGCAATGGCAATCGACCGAGCCTGGCGGTGGTGTGAACCGGGCGGGCTTCGGCGAAAAGTCCGGCTCAGGGCCGTCAAACGTATAATCGGTCATGTTATGAGAGCGCCTCAAAATCGGTTTTGGCTGCATCACAATTTGGGCAGGTCCAGTCGCTTGGCAAGTCTGTGAATGCCGTACCGGCGGGTATGCCGTCTTCTTCTAAGCCTGCGGACGCATCATAGATGAAGCCACAGAGCGGGCATTCATGTGCATCAGCGCTTGTTGGAGATGCAGTCTCGATCGTGCTTGCATGTTCTGGGAATTGGAGAATGACCGCATCCAAGCCATCGGGACCAGCCAAAAGCTCCAGGGGTGTTTCCCCTTGACCGGCAAACGCGCAAGACCATTGCGGCAGAATAGTGCCGCCATGCTCCCAACCCCCACCTGCGACCACGACGAAATAACCATCGCCTGCCGGTTTTGGTGGCGTGAGACGTTGACCGGGGCCAAGCGTTGCGCGCCATGCAGCGGCACCCGTCACATCCGGCCCATATGCTGCAACCAGGCTTGGTGCTTCCAGGCTGGCGAGGGCGGAGGACGCAATCACGCCCTCATCCTGTTCCGCCATAAAGAAGCGCTTGGCCGTCGGTTTCATCTTCTCGCGATCTGCCGGTAGGAAGAGCGCGCCCGCATCCCGTCTAGGCCGCAAGGTGAAATAGACAACACCGTCAGTCGCGTCCGCCACGATCGGCCCATAGGGCGTATAGGCACCGGAATAGTGGATGGAGAGCGGCGTTAGTCCATGCCGCCCCAATCGCCCACCACCAAGGGCCACAAGCTGGAATTCATCCGCTACATGGAAGTGCGTCTCAACGACGGATCCCGGCGGTTGTTCAACACGGAAGCACTGCGGCCCATCCATCTTCGACGCTGGATCACGCCCAGCGAAAGGCCCGGCGAAATCAAATTCCCTCACCTGGACAACAGTGCCGTTCGGCAGTTCTTTCGACCAAGGTCGGGTGGCGTCGAAAGGGACGGCTTCAGGCATTGTTTCGTTCCGCCATCGCTAGAACTGTCCGCGCCTGCTTCAGATGCGGCATGTCCAGCATTTTGCCGTCCATGCCAACGGTGCCAGATCCGCCCTGATCCTTGAAAGCGCCGATAACACGGTGCGCGAAGGCGATTTCATCCGCCGTCGGTGCAAAAGCCTTGTTGATCACATCCACCTGGTCCGGATGGATCGCGACCTTGCCGGTGAAGCCGGTCTTGCGGCCTTGCAGGGCTTCTTTGAAGAGGCCGTCTAAATCCCGGAAATTTGGGTAGACCGAATCAACAGGTTCTGTCTCCGCGGCTTTACATGCCGCGAGGCAGAGCGAGCGGGCGAGGCGGTATACGTCCTCATATCCGCCATCGGCCATTTGGTTCGTGAATGCGCCAAGCGCCGCCGACAGGTCTTCCGCACCCCATGTCATGCCGTAAATGCGGTCACTGGCATCGACGAAGCTATCCATGGTGAAGAGCGAGCGTGCGGTTTCGGTCGCGACCACCAGGATTTTGGTGCGGCCAACCTGAATATTCTCCCGCGCTTCCAAGGCGGAGAGCATGTGGTCAAGCTTGATCGCTTCCGCCGCCGAATATGTCTTTGGTAGAATGATGCCATCAGGCGACCCGCCCATAACGGCGGCCAGATCAACCAGGCTCAAATCCGTATCCAGCGGATTGATGCGGACCCAAAGCGACTGTGGGCGCGCTTTATCCCGGCTTTGCAGAAGGTAATCACGCGCCATCTGGCGGGCTTGGGGGAGGTTATCTTGATTGACGGAATCTTCGAGATCCAGGATCAGGGCGTCGGCAGCGGTACCGGACGCTTTCTGGTATTTGCGCTCGCTATCGGCGGGCACAAACAGGAAGCAGCGGAGCGGGTCCATGGGAAAAGTCCTTTGTTGAGCTTAAACGGGGCGCTTCATCATCAGGCCCATGCGCTTGCAATAGGCCACTTCTTTGCCGTGCTGATTGATGCCGCGATGCTCAAACGTGACGATGCCTTGGGTTGGGCGGGACTTGGATTCGCGCTTTTCCAGAATCGTGGTTTCGGACCGGATTGTATCGCCATGGAATACGGGGTTGCGGAACGCGCAATCGGTCATACCGAGATTGCCAACTGTGGTGCCAAGCGTTGTGTCACCAACAGACACGCCTATGACGAGCCCAAGCGTGAACAGTGAGTTCACCAGCCGTGCGCCATGCTCGCTTTGCTTGCCGAATTCTTCATCCAGATGCAGCGGTTGGGGGTTATGGGTCAACGCGCAAAACATGACGTTGTCCATCTCCGTGACCGTGCGCGTCAGGTCGTGCTTGAAAACTGTGCCTTCTTTGAAGTCTTCAAAATACAGTCCAGCCATGGGACGTTTCCTCCGGTAATTTGTGCGGTATGCTGATGGGATGAAAGCCTAACCGGGCGAGAGACACAAGAATGACGCGTAAACGCGGTTCACTGATATCAATCGGCTTTATCGCCATGCTCGCTGTAGCGCTTGCTGTGGCTTGGATTGGCTATGAACCAATGGTGCTGCAGCGCATGGGCGAAGACCGTGCAGCGGACCAGCGCTGCGCAAATGCGATTCGGAACGGCGCGCCGAGCTTCCGTTGGCAGCAGGCAGCAGGCGCAGATGGTGCCAATCTGGAATATGTCATCACCGTGCAGAACAGCTCCAATGGCCCGTGCATGGCGCGCTATGAAGTGCTGGCGACGGCCCCTGGCGCTACGAAATTGCTGGAAGGCGGACTAGCGATTTCCGGCGGACGCACGGGCGAGATCGTGCTGCAGCTTGGCCGCTACAACAGCGCAGACCACGCTGCCGGGCGAGTGCCACGCGCTAAGGAACTCAAGGTTTGGGGCACAGGCGTGCCGCCGGGCCAACAAATGGTTCGCTAAACACACCAAAGGAAGACTGATGCGCCAAGATGTTCGCGGATATCCGGTTGATACTGAAAGCGATGCGGCGCTGAAAGCGTTCGATACATGCATCGCCCGCTTCTTTGAATTCCGTGCGGACGCAGCAGACTATGCCGACGCCGCCATTGCGGCAGACCCGGACTGCGCAATGGCGCAACTGCTCAAAGGCTATCTGCTGATGGGTGCGCAATCTCGGAAGATGCTGCCTGTTATCCAAGCGCATATGGATGCGGCAGCGGCCAAGGGCTTGGATAGTCGCGGCCAAGGTTGGCTCGCTGGCTTGAAAGCGCTGCACGGCAATGATTTAGCGGCGGCGTCAACGGCATTCTACGCGCATTTGGCGGAATGGCCGGTGGACTTGTTTATCCTGAAGCAGATGCAGCAGCAGAGCTTGTTTTGGCGCGGCCGAAGTCTGGATCTTCGCGATTCGATGCTCCGCGTCAGCCATGCCTGGACCGAAGACCTAGAAGGCTACGGCCACTATCAGGGCATGCTGGCCTTTGGCTACGAGGAGGCGGGCGATTATGCCGCCGCTGAACGCCATGGTCGCGCATCTGTCGCCCGCAATCCGGATGATATCTGGGGCATTCATTCCGTCGCGCACGTTCTAGAGATGCAGGGTCGGCATGCGGAGGGCATCCAGTGGATCAACTATCCGCTGGACGCCTGGGCTGACCGCGCGCCATTAGCACGGCATATCTGGTGGCACCGGGCGTTATTCCACTGGGATTCTGGTGACTATGACGGCGCGCTCGATCTGTTCGATAACGCAGTATATCCAGGCGATTCGGCGGCATATATCGATATCCAGAACGCAACCGCACTGCTTTGGCGCCTCGAGATGACAGGCGTGGATGTGGGTGAGCGGTGGGAAGTTATGGCGGGGCAGGCGGAAACAATCTTGGACGATCAATTGCTCGCCTTCACCGATACACACATCGCCGCCGCATTGAACCGCACAGGACGCGGTGAGGCTGTCGCGCGCCACCGGCAAACCTTGGCTGAACGGGCGGATGGCGACGGGTGGGGTGCTAAGCTCACACAGGACGCCACTCTGCCGCTGGCAGATGCCGTTCAGGCCTATTTCAATGGGGATTATGGGCGCGCATGCGACGGCTTCCTCGGCTGCATGGAAGACTGGAGCCGTGTTGGCGGCAGCCATGCCCAGCGTGACCTTTATGCGCAGGCGCTGATCGATTCCGCCGTCAAATCAGGACGAAAACCGTTGGCTCAGGCCCTTTTGGCAGAACGTGGCGCGCAACATGCGGCCAGCAAAGGCGTGCCTTATTGGCGGGCGCAGATGGCCGCATAGGAATTCTTCGCTGCACGCGCCATATCTGTTGAAACCTTCCGTATGGAGTTTCAAGATGTTTAAGTTTTCCTGCCGCGCCATTGCTTTCGTATTAGCGCTCACTGCACTGCCAGTCGCCGCGCATGGGTATAAAGCGGGCGATATCAGCATCGACCACCCTTGGAGCCGCGCAACGCCAAAAGGCGCGCCAACCGGTGCCGGATATCTCTCGATTGAAAACAAGGGTGCCGCAGACAGGCTCGTATCCGCCGAGTGCGCGTGCTCAAACATGACCGAAATTCACATCATGAAACGGGAAGGCGACGTCATTCAAATGCACGAGTTGCCAGATGGTCTGGTGATCCCAGCCAATGATAGCTACGAGCTGCAACCCGGCGGTGCGCATCTCATGTTTATCGGCTTGAAAGAGCAATTGAAGGCCAATGATGAGATCAAAGTGCGATTGGTGTTTGAAAAAGCAGGGCCGCTAGACGTTGTGTTTAAGGTCTCGCCATTGCGGAAGCGGAAGTAGCCCAGCATTTTTGCCTAGCTGTAATGCGATTGTAACGGGTTGAAGCTATCTGTCATTTATGAGCTTCTTTTCGCATATCCGTAAACCTGTCGCAGCCTTCGGGGGCGGCGCATCGTATGTTGGAGAAACTTGCGGCATGAGTGACCAAATTGCAGCGCCAGAAACAGCGCCAAGCAGCGTCCTCAATCGCGCATGGGCACAAATCGCGCGTACCGTCAAAGAAATCGGGCCGCGTCGCCGGGATAATGAGATCAATCTAAAGGCTGACCTGCCGGAAACCGACGAGGAACGCCTGCTCGCGGCTTTTCAGGAATGCGTCGATAGCCGGGGTGGGGAAGTTGCGGCTCGCGCCCGCGCCGCCGCCATCGGTCAGGCCTATTTGGGCTTGAATGAAGATGGCCGCCGCCGTTTCGCCGTACTGCTCGCTGAACGCTTCGCCGTAGACCGTGCGGCTGTAGATGCAGCGATCCAGGGTGTTCAAAGCGCTGAAGACGGTGACGCGCGTATGAAGGCCGAAGCCCGCCTTCGCGACGCGCTGCAAGCCCCAAGAGTCCGGGTGCTTCGCCAGTTCAACGCTTTACCGGAAGGCGTGAAGTTCCTCGTCGACATGCGGGCTGAATTGCTTAGCTGGCAGCGTGAAACGCCAGCACTGACACCACTCCAGCAGGACTTGCAACGTCTGCTCGCCAGTTGGTTTGATGTGGGCTTCCTCCAGCTTCAGCAGATTGATTGGAGCGCGCCCGCCGCACTCCTAGAAAAGCTGATCGAGTATGAAGCGGTGCATCGCATTCGTTCATGGGACGATCTGAAAAACCGGTTGGATTCGGACCGGCGCTGCTACGCCTTCTTCCATCCCCGCATGCCGGATGAGCCGCTGATCTTTGTCGAAGTGGCGTTGGTCCAGGGCATTGCTGGCGATGTGGGGGAGCTTCTGGATATGGATAAGCCCGCCGAGGATGCAGCCCAGGCGGACACCGCAATTTTCTACTCCATCTCAAATGCGCAAAAGGGCCTTGCTGGCATTTCCTTTGGCGATTTCTTGATCAAGCGCGTTGTTGCGGCCTTGTCGCAAGAATTGCCGAACCTGAAGAACTTCGCGACGCTATCTCCAATCCCAGGCCTCGCGCGCTGGATGAGCACGAAGCCGGATGAGGTTGAAGCGACACCGCTGACTTCGGATGAGCGCAAGGCGCTTAGCGCTGCGATTGCGGCTGCTAATGCGGGCTTGTCTGGTGAGGGCGAAACGGCGGCACTCGATGCTGGCGATCCGCCCAAACCGCTGGATGATGACCTGTCCGATCAAGACCTTATCACCGCCGCCCTGGCGATTGAGTACTGGAGCGAGGACACGGGCTTAGCTGCAGCGCTGGCACCCCCCATGCTCCGTTTAGCCTCTGACTACCTGCTAAATCGAAAGGGCCGGGGTGGTCGTGCACTTGACCCCGTTGCCCATTTCCATCTCTCCAATGGTGCCCGGATGGAGCGGTTAAACTGGCTGGGCGATCGGTCCGGCAATGGCATCCGCCAGTCTGCGGGCATGATGATCAACTACCTCTACAAGCTCTCAGAGATCGACCAAAACCACGAATCCTACTCCGCCCCAGACCGCATAATCCCTGTCTCAAACGGCATCAAGGCGCTGGCTAAGCGCTAGGCTGAAATTGGTAGTGAATATCCATATTTGATCTGTTTGAGAGCGAAGCTGGACTTGATATTGGCGATGCCTGGGAGATTTGTTAGGCGGTCCATGAGGAAGCGGTGGAAGGCGTCTAAGTCAGGCGCTACGACACGGAGGAGATAGTCCGCGTCACCGGTCATCAGGTAGCATTCCATGACTTCCGGTGCGTGTGTAACAGCAGCCTCGAATACCTCCAAATTAGCCTCAGTTTGTCGTTCTAGCGTGACTTGTAGGAAGACGCTGACGGGCAATCCGACGGCGGCAGCATCGATAATGGCAGCACGGCCCCGGATCACGCCGGAAGCTTCAAGCGCCCGGACCCGGCGCAGGCAGGGCGACGGCGATAATCCGACACTCTGGGCGAGCGCCACATTGCTAAGCCCGGCATCCGCCTGCAGCGCTTGCAGAATTCGCAGGTCTGTCTGATCAATCGTGAATTTTGGCATGATATAGCTTTTTAATAACAGATTTTAGCATGATGTAGCAAACTATGGACATTAAGCGCGCAAGAAAACAAGAATGCGCTGTTTGAACCCAGCTATACTCGGGCGATATATTTCGGGGAGACCGCCACCATGTCTGATCGTTCAAAGCCGCAATCAAATCGCGTGAAGCTGATGGAGACATTGGCGGATCGGGTGCTTTGGCTGTCCAGCTGGATCATCCATAACGCCAATCATATTCGCCCCAATCTGGATGGCTTGAAGGTTGGCGGGCATCAGGCGTCAAGCGCATCTTGTGCGCAGATTTTGACCGCACTGTATTTCCATGCGCTGCGCGCCCAGGACAGGGTGGCTGTGAAGCCGCATGCGAGCCCGGCCTATCACGCGATCCAATACCTGATGGGCCGCCAGTCTCGCGAAAAGCTCGAGCAATTTCGTGCACTTGGCGGCGCGCAGGCCTACCCGTCCCGCAGCAAAGACGCGGACGATGTAGATTTCTCCACAGGCTCTGTCGGCCTGGGTGCCGCAATGACGGTGTTTGCATCCCTGGCGCAGGACTATGTTGCCGCACACCAGGGCCTGAAGAACCCCGCCGCTGGCGAAGAGCCCGGTCGCATGGTCGCCATCGTCGGCGACGCGGAATTGGACGAGGGCAATATCGCTGAATGCTTGATGGAGGGCTGGAAGCACGACGTCCGTGATGTCTGGTGGGTGATCGACTATAACCGCCAAAGCCTCGATAGCGTCGTCAATGACGATCTGTTTGACCGAATCATGGGCCTGTTCAAAGCTATGGACTGGAACGTGGTTGAGCTGAAATACGGCAAACGGCAGCTAGCAGCATTTGCTGAGACTGGCGGCAAGGCGCTGCGCACATGGATCGATGAATGCCCCAACAGCACGTATTCCGCGCTCACGTTTAAAGGTGGTGCGGCATGGCGGGAACGAATTGAGGATGAAATCGGCCATAAGCCTGGAATTCGCGCCATTTTGGACAAACGCGATGACGCGACGCTCGCGCGGCTGATGGAGGATTTGGGCGGTCATTGCCTCGAAACTCTCATGGAGGCCTTCGATGAAGCGGCTAAAACGGATGCGCCGACCTGCTTCATCGCCTACACGACCAAGGGCTTCGGCCTGCCGCTCGCGGGGCACCAGGACAATCATGCGGGCCTCATGACGGTCGACCAGATGGCGACCTTTAAAGCAGCCCGCAAAGTGCCGGACGGCGATGAGTGGGAGCCATGGGCTGGCGTTGATGATGAGGCCACGTCATTGCAAGCGCTGGTCGAATCCGCGCCCTTCATTGCCCGGAAAACCGCGCCGCCCGTCAAAAAGGCAGAGATCGCGGTGCCTGACCTTGCAGTTAAAGGATCAGCGAAGGCATCTACCCAGGAAGGCTTTGGCCGCATCCTGGCAGAAGTCGCCCGAAATGGCGGCGAGTTGGCCGAACGCATTGTCACGACATCGCCAGACGTGACGGTCTCAACCAATCTTGGCGGATGGGTCAATCGCACCGGCGTGTTCAGCCGGAAGCCGAAGGCGGATGTATTCAAGGCCGAAAACGTACCCTCCACGCAGCGCTGGGAAGAAAAGCCTGAAGGCCGCCATCTGGAATTGGGGATCGCAGAAAACAATTTGTTTCTGGCGTTGGCGGCCCTTGGGTTGACCGAGCCGCTCTTTGGGCGGCGGTTGCTGCCGGTTGGAACGCTCTATGATCCGTTTGTTGCACGCGGTCTGGATGCACTGATTTATGCGCTGTATCAGGGTGCCAAGTTCATGGTCGTCGGCACGCCGTCGGGTGTGACGCTTGCGCCAGAGGGCGGCGCGCACCAAAGCCAGACAACCTCGCTCATCGGCATGGGTTTGCCCAATCTGCACAGTTATGAACCGGCTTATGTGGATGAGCTGGCGGTTATTATGCAGGCCGGATTCGAGGAAATGCTGTCTGATGATGGCGTCTCCTCATACCTGCGCCTCTCGACCAGAGGGTTGGAGCAGCCCCAGCGTCAGATGGATGCAGGTCTTAAGCAGGCTGTGCTGAAAGGCGCCTATTGGCTGAAACCGCCGGGAAAATCGGCAGATATTATCATTGCCGCCATGGGCGCAGTCGTTCCTGAAGCTTTGGAGGCTCATGCCGCATTGCTGGAAGACTGCCCGGATGCCGGCGTGCTGGTGATAACGTCGCCCGATCTGCTGCACGAGGACTGGCTTCGGGCTGAACGCGCGAATCGTCTGGAGCACGCGCACATCCGCTCTTTGCTTGGCGCTGCCCCACTGGGTGCTGGTCTTGTCACAATCTGTGATGCGCATCCGGCGACGCTCGGGTGGATCGGTGCCGCCTCGGGTAGGGATGTGGCCGCACTTGGCGTTGAGGGCTTTGGGCAATCCGCCAATCTGCCCGACCTATATCGTACGCTGCGTATCGACGCAGATGCCATATTGGATGCCGCTGCACGGGTTATCTGGCGTGCGCAAACCGCCTAAACAGTAGCGGATTGCGTGCTAAATACGGCTACAAGCGCGATTCCGGGCGCCCAGGCCTTTCGCAGTGGGCTTGAATGCTATAGAACGCGCGGTTCGTAGCGGCTTTACGATGTCGATATGCGGGTGTGGCGGAATTGGTAGACGCGCCAGATTTAGGTTCTGGTGACCTACGGTCGTGGGGGTTCGAGTCCCTTCACCCGCACCATCGGCACTATAAAGCTAGGACATAATCTTCTTTCTCAGGCGACGGATTATTCAGGATGCAGGTGACGGAAACGCTGGCCGAAGGCCTTAAGCGCGAGTACAAAATGGTGATCGAAGCTGGCGAAATTGACGCCGCTGTTGAAGATCGCTTGAAGGAAATGGCGCCGACGGTGTCCCTGCCCGGGTTCCGCCCTGGCAAAGCGCCTGTCAAGATCCTACGTCAGCGCTTCGGCAAGTCTGTTATGGGCGAGGCGATCGATCAGAAAGTCCGTCAGGTCGTTAATGACACCTTCGAAGACCGTGGCCTAACGCCCGCGATTGAGCCGGATATTGATTTCGGTGAATTCGAAGAAGGCAAAGACCTTGAGTTTACACTCAAGACTGAAATCATGCCCGAGATTGAACCGGCAGATTTCTCGACCTTTGAATTGGTCCAGCTTGAAGTGCAGGCCAAAGACGAAGAAATCGAAGCAGAATTGAATAATCTGGCTGAAGCCGCCCGCGAAGCGACCGAAGTTACGGAAGCGCGCCCTGCGGTCGATGGCGATATCCTCACCATTGATTTTGTCGGCAGCGTGGACGGCGAAGAATTCCCAGGTGGTCAGGCAGATGCCTATGACCTGGAATTAGGCGCTGGCAGCTTCATCCCCGGCTTTGAAGAGCAACTCGTTGGCGCATCCGCTGGCGATGAGCGCGAAGTGAACGTTACGTTCCCTGAAGAATACGGCGCTGAGCATCTGGCTGGCAAAGCCGCTGTGTTCAAAGTGAAAGTGCACGGCCTGAAAGAAAAAGCCGCGCCGACCATTGATGATGAGCTGGCCAAGCGCGTTGGCATGGAAGATTTGGCGACGCTGAAAACGCAGATCGCTGAACGCATTTCCAAATCCTACGAAGAAGCCGCGCGCGGCCGCACCAAGCGCGAATTGTTCGATAAGCTGGACGAGACCCACACCTTCGAAGCGCCACCGACGCTGGTTGAGCAGGAATTCGAAGCGATTTGGGGTCAGGTTAAAGAACAGCTTGAAGGCGATAACGCTGAGGAAGTCCGTGAAGGCAAGACGGACGAAGAGCTTGAAGCTGAATACCGCGTTTTGGCTGTTCGCCGGGTTCGCCTTGGCCTCCTGCTCGCTGAAGTTGGCAAGCGGAACAATGTGCAGGTGAACGAACAGGACATCAGCCAGGCAATTCGCGCCCAGGCCGCAAGCTTCCCCGGCCAAGAGCAGATGGTCTACGAGTTCTATCAGAAGAACCCGCAGGCGCTCGGCCAAGTGCAGGCCCCGATCTTGGAAGAAAAGGTCGTCGATTTCATTCTGGAATTGGCCAAAGTTGAAAAGCGTCCGGCGACAGCTGAAGATCTGGCTGAGGACGATGATGCAGCAGCTAGCGACAGCGCTGCTTGACCTTTCACGATTGGCGCGCAATTTGAGCGGTACAGCATCACGTTTTGCCAAACTTGTTTACCAAGTGGCGCTGCGAATGCTGTACCGTTTTCGAATTGCCCGCCGAATCGTCCTAATTAAACCGAAAATTAGGCATGCGGCGGCGAATGTCTGCGCGTTACCCCGCGCCTATAACTGGAGCCTCTGAGCCGCATGACCGCGTTCGATCCCACAGCCTCTGATCCCCGCGCCCTGTTTTCCAGCATGGCGACCCAAACCCCGACAATGAACGCCCTTGTGCCGATGGTGGTCGAACAGACCAATCGCGGCGAGCGCGCTTATGATATTTATTCGCGGCTCCTCAAGGAGCGGATCATTTTTCTGACCGGCCCCGTTTATGACGAAGTGTCGGCATTGATTTGCGCGCAGCTTCTGTTTCTGGAAGCAGAAAACCCGGATAAAGAAATTTCCTTCTACATAAATTCTCCAGGCGGCGTCGTAACGGCGGGCCTCGCGATTTATGACACCATGCAATATATCCGCGCGCCTGTGGCAACGCTCTGCATTGGCCAAGCGGCAAGCATGGGCTCATTGCTGATGGCGGCAGGTGCGGCTGGCAAGCGGTATTGCCTGCCGAACTCCCGGATTATGGTGCATCAGCCTTCTGGTGGATTCTCCGGCCAAGCGACGGATATCGAAATTCACGCCCGTGAAATTCTAAGCCTGCGCCAGCGCTTAAACGAGATTTACGTCAAGCATTGCGGCCAGGATATCAAGACTGTTGAGGAAGCCTTAGAGCGTGATCGCTTCATGTCTGCCGAAGAAGCCAAGGAATTTGGCATCGTCGACGAGGTGGTCAACGAGCGGCCAGGCAGCCCAGACGACGAGGAATAAGATAAACCGGCGCCGGTGACGGTTAAGTGAATTGGGCTGAACCTTTTCCGCCCATATTTACGGTTTCTTGGCAGGCGCCGGGCGTAAATGCAGTTACAGGGCCTTCAGGTTCTGTGATTTAAGGCCTGAAAGACGCAGCCACGGCGTTTTACAGGGCTTGACAGAGCGTTTACCATAAGATTCTCGACTTACCGTGGGCCGAATGGAATTCATATGAGCAAATCATCCAGCGGCGATTCCAAGAACACCCTTTACTGCTCTTTCTGCGGGAAGAGCCAGCACGAGGTGCGCAAGCTGATCGCTGGCCCGACTGTATTCATCTGTGATGAGTGCGTTGAGCTTTGCATGGACATTATCCGCGAAGAACATAAGAGCAGCATGGTCAAATCTAAGGATGGCGTTCCGACGCCGGCTGAGATTTGTGAAGTGCTCAGCGATTATGTGATTGGCCAGGACCGCGCTAAGCGCGTCCTCTCCGTCGCAGTGCATAACCACTATAAGCGCCTCAACCATGGCGCAAAGAACGGCGAACTTGAGATCGCGAAGTCTAATGTCCTGCTGATCGGCCCGACCGGTTCCGGCAAGACGCTGCTGGCCCAAACGCTAGCCCGCATCTTGGATGTTCCGTTCACAATGGCGGATGCAACGACGCTCACCGAAGCCGGTTACGTTGGTGAGGATGTCGAAAACATCATCCTCCGGCTGCTGCAATCTGCTGACTACAACGTTGAGCGGGCCCAGCGTGGCATCGTTTATATCGATGAAGTCGATAAGATCAGCCGCAAGTCGGACAATCCTTCGATCACCCGGGATGTTTCGGGCGAAGGGGTACAGCAGGCGCTGTTGAAGATCATGGAAGGTACCGTTGCTTCCGTGCCGCCCCAAGGTGGCCGTAAGCATCCGCAGCAGGAATTCCTGCAGGTGGATACGACGAACATCCTATTCATCTGCGGCGGCGCGTTCTCTGGCTTGGAGCGGATTATTTCCGCGCGGGGCAAGGGTACAGCCATGGGCTTCGGTGCTGATGTACGCTCGCCAGATGAACGGCGCCATGGCGAAGTGCTGGCCGAAGTTGAGCCAGAAGATCTGCTGAAGTTCGGCTTGATCCCAGAATTTGTTGGCCGTTTGCCAGTTCTGGCGACGCTGAGCGATCTGGATGTTGAGGCCCTGGTTGAGATTCTGACGAAGCCAAAGAACGCATTGGTCAAGCAGTACCAACGCCTGTTTGATATGGAAGACGTGAAGCTAACCTTCACCGATGATGCGCTTGAAGCACTCGCAGAGCGGGCGATCCAGCGGAAAACTGGTGCACGTGGCTTGCGCTCTATCATGGAAGAAATCTTGCTGGAGACCATGTTCGACCTACCGAGCCTTGAAGGTGTGGACGAGGCTATCGTCAACCGCGAGGTTATCGAAGGCCGCGCCCAGCCACTGTATGCCTATGCAGAAGCGGAAGATGAGCCTGCAGCAAGCCCGGATATGGCGTCATAGGCCAAAAATCGGGCGTTCGCGCTCATTTCGAACCGAATTGAATTGTGAAAACCGGGCTTTCGAGCCCGGTTTTTGCGTTTCAAAGGGGCTGATTCAGGTTTAAACACGGTTTTAGACTTGATTAAATGCTTTTTCAGGCCCACTTAAACCATCTGTTACCTGTCGAAGCCTCATGCTTACGACTGAACGTCACATCAGGAATGCCAAATCCATGACAGGCTCCAATACCTTCCCGGTCCTGCCGTTGCGGGACATCGTGGTTTTTCCACACATGATCGTGCCTTTGTTCGTGGGCCGCGAGAAGTCCGTCCGCGCCCTGGAAGAAGTCACCAATGGCGACGGGCGTATTTTGCTCGCCGCCCAGAAGGATGCGGGCGTTGATGACCCGGGTCCGGACGATATCTATTCTGTCGGCGCCGTCGGCTCGATTTTGCAATTGCTAAAGCTGCCCGATGGCACCGTGAAAGTACTGGTCGAAGGCGGCGATCGCGCGCAGATCACCGGGTTCACAGGCCGCGAAGATTATTTCGAAGCCACAGCCGATGTGCTGACTGAAGGCGACGATGATGCGAATCCAGAGCTAAAAGCACTGGCGCGGACGGTCGTCACGCAATTCGAATCTTACGTCAAACTGAACAAGAAAATCCCGCCGGAAGTGCTGGTTTCTGTCAATCAAATCGAAGAGCCTTCCAAGCTCGCTGATACGATTGCCGCGCATCTGGCCCTTAAGATTCCTGAGAAGCAGGAGCTTCTGGAAGCCGTCAGTGCCAAAGATCGGCTTGAGCGCGTATTCGCCCTTATGGAAGGCGAGATCGATGTTCTGGAGGTCGAGAAACGCATCCGTGGCCGCGTTAAGCGCCAGATGGAGCGGACCCAGCGCGAGTATTATCTGAACGAACAGATGAAGGCGATTCAGCGCGAACTCGGCGACGACGACGAAAAAGACGAAATCGCTGAGCTTGAAGAGAAGCTTTCAAAGGTCAAACTGTCCAAGGAAGCTCAGGAGAAATCCCAGGCTGAGCTGAAAAAGCTCCGTAATATGAGCCCAATGTCGGCGGAAGCGACGGTCGTCCGCAACTATTTGGACTGGATGACTTCAATTCCCTGGAAGAAGCCCAGCCGAGTGAAGCGCGATCTGAAAGGCGCGGAAGCAGTCCTAAATTCTGATCACTATGGCCTGGAGAAGGTCAAAGAGCGCATTCTTGAATATCTCGCGGTTCAGGCCCGTATGCGGAAGGTGAAAGGTCCAATTCTTTGCCTCGTAGGCCCGCCTGGCGTTGGTAAAACCTCACTTGGCCGCTCAATTTCGAAGGCGACTGGGCGGAATTTCGTGCGGATGTCGCTTGGCGGCGTGCGGGACGAAGCTGAAGTGCGCGGCCATCGCCGCACATATATTGGTTCCATGCCGGGCAAAATTATCCAGGGTATGAAAAAGGCGAAGAGCTCCAATCCGCTCTTCCTGCTGGATGAGATCGATAAACTTGGTTCAGATTGGCGCGGCGACCCGTCCTCGGCGCTGCTCGAAGTGCTGGATCCCGAACAGAATTCAACCTTTGCCGATCATTACCTTGAGGTTGATTACGATCTCTCGGACGTCATGTTTGTTACCACCGCCAATAGCCTGCGCATGCCGCAGCCGCTTTTGGATCGGATGGAGATCATCCGTATTCCAGGTTACACCGAGGACGAAAAGGTTGAGATCGCCAAGCGTCACTTGATCGACAAGCAAGTCAAAAATCATGGCCTGAAAAAAGGCGAATGGGCGATCACGGATGATGGCCTTCGGGACCTTGTGCGCTATTACACCCGTGAAGCTGGTGTGCGTAATCTTGAGCGTGAGATCGCGAACCTGACGCGCAAAGCAGTGCGTGAGATTGTGGCCGGCGAAAAAGCATCTATCAAAGTCACGAAGCGGAACTTGGAAAAGTACGCAGGTATCAAGAAGTACCGCTATGGCAAGGCGGAGCTTGAAGACTTGGTCGGTGTTGTAACTGGTCTAGCGTGGACTGAAGTCGGCGGTGAATTGCTGTCGATTGAAGCGGTTGTTATGCCGGGCAAGGGCAATGTCGCGCATACTGGCAAACTTGGCGACGTGATGCAGGAATCGGTACAAGCCGCCCGCAGTTTCGTCCGCTCACGCCTGCTGCGCTATGGCATTCTGCCGCCTGACTTCACCAAGCAAGATATCCACGTGCACGTGCCTGAAGGTGCCACGCCCAAGGATGGTCCATCTGCTGGCGTCGCTATGTGCACGTCCATCATATCCGCAATGACGGGCATTCCTGTCCGTGCTGACGTTGCTATGACCGGTGAGATCACTCTGCGTGGGCGGGTGCTTCCGATTGGCGGCCTGAAAGAAAAGCTGCTGGCAGCACTCCGTGGCGGTCTGCAGACGGTCGTGATCCCGAAGGACAACGAGAAAGATCTGGCGGACATTCCAGATAACGTCCTGAAGGCACTTAAAATTTATCCAGTCGAAACGGTGGACGAAGTGCTGAAGCATGCACTGACCCGATTGCCGACGCCGGTTGAATGGTCTGAGGCGGATGCGGCTGCTGAAGCGGCTTTGGCGAAGACTGCTAGTGCTGAAATCGTTGCGCATTAAGGCCTAAAGCCTTCCGCCTGACGGAAAATCTATGAAGGGGTGCCCAATAAAATGGGCGCCCCTTTGCGCATGCACTTATCAGGCGTAGACTCGTATCCGCCATTGGGGGCACGGACCTGCGGCGGAATGCGCAGTTTAGACTGTTGATAAAAAAGCAGTCTGTCGATTGACGGAACCGAATCCGCCTGTATTCTGCCCTCCATTCGAAACATTGGATTTCGCTCTTTCGGAATGGCCCGGGCGAAATCAGTGATAGGGAGCTACACGTGAACAAGAACGAATTAGTTGCAGCCGTCGCCGATGGCGCGGACCTCAGCAAGGCGGACGCCGGTAAAGCCGTCGATTCCGTATTCGATGCGGTTTCCGATGCGCTGAAGGGCGGCGACGAAGTTCGCATTGTTGGCTTCGGCACATTCTCCGTCGCATCGCGCGCGGCCTCCACAGGTCGTAACCCACGCACTGGTGAGACCATCCAGATCAAGGCTTCCAAACAGCCTAAGTTCAAGGCTGGTAAAGGCCTTAAAGACGCGGTCAACTAAGCCCGTCTTATGGATTAGAGCCATCTATGCCGACTTTGGTATAGATGGCTCATTCTGTATCCCTGGACGGCTTTAGGTTTGGGCGATTAGCTCAGTTGGTAGAGCGCCTCGTTTACACCGAGGATGTCGGCAGTTCGAGCCTGTCATCGCCCACCATCCGTTTCAGATGCCTGACGGACATTGCAACGCTTCCATGGCCGCGATCCGTCTTCTATAGTTTTGTTTGTGAGCGTCGCAGGTGCGGCGCTTTTTGTGTTTCTGGGGAGTGCGTAATGTGATCAATCCTGGCGGGAAGTCTCTTCTTGGCAAAACAGCCATCGTTACGGGGGCTGGAAAGAACATCGGCAAGCGCGTGGCGGAACATCTGGCAGCAATTGGTGCCAATGTCGTCGTCAATGGCCGCAGTGATCAAGCCGCTGTTGAAGAGACTGTAGCGAGCCTGGAGCGGGACTATGGCGTGAAGGCGTTGGCATACATGGCCGATGTTACGAATCGCACAGAGGTCGACGCTATGGCTGCTGCTGCGATGGATCGCTTTGGGCGGATGGACGTGATTGTCAGCAATGTCGCGCACCGCAACCAAACGCCATTCCTTGATATGGATTACAGCGAATGGCGGAGCGTCATCGATTCGGCACTGGATGGGGCGTTCCACGTCTGCCAGGCTTTTACGCCGCATATTATTGCTGGCGGTGAGGGTGGTGCGATTGTGACGCTCAGTGGGATTTCGAATCGGGTCGGCACGCTGAACCGAATTCATGTGAATACGGCGAAAGCTGGCCTTGAAGGTTTCACGCGCGGCCTGTCGCGCGAATTAGCGCAGCACGGCATTACAGTGAATGCAGTTGCGCCCGGCATGATTGATACGACACGCGGCGAAAGTGCTGGCGCGCGCCCAAGCATAACCGATCGTGGAATTCCGCTGAATCGTGCGGGCTCAGTCGATGAGGTGGCGGCAATGATTCGCCTGCTGTGCACGCCTGAAGGGGCCTACACAACGGGACAAACGATTCAAGTGAACGGCGGCGTTTACATGGCGTAAGGTACTAGCGCCTATATTGTTCGTTAGAGGGTATTGACGGCGCGTCTCAGCGCCAGTACATACCGCCGTCTCAACTGTGCGCAACGCGCCGGTTTGGGGGTGTAGCTCAGTTGGTTAGAGCGCTGGCCTGTCACGCCAGAGGTCGCGGGTTCGAGTCCCGTCACTCCCGCCATTTGCATTTCAAAAGCAAACGACGAACCCGCATACTTACCCCTAATTGGGCCAGCCGACCTTTGCGCGGCAATTGATAACAGGGCATGCGTGTGCGCGTAATATGGCAATGATGCGGTCGATTTGTATTACGGGCATAATTTACTAAGGGGCTGGCCTAGATAGCTGAGAAAGGCTATGCAGGTCATATGGTTAGGATGCGTCGGCGGAGTAGGCTTCCGCGAAGTATTCAGATTGAGCTGATCAAGTATTTCGTTGCAGGTTCGACGGCGCGCTCAGCCGCCGC
>JBDQJI010000057.1:0-25325 GCA_040263875.1 Alphaproteobacteria bacterium
GATTGCCATGGCCCTGAACTCAACGCCGCGAAAGTGCCTCGGATTCAAAACACCCATCGAGGCCATGCTCGCCGAGCTTGGAAATGACGTTCAAATCAGGTTTGCTTGATCGCGTTGCGCTTCGCGTCGGAATCCACCCAGCATCTACCCACGATATCCAATCGCCACCAAATACATTTCTGGTGACCCTTGCCGGCTTGCAGGCGGCTTTACGTGCCGGACTTGGCGAAAATCACGTTTGAGTTCCGCCAGTAGGTCCGGCGGTGCGCCGCCTTGGAACACCTTCACAATGAACACGCCACCATCCGCTAGTAGCTGCTTGGCGACATCATATGCGGCCTCCGCAAGGCCGGCGATCCTGATCTGGTCGGTATTTTTATGGCCGGTCGTAGACGGTGCCATGTCAGACAGCACGATATCCGCTTCACCGCCAAGGGCTTGATGAATCAACGGGATCGCATCTTCGGCAAATATATCAAGTAGCATCAGCTCGGCACCCTCAATCGGGTCCATTGCCTGGATATCCATGCCAATAATCGGCGGCGACTTGCCAGTCATAGCGCCGGTGCGCTGGGCCGCTACCTGGGTCCATCCGCCTGGGGCCGCGCCCAGATCAGCAATCCGCATGCCGGGTTTGAGGAAACCGAACCGGTCATCCAACTCAACGAGCTTATAGGCGGCGCGGCTGCGATATCCGTCCGCCTGCGCTTTCAGAACATAGGGATCATTCAGCTGGCGTTGCAGCCAGAGCGTCGAGCCGACTTTCCGACCACTGGCGGTTTTAACGCGTGTCGCCATCATCCGGGCACCATCGCCGCGCCCGGAATTGCCCTTTGGTTTGCCAGGTTTTCCAGCGCGGCCAGGTTTCTTCGCCATCACTAACCCCTATAGCCATCTTGCATGAGCGACAGGAGGATGCCTTCGCGCACGCCACGGTCCGCGACCCGAAGACGTCCGACCGGCCATTCATCACGGATTGCGTCAAGGATGGCGCAGCCCGGCAGCACGAGGTCTGCGCGTTCAGGACCGACGCATGGATTTGCCCGGCGACCATTCGCACCAATGGCGAATAAGTGTTCTGTCACGGCATCAATCTCTTTGAAGTCCATCAACGTGCCGTCTACGGCGTCGCGGCGATATCGGGGCAGGCGTTTGTGAATGCCCGCAACCGTGGTGACAGTGCCGGATGCGCCGAGCATCTGCACGCGCCCAGCCCGAATGCGCTGTGATATGCCATGTTTGGTGTCGAAAGCGCCGAGTGGCATCCGGGCGTCTTGCTTCAGGCTGTCGTATAGCTGCGGCGTAATCTCCTGGCCGCGCAACCTGTCCGCCATTGTGACAACGCCCATTGGGATGGAAATGCTGTCAAGAAATGTGATGGGGCCGCCGGGCGGCGTTGCCAGCCAAATGACTTCCGTCGATCCGCCGCCGATATCAAATACGACAGCATTTTCGCGCTTTGCAGTCAGCAGGGGGCCGCAGCCTCTGGCCGCCAATGCTGCTTCCTCACCAGCGTCAATGATTTCTAAGCGCACATCGGCTTCATAGGCGGCGCGGTCCAGGAATTCACCGCAATTGCTGGCTTTGCGGCAGGCCTCTGTCGCGACATAGCGGCCATAGCGAACGCGCCAACGGCGGAGTTTGCTCACACATACCCGCAAGGCGTTGATCGCGCGCTCAATGGCGGGCTCAGACAGGCGTCCGGTTTCATTGATGCCTTCGCCAAGGCGGATAATGCGGGAAAACGAATCGATCACAGTGAAGCCGGAACCACTCGGTCGCGCGACAAGAAGGCGGCAGTTATTGGTGCCTAAATCTAGTGCTGCGAATGCTGGTAGATGGCTATGTCCATTCCGGGACCGATGCCCAGGCCCGTTGCGGGTGGGACGCGGCCGCCGCTGGTCTATGCCGCGATCAGACTCCACGAGAGATACAACTCCAAATCTATTCGGATCTAAAACTAAAATCATCCGACTGCTTGCCAATAGGATAGGGCGCCCGGCTTAAGAACGCCAATCCAATACTTGACATTTAATAACTGAACGCCGAATGTCTCTGTCCGTGGTGATTTGAGCGACCAGCTTGCGAGCCACGTTAAACATATCGCTAAAGAGGTTGGCGCGGCGTGTACGGGATAAATCCTTGGTTCGCCGCATTGGCAAAAGCCCTCATGTGAGGACCGTCGCCTCCAGCCATTCTGCGAAACTGGAGGATAAGACGATGCCTGACTATCAAGACCTTCCCGAGAATATTTCCGCTCAATCGGCTGCCGTGCATGGTGGTTTGTTACGCAGTTCCCACATGGAGAATGCTGAGGCGATCTATATGACGTCCGGCTTTGTCTATGAGAGTGCTGAAGAGGCCGAAGCCGCCTTTAAGGGCGAGATCGACCGCTATGTTTATTCCCGCTACGCCAACCCGACCGTTTCCATGTTCGAGGAACGCCTTCGCATGATTGAGGGCGCTGAGGCCTGTATGGGCGTCGGGTCCGGCATGGCTGCGGTGTTTGCGGCACTCGCCTGCCAGCTTTCCGCAGGGGACAGGTTGGTGGCGAGCCGGGCGCTGTTTAGCTCCTGCCATGTGATCGCAACACAGATTTTGCCGCGTTACGGCATTGAGACTGAATTGGTCGATGGCGGCGATATGGATGCGTGGGAGGCCGCACTTTCTAAGCCAACCAAAGTCGTATTCCTGGAAACACCATCCAACCCGACGTTAGAGATCATTGACCTAGCTGCAATCGCCAAGCTTTCGAAGCAAGCGGGCGCTTGTTTGGTCGTTGATAATGTCTTCGCAACCCCAATATTCCAGAAGCCGCTGGAGCTTGGTGCGGACGTTGTGACCTATTCGACGACCAAGCATATCGATGGTCAGGGTCGCAGCCTTGGCGGTGCGGTGCTGGGTTCAGCAGATTTTGTTGAAGAAAAACTGCTGCCGTTCTTGCGCCATACTGGCCCGGCGCTCAGCCCGTTTAACGCTTGGGTCGCCCTTAAAGGTCTGGAGACGCTTGAGCTGCGTGTCCGCGCGGAGGCCGAGTCGGCAGCAAAAGTGGCGGACTTTTTGGCCGAACATCCTGCGGTTGCCCAGTCGATTTATCCGGGCCGCAGTGACTGCCCTGGTCATGAAATTGCAGCCCGGCAGATGTCTGGTTTTGGCACTCTGGTTTCCGCCAGGCTGAATGGTGGGAAAGCGAATTGCTTCAAGGCATTGAATGCGCTGCGCTTGATAAAAATCTCGAACAATTTGGGCGACGCTAAGAGCTTAATTTGCCATCCCGACACATCAACCCACGCAAAGACGCCACCTGAAGAAAAGGCGCGTTTGAACATAGGGTCGGACCTACTCAGGCTGTCGGTCGGCCTCGAGTCGGCGGATGATCTCATTCGGGATTTGGATCAGGCATTAACCGGAACCGGTTAAGCCTTAAGAGGAATATTAATATCCTTGTATCCAACGGGCGGGCTGCATAGTCTCAGTCTGTGTAATAACGGATTTCCCTTATGTGGGTGGAGCACCGGTTGAAGTACGAAGAGACGACACATGGTCTTAAAGTCATAGTCGTGCCGGAATACTTGGAAGAGCATTCCAGGCCGGCAGAAGGCCATTATGTGTGGGCCTACCACATCACCATTCAGAACTGCAGCGATAAGCCGGTGCAGCTGATGAACCGCTACTGGAAGATCATCGACGCCCGTGGTCGTGTACAAGAAGTGCGTGGTGCAGGTGTTGTCGGCGAGCAACCAGTGTTGGAGCCAGGTGAGGAATATAGCTACACGAGTGGCTGCCCGCTGGAGACGTCATCTGGGTTAATGCTTGGCGCATACGAGATGGCGACGGACGGCGGTGAGAACTTTGACGTTAGCGTACCGGCATTTTCTCTCGATACACCGAATGCGCAGCACTCATTGCACTAATCCCCATTTCGGGGAATAAGCGTTTCACGTTTAGACGAAGCCAGGAATTGCGCTACAATGGCGTGGTTTCTGGCTTCGTCGTTTTCGTTGAAACGGATACAGCTTTGAGGGACCCGACTGCATGAACTTACGGCCGATCGCATTCCTGACCGGCCTATTGCTCTCCGCTCTCGCTGTGGCGATGACGCCGCCAGCGCTGGCTGACTTGATTGAGGGCAACCCGAACTGGCTGGTTTTCGTGGCCGCTGGCGGCTTGACGCTGTTTGTTGGCGTGGGCCTGTCTGTGTCCTGCTGGCAGGGCAGGGGCTTTAATATCTCAGTCCGCGAAACCTTCCTGTTCACCACAGTGAGCTGGGCGGCGCTGGCAGCATTTGCAGCACTTCCGTTCGTATTTGCAGATTTGAACTTGAGCTATACGGACGCCTTTTTTGAGGCGATGTCCGGGCTGACCACCACCGGTTCTACGGTCATTGTCGGCCTGGATTTCGCAGCACCTGGGCTATTGCTTTGGCGGGCGCTGCTGCAATGGATCGGCGGCATCGGTATCGTTGTAACGGCGATTGCTATTCTGCCAGCGCTTCAGGTTGGTGGGATGCAGCTTTTCCGCGCCGAGGCGGCGGAGCAGAACGAGAAGGTTCTGCCGCGCGCAGCCCAAATCGCCAGCGGCATTGGCGGTATCTACGTAGGCGGCACGACCTTGATCGCGGCTGCCTACTGGATTGCGGGCATGAATATATTCGATGCCGTAACCCACGCCATGACCACTGTCGCAACCGGTGGATACGCCAATTATGATGCCTCATTCGGCGTATTCGAAGGCCCGATTATTCCGTTGATCGCAACTGTCGGCATGATCCTGGGTGCCTTGCCGTTCATTATGTATCTGAAAATGATGAAGGTGCGGGTGTCGGTCATCTTGCATGACCCGCAAGTCAGTGGATTTTTCATGATTGCTGGCGCATTCATCGTGTTCGTAATGTTCGTGCGGTCAGTCGAGCCAGGTGCCTCCGTCATCCAAACGTTCGCAGAAACGGTCTTCAATGTTGTGTCGATCATGACAGGGACTGGCTATGCCATCGGCAATTTTGAGACGTGGGGCGCGTTCGCCACGCCGACATTCCTGGCATTGATGTTTGTTGGCGGTTGCGCTGGATCAACGACCTGTTCGATCAAAATCTTCCGCTTCCAGGTGCTGTTCGCCAGTGCGCAATCACAGTTGCGGAAGCTTGCGCGCCCGCACAGGGTCGCCCCTGCGCGCTACGCCGGGAAGCCTTTGAACCCAGAAACCATCAATTCCGTGATGGCGTTCTTCTTCCTCTATATCGTCAGCTTTCTGGTGCTTGCAGTGGCACTTAGCATGACAGGATTGGATGGGATTACAGCACTCTCCGGCGCTGCGACCGCAATTTCTAATGTGGGACCCGGCCTTGGGCCAATTATCGGGCCTGCAGGTAATTTCGCCCCACTTTCAGATGCTGCGAAATGGATCCTTGCAATCGGTATGCTCGCTGGACGGTTGGAGCTATTTACCGTTCTGATCCTGTTTAGTGCCCGTTTCTGGCGGAGCTAAGCTAGAGTTTCTGTTTTGCTAGCCATTGCATCAACAATGCCGCAACGTCCGCGCTATTCCGTTCCATCATGATCATGTGGCTATTGCCGGTGAGGCCTGCATCCTCCAGGCGCTGGAAGTCATGGTCGACGCCAGCCCAGGTCAAGAATGCGCTGGTGCAGTGATCATAGCTCGCATGATACGAGGCCTCGCCTGTCACGATCAGGATCGGGGTCCCAGCTAGGTTAGGCAGCGTGTGTGGCCCTAATGACGGCATATATCCGCGTGCCAGCTCATCCGTTCCAAGCGATGGGTCTAGTTCGGGCCGCAGGTCCTCCGGCGTTTCAACAGGCGGATCGAACGTCATTGGCAGGCGGGTGATACCCCAGGCGCGGGCGATATCCTCGCCATAACCGAACCAGTTTGGTGCGCCAGAAAATTGGATATCTTTGAAGGGTGGGCCATTCGGCTCTATCGCCAGAATTCCCTTCACAAGCTCAGGCCGGGCATCTGCGACCAGCCATCCAAAGGGGCCGGACTGGGAATGGGTCACGAGAATTGCTGGGCCAATATGATCCAGCAATGCGACCAGGCCATCCCGCGCCGCAGCCTCAATCGCATCCCGGTCTGCCAGCTGGCTGACCTGGCTGGCAAAGAACCTTTCGAACATTGGATCGCCCATACGGCCCGTGCCCGGCCATTCAGTATGCCGCTCCGCCGTTGGCCAAAGCTTGGCACCAGCTGGGTCAGTAAAATAGTCCGTCGTTCGTTCCGCTGTGTAGCGGAACTGGGGGGCTACTTTATCGTTATCCAGCTGATGGCCGGACCGGCCACGTTCGGGTTGGTCAATCACATAGACTTCGTACCCAGCCGCTAGGAAGTCCTGCGCCCAACCGGGGCGGCCATCAACGGTCGATGTGAAGTTGGTGCCGGTCTGCATGCCGCCATGCACCATCACAACCGGTGTTTCATGCAGGCGCTCATCGGGTTCGTAGTGCTCGACATACATCTGGCCGGCATAGTGCGACCCGCCGGGCGCGGAGACATACCCGCCGCCTACGAAAAACCATTCAGGCGCGTATTTCATTGCTCAAGGTCCTTGATCCAGAACTGCAAAGATTTCTTTGTTTCAGTCGTGTCGCCGACGTCTTTCCATTTGAATTCTGCGTAGACGCCCGGCATCGGCGCATAGCCACGCTTGCCCCAGAATACATCATGGGGTCGATACCCTAGGGGCTGGAGTTCTGGTGGGCGAACGACAGAGCAAAAGCAGGACCAGCGGCGGCCTAGTGCGCGGGCATGGGCTTCCCGGTGATCAAAGAACGCATGGCCCGCGCCCTGGCCGCGATAGGGCTGAAGCAGCACGCTTTCTGCGCAATAGAACATCTCACCAAGGGCGTATCCGGCGTCCTGGAAGGGGGCAGCGAACTCCTCTGCGTGATCTTCCATCGGTGTGCCGGTCGCTGCGCCCACAAGCGTGTCGCCGTCCCAAGCGCCAATGACGATTGCGTTGGCGCTATCCCGGTATTTGGCGATGTAGTCGCGCTCAGACTCCATGTCGCCGTCATAGAGGTAGGGAAAATCCCGAAACACCGCGATGCGGAGACGGGCGACAGCATCCAGTGCAGCTTCGACTTCTGATAGCGGAATGCGGGCGAACCTAAGTGTCATGGCGGATTATTCCGCAGCGCCTTTCTTGCGCGCCTCGTGCTTTTCGATCTCGTTCATCACGGCTTTTTCCGCCTTGCCGATAAACATGGGCCGATTGTCCCGGCTGTAGTCGTAGGAATAGCGGCGAAGGTCATTGGAGCCTTGGAAATGTGGGATGACTTGGCGTGCAATCAGATCGTAGGAGCGCTTTGTCTCCTCCCAATCGGCCCAATTGTGTGCCAGTTGCATCAAGCAGCCGAACCCGCCAGCTCCATCCCAAAGTGTTTCCAGATATTCGATGGCGTCATCAGGCGTGCCGATCACCGCCATGCGGCCTTCGGTCAGGTATTCTGCGGCGTCAGTGATATCGTCCGGGACAATCGGGAATGTCGCTATTTCGCCGAAATATTTGGCCCAGCGATCAATACCCCATTTGACGTTCTCAAAGGCTTTATCGCGGGTTTCAGCGATATGCATCAGCGTGACGATGCGCCAGTTCTTGCGGTCCAGCGTTTTGCCGTTCTCCGCTGCTGCGTTCTCAGCCACACCCCAATTGCTCGCGTGGGCTTTCAGCGCATCATCAGATGTACCGCCGATGGAGAGCATGCCAAGCCCGTGCTTGCCCGCCGTCAATGCGCCGACGGGGGAGCGGGCAGAGGCGACCGCCATCTCCATATGGGGGCGGGTGTAGCCCGGCAGTTGCAAGCGTGCCTCACGCAGATTGAACCAATCGGTCTCCATAGTGACCTGCTCGCCGCGCATAAGCGGAACGATGGCCTCCAGCGCCTCATTCAGCATGCGGCGTTGGTTTTCGGGGTCGATGCCCATGCGGAAAGCGTCACCGACCAACGCGCCTGGTCCAACGCCGAACATCGCCCGTCCGCGTGCTTGATAATCCAGCTGCGTCATCCGGCTCGCGACGGTGTAGGGGTTGTGATAGGGCAGCGAGATCACGCCCGTGCCAAGGCGGATATGCCGGGTGCGTTCAATCGCCTGGGCAATGAACATCTCCGGATTGGCGATAATTTCGAACCCTCCCGAATGATGCTCACCCACCCACGCTTCGTCATAGCCCAGCATGTCGAGGTGTTGCAGCAACTGCATATCCCGCTCCATACACAGCAGCGGGCTTTCTTCCATTGGGTGGAAGGGGGCCAGAAAAATACCGAACTTCAAATACCGTTCAGCCAGTGCTTGACCATTACCAGACATGGGTCGACTCCTTGGACGCATTGACGCGTAACGTAAGAAATTTGCAGTTTCACCCTATTCCAGCACGGAACCCACTTGCGAGCCACCTGGAATATCGGTATGAAAGCGCCACCTAAATACGGGCGGTTAGCTCAGCGGTAGAGCACTGTGTTGACATCGCAGTGGCCACAAGTTCGATCCTTGTACCGCCCACCATTTCCTTTTCGCTGATGTGAAAAGGTAGGAACACAGACATTTCATCATTTGACTGGCAGTCGATTGTGCAGCAAACGCCGAGAGGTTGCGTGATTGTGGTGTATCAGAATTTTAGAACATGCAGCATCAGCCATTGCTCGGGGCGCTCGCGGACTGCGGCTTCGAGTTTCTGATCGAGCAGGCTAACGCTTTCTGCAACGCCATTGGCCGTGTCGATTTTCTCGAACGACACGCGGTATTTGGCACCTTTTAGTCTCTGGCATTTGGCGAAGAACAGCGGCGCTTTTGATCGATGCGCTAAGCGGGCCGATAGAAAAATGTTCCGGTCCAGCGGGACATCGCGCCCAAGCGAAGGCGCGTTTACGACGCCGTCGACATATTCATCGATATAAATCACAACCGCACCACCGTCATCCAGGTGCCGGATCGCGCGCCGCACGGGCGCTTCGTCGGGTGCCAGGCCAATCCACCCGACCTGGGCGCGTTCCTGCAGCATTATTTTGTGATGGACGGGATTGGATTGAGGCTGATAGGTGCCCGCAACCTCATGCCCGGCGTTCATAACTGCAAGGGTGATGGTCTCCCAATTCCCCACATGGCAGCCCGCAATAACAACCGGTGATCCAGTTGGCGGCAGCGCATCTGCCCCTTCCAGTTCAATCCAACCATCGTCGCGCAAACGTTTGTAGCAGGTGAATTCTGTGAGAATTCGCCCAAGGTGTCGCCACATGCCGTTTACGCTCTGACGGCGTTGGATTTCCGACAATTCCGGTCGAAAGACAGCCAGATTGGCCAGGCTCACTTCGCTTGCGCGTTTGCGGAAATATCGCCCAGAGAAATGCCCAAGCATCGCGCCGACATTGGATGCCAGAGGAACGGGCGCAAGTTTGAGTAATCGGTATGTCGCCAGATGCAGCACTTCGAAGACACGCTTTTTGAACCCTCTACGGACGGGCATGTGCGGTTTTCCGTTCAATTCTGGGGCTTGGCGGCGATGCTACGCCCGTCAAATGTGACGCTCTTCACCAATGCGAAAACGGGTGCGCCAACGCAAAGTTCCAGCTCCGCCAACGCTTCAAGAGTGATCCTGGCGCGGAGGCGGGCGCCGTTGATATCAACCAGCGTTTCGGCATGAGCCGCACCTGGTGCTGCCGATATCTCCGCGATGTGGCCTTCGAGGATATTACGAATGCTGATGCCTTCCGGCCGCTTAGTCGCTAAGGCAACGTCCCGGGCGCGAATGCGTAAGCGCACGGTTTCACCAATCGCAAGATCTGCCTCGGGAATCGTCAACGGCTGGCCGCAGCAAATCAGCCGCGTCAGGCGATATTTGGGATCGTGGCCAGTGACTTCCGCGGTCGCCAGCACGCTTTCTTCGAATGGCTCCACCAGAAGGCCAAGGTCCAAGCGCTCCAGCATGTCGCCGATTGTACCGGACGCAATGGCGCGGCCTGAGTTCAGCAACACCATATGGTCTGCCAGCCGCGCTACCTCGCCGATATCATGGCTGACATAAAGCACCGGGATCGCCAGCGTATCCGTTAGGCTTTCTAAATAAGGCAGGATGTCAGCCTTGGCTGCCTGATCGAGACCAGAGAGCGGTTCATCCATCAGCAATACTTGTGGGCGGGACAGGAGCGCGCGGCCAACGGCGACACGCTGGCGCTCCCCACCGGAAAGCGCTGCCGGCATGCGTTGCATCAGCGGCGCGAGGCCCAGTAAGTCGATGGTTTCATCGAAATCAATCGCTGGGCTGTCGCCATTGGACCGCTTGCCCGCACGTTTGGCCGCGAAGTTCAAATTACCAGTGACAGTTAGATGGGGAAACAAGTTGGCATCCTGGAATACATATCCAACAGGGCGCTGGTGTGCTGGTATGAATGCCTTGGCGCTCTGCCAATCCCGACCGTTCACTGATAGGCGGCCCTGCATCCGCGTCAGACCCGCAATACAGCGGAGTGCGGTCGTTTTGCCTGAGCCGGATGGGCCGAACAGTGCGGTGACGCCGGACATGGCTGCCGTGAAGGTAGTATCCAGGTGAAAGTCCCCAAGCGCGCCCTCGAACGCAGCATCGATCTGGCCACTCATGCTGAGGCACCTTGGCGGGTGGGGCGGCGATTTAACAGCAGCACTGCCAGCACCACGATAAACGCAAACGCCACCATACCGCCTGCTAACAGGTGCGCTTTTCGCCATTGCAGCGTCTCGACGTAGTCATAGATCGCGACGGAAAGGACGCGGGTTTCGCCAGGAATATCGCCGCCTATCATCAGCACGACGCCGAACTCACCTATGGTATGGGCAAAGCCCAGCACTGCGCCGGTAAGGATGCCTGGGCGGGCGAGTGGCAGGGCTACGTGCCAGAACCGGTCCCATGGGCCAGCACCCAAGGTTGCGGCGGCTTCCAACGGCTTCTCACCAAAGGCTTCAAACGCGTTGCGGATAGGTTGCACGACGAACGGCAGCGAATAGATGATTGAGCCGATCACGAGGCCTTCGAATGTGAACGCCAAGCCATGGCCGTTTAAATACTGCGCCGGGCCGTCCGGTCCTAAAGCCAGCAACAGATAAAACCCAAGCACCGTCGGCGGCAGCACGAGCGGCATGGCGACAATGGCGGCCACAGCCTCTTTCCAGCGGCGGGGCGAGCGGGCCAGCCACCAAGCCAACGGCGCGCCCAACACAAGCAGAAACGCCGTCGTGACGGTCGCTAGACGGATGCTCAGCCAGATCGGTTGCCAGATGTCATCCATCAGTTTTGCGAGCGCTGCTTACATTCATGGGAGCGTCATATTTGTAGCGGTGCATAATAGCCAGCGCTTCCGGGCTTTTTAGGAAGGCCAGAAACGCTTTAGCGGTTGCGTTGTTCTGCCCGCGCGCCAAAAGCGCAGCATCTTGGGCAATCGGGCGATGCATATCTGCTGGAATGAGCAGCGTGTAGCCCCGTTTGGTTCTGCCCATTGTCAGCGAGGCCGCGACAATCGCCAAGTCCGCAGCGCCGACCGCTGCAAATTGGTAGGCCTGCGTGACGTTTTTTCCTTGGACGATCTTTGGCTCAAGAGCTTCAAACACATCAAGTGCTTGTAGTAGATCAACGGCTGCAGCGCCGTATGGAGCGGTCGCGGGGTTGGCAATGGCGATCTTACGCAAGCTTTGGTCCCACAGGCTTTCCAGCCCAGTAACGCGGTTGCTATCCCGGCTAAACAGTACGAGACGCCCGAGCGCATAGGTGAAGCTTGAGCCTTTGATGCCGAGGCCCTCAGCTATAGCGAGAGCAGGCCGCGCCTGGTCGGCTGCCAGGAACACGTCATAGGGTGCGCCTTGGCTGATCTGCAGGAACAATTGCCCTGTGGCACCAATGCTCAGCCGGGTTTTGCCGTCAAAGGCTTCTGATATTGCGCGGGCTGGTGCTGCGAAGTTGGCAGCGACGGCGATATTGGCTGTCTCAGCGGCGGCGGGACGGAAGGCTAGGGCAAGCGTCAGCAGGCATAGGCTGACGCCAAACCTCATAGCACCTTGCCGGGGTTCATCAGCCCCGCCGGATCGAATACATCCTTCACGCCGCGCATCAGCTCTAAGTCCAGCTCTGGCTTGAAATAAGCCAGTTCATCGCGTTTCAGTTGGCCAATGCCATGTTCGGCTGAAATAGACCCATCCATCGCTACCACGATTTCATGGATGACATGGTTCAACTTGTGCCATTGCTCCAAGTATTCAGCTTTATCAACGCCTTCTGGCTGCGTGACGTTGTAGTGGATATTACCGTCTCCTGCATGCCCAAACGCGCAGGGACGGGCACCTGGAATGGTCTCCGCGACAGCGACATGGGCGCGCTCAATGAATTCGGCGATACGCGATACCGGCACGGACACATCATGCTTGATGCTGCCGCCTTCTGGGATCTGCGCTTCGACAACCGCTTCGCGGATGCGCCAAAAGTCTTTTGCTTGGCCCTCGCTTTCCGCAATCGCAGCGTCCAGCACTAGGCCCTCTTCGTAGGCTTGTCCCAGTGTTTCCTCGACAATATCGCGGAGGCCGCTATCGGCCCGCCCTGCGCTGGCGCGGAATAGCGCATAGTTTTCATACGTCTGGTCAAACGGGTCCCGCACGCCGTGGATATGCTTGATGGCTAAGTGAATGCCGAAGCGTTGGATGAACTCATAGGCGGAAATTTGGTCGCCCGTACCGGTTCGGAGACGCGAAAGCAGCTCGATCACGCCAGCTACATCACGCACGGCGCAGATTGCCGAAATTTCCTCACGCGGCCGCGGGAACAGCTTGCAGGTGGCTGCTGTGATAATCCCAAGCGTGCCTTCGCCGCCAATGAACAGGTGCTTCAGGTCGTAGCCGGTATTGTCTTTGCGTAGCCGCTTCAAGCCGTTCCAGATGCGCCCGTCCGGCAGCACAACTTCAAGCCCAAGTACAAGATCCCGTGCATTGCCATAACGCAGCGTATTAATGCCGCCAGCGTTCGTCGAGAGATTACCGCCTATCTGGCAACTGCCCTCTGCGCCAAGTGACAGGGGGAACAGCCGGTCAGCCTCTTCCGCCGCTCCCTGGATGTTTTGGAGAATACATCCAGCCTCGACGGTGATCGTGAAATCCATCTCGTCGAGTTCGCGGATTGCGTTCATACGGGATAGTGACAGCAGAACTTGGCTGCCATCAGCATCTGGCGTGGCGCCGCCGCAAAGACCCGTATTGCCGCCTTGGGGCACGATAGGCACACCCGCTTCGGCGCAGGCTTTAACAACGCCGGCCACTTCTTCCGTGTTTGCAGGCCGCACGACAATTGCCGCTGCACCCGTAAACAGGCCGCGAGGCTCTGACAGGAGCGGTGTGATGGCGTCCGTGTCGTCAACAATTCCCGTAGCGCCGACAATGGCGCGAATACGGTCTTTTAGATCAGCGGCGAATGCTGGCGTCGGCGCTTCCGGCATAGCGGGCGAGCCTTTCAGTTAGGCGTCAAATCTGGATGCTAACGATAGGGCTAGCCGCGAAAAATTCAATGTGTCGGCATTGCGTCTGGCGCATAGGCGATGTGCGCTGGATGGCTATTCGAACAGAAACTCTTTGTATCCGCCCTCAGCGATGGCATCCGATATACGCCGATACCGCACCGTGCCGCCGTTATACCCCAGCACGCGCGGGGTTTGCCGACCCTCAACATTCTGGTTCACGCCCGTCTGCCATGAGTTCACATCGGCGGAAAGCAGCATTTCTGACGCCTCCTCGACACGCCTCACCCAGTCCGCCACGGCCTCATGCCGGGGTTCGCATTTTGTATGGCCGTTCGCGCGCATGAACTTCAGAATGCCGGTTACCCAATCCACCAGTTCTTCGATATTGCGCGGAATATTGCCGCGTGCGGTGTGCGGTCCCAGGATCATGAACAGGTTCGGAAAGCCTTCGTTCTGAACGCCCAGCATCGTGCGCGGAAGCGTGACCCAGTCATCTTTGAGGCGTCGCCCGCCAGGGCCTTGGATGTCCATGCGGTCATAGGGGCCAGTTACGCCGTCAAAGCCTGTGGCGTAAATCAAAATGTCGAACGCATAGTCTGCCGCGGTTGTCTGAACGCCAGCGGGTGTAATCCGTTCTATCGGTTCTTCGTTGATGTCGACCAGATGTACGTTTGGCTGATTGTAAACCTCATAATACCCACTCTCGAGCGGTAGGCGCCGGGTGCCGAAACCGTGATTTTTAGGGATCAGCTTGTCCGCAACAGCTGGGTCATGCACGCGTTCGCGGATTTTTTTGGCCATGTAGTCGCTGGCCAGCTTGTTGGCGTCCTCATTGATCAGAACGTCTTTGAAATTCCCCACCCAGATGCCAAACCCTGGCTCTGAATACAGTTTATCCCAGAACGCCTCTCGCTCCTCTGCGGATAGATCAAGCGCATTGCGTGGGTCTGTGTTGTGGATGAAGCAGGTCGCAGTTTCGCGGCAGCGGGCGAAAACCTCGTCATAACTCGCCTTGATCTCGGTTTGCTCTTCCGGCGTGATCTTGCGGTTATGCAGCGGTGCGGCCCAGTTCGGCGTGCGCTGGAAGACATGCAACGTGCCGGCATCCTTAGCTATCTCTGTGATGGCTTGAATGGCCGTCGCACCTGTGCCGATAACACCGACGCGCTTGCCTTTCAGGTCAACCGGCTCACGTGGCCATCGGGCGGTGTGGAAAGCGTGGCCCGCAAAATTCTCCCGGCCTTCGATATTTGGCAACGTGTGCGCGGATAGGGGGCCAAGGCCTGTGATCAAGATCGGTGCGGACGCCTGTTCACCTGATACCAGTGTGACGGTCCATAGCGTGTTTGCGTCATCAAATTCTGCGCCAGAAACCCGGCTGTTGAAGCGCATTTCGCGGCGAAGATCGAATTTATCGGCGACGTAATTCAAATAGCGCAGAGTGTCCGGCTGGGGGGAGAAATGTTCCGTCCACTCCCATTCCTCCAGCAGTTCTTTGGAGAAGGAATAGCCATAGGACCAGCTTTCTGAATCGAACCTGGCGCCAGGATAACGGTTCCAGTACCAAGTGCCGCCAACGCCCGACCCAGCCTCAAACACTCGCACATTCATACCAAGCTCGCGCAACCGGTACAGCTGATACATGCCGGAAATGCCGCCGCCGATAATGATTGCGTCGAAAGTCTCTGGCGTCGGTTCGGCGGCGCTGCTTGTGCTGGACATGGGCTTATTATCCTGGAGCGCTATTCGTTAAGGTGCCCCAGTGTAGCGCCAGCCAGCAAGTTCGCCAGCGTTGGATTACGTCGGGTTATAACATCGACAGTAGAACCACAGCGTCAATGACTTTGCGGGCCGCTTCCGCTACCACCAATACTTCTCCATCCACGTATCGATAGACATATCCGGCAGGAAGCGGTTTCAGTTTCACTTCAAGCGCGCCCGGCAGGCGATAAAGCGTCACGCTTGCAGGAACGACATCACCGCGATTGTATTTTTTGTCTTGGCCGGGGGGTAGACAGCCATTGTTCTTCTTTGCAAGGCCGGGTGGGCAGGATTTCCCGGCATAGCTGTTGCTGTAATGGGATCGCACTGCCTGCTTCGCACCGGTATCGAAAACAATATTGACGTCGATGCCACTGTTGCTCTGCGCTGCAGCAGCAGGCGCGTTGCCTTTGTTCTTGTGGGCTTTATTAGAGTTTCCGCCCTTGTGTTTCCCATGGCCATTGCCTTTGCCAGCATGCGCTGGCTTATCGGCAATCGCTGGCGACGGCAAAGTTGTTGTCGCTAACCCTAGTCCGGCGATGACGGAGAGGCAGAGGCCCGTGCGTGATATCAGTCTCAGCATATTCTGACGTCCTTACAAAAGCGCCGATGATTGCAGACTCGCATGAAATATCAGTTTCGCGAAGCAAAGTGCTGTAACGCGCAATACAAACAACGCGAAACGTCGCGTGACGTTCCAGGCGAAACCCTTTAAGCCTTTTGGCCGTAACATTTACGAAGCTAGCCTGGGAAAATTGCGCTCTATGTTCGATGCGGAAATGATGAGCCAATTGACTGCGCTGCTGACGGTTATCGGCATCGACATCGTCTTGGCGGGCGATAATGCAGTTGTTGTTGGTATGGCAGCGGCGGGCTTGCCGAAAGAACTTCGGGCCAAAGCCATTATGATCGGCATCATCGCCGCCATGGTGATGCGCATCGGTTTCTCCGTCGTGGCTGCTGAAATGATGGGCATTGTCGGTTTAATGGCGGCAGGTGGCGTATTGCTGCTTTGGGTGTCCTGGAAGCTTTATCGTGAAATCCGAGAGAGTGCTGCTGAGCGGGCTGCAGCAGCGGCTTATGGCGATGATGGCAATCTGCTAGATGAAGATGTCGTAGACGCCCAGGAAACGTCCACGAAAACACTGCGCCAGGCCGTGATCCAGATTTTGGTCGCGGACCTGACTATGTCGTTGGATAACGTGCTGGCCGTTGCTGGCGCAGCACGGGACCACACAGCCATCCTGGTTTTCGGGCTTGTTTTGTCTGTCGCCTTGATGGGGATCGCCGCGACCTGGATCGCGAAGCTGCTGAATCGCCATGGCTGGATCGCTTATGTCGGGCTGGTATTGATTGTTTATGTGGCGCTCCACATGATCTGGGATGGCGCGCACCAAGTCGCCGGAATTTTGTAACCCTCGCGTAAGAGACCTGCCATGCCCGGTGTCCGTTCCATGACCGTATTCACCCTTCCTGGCATCCCGGAAGTACAAGCTGGCGATGATCTGGCGGCGTTGATTGCTGATGCGCTGGAAGCTGCCGGAGAGGTGTTGGAGGCAGGCGATATCATCGTCGCCGCCCAGAAAATAGTCTCAAAGGCGGAAGGCCGATATATCGAATTGGCGGATATGAAGCCTAGCGAAGAAGCGCTGGAATGGGCTGCCAAGACGGAAAAAGACCCGCGCCTTGTGCAGGCCATCCTGGACGAGACTGAACAGGTTCTGCGCTGGCGGCCAAACTTGCTGGTGGTCGAGCATAAGCGCGGATGGGTGATGGCGAATGCCGGTGCTGACCAATCGAATATCGAAGGGGCGGAAGGTGAGCGCGTGCTGATGCTTCCGCTGGACCCGGACGCTTCCGCGGCTGAAATTCGTTCCGGCCTGCAAGATCGTTATGGCGGGCCTCTGGGCGTTATTATTGCGGATAGTGTCGGTAGGGCCTGGCGGGTCGGCACGGTCGGTCTGGCGCTCGGCGCATCAGGTGTGCGGGTTATGGCCGACATCCGGGGTGAATTGGATCGCCAGGGGCGGGAGCTGAAAGTGTCCATCGTTGGTGCTGGCGATGAAATTGCGGCGGCGGCGAATTTGTTGATTGGCGAAGCGGCGGAAGGCACACCAGTCGCAATCGTGCGCGGTTTGGATATGTTGGATACCGATCAATCCGGTGCTGATCTGGTGCGCGCCTCTAGTGAAGATCTGTTCCGGTGAAGGTCGCAGCGCTTTCAGGCGGTGTTGGCGGTGCCAAACTGGCACTTGGCCTGAATACGGTAATGGGGTCTGATGACCTCACATTGATTGCGAATACCGGCGATGATTTCCGCTTCCACGGCCTACATGTTTCGCCGGATATCGACACGCTGGCCTACACGCTCAGCGGCAAGAGCGATGAAGTGCGCGGCTGGGGCCTGGCTGGTGAAACCTGGGGCTTTATGGAATCGCTCAATGAACTTGGCGGCGAAGCCTGGTTCAATCTTGGCGACCATGACCTCGCGATGCATGTCCTACGCACAGAGAAGCTGCGGCAGGGCGTTGCCTTGAGCGCTATAACTGCAGATGTTCGCCAAGCATTGGGCATTGCGGCGCGTATTCTGCCAATGTCCGATGAGGCCGTTCCAACCATTGTCCAAACGGTCGAGCATGGACCGCTTTCGTTTCAGCGCTACTTCGTTGAACGCCGGGCAGAACCTGCTGTGACCGGGTTCACGTTCGAAGGCGTTGATGCAGCACGACCAGCACCCGGCCTGCTAGATGCGTTGGCCGCGGCAGATCGCATTATCATCTGCCCTTCCAACCCCTTTATTTCGATTGATCCCGTGCTGGCTGTTCCAGGTGTGCGCGACGCCCTGGCCAACGCGTCAGCGCCTGTAATTGCCGTGTCGCCCATTGTCGCTGGCGATGCAATCAAGGGACCGACGGCAAAATTGTTTCGGGAGATGGGGACAGAACCATCTGTCCAAGCCGTAGCGGCGCGATACAAGGACATCGTCGACCTCATGATTATCGACGAACAGGATGCACCTGCGGCGGCAGAAGTTGAGGCCTTGGGGCTAAGCGTTGCCACCGCGCAAACCGTCATGCGGACATTGGAAGACAAAACCATGCTTGCAGAAATCGCGCTTAAAGGCCCTGTTCCTGCTTCGTGAAGCGGCCGACATTACCCAGCAGCTGCTCCAAGAAGGTCAGCTTGTGCCCGGCAGTCGGGGTTTCGCGGGCGACGAGGGTGACCTCATTGCTGTCTTCCTCGCCGAGTACGCCAATTTTATCGAGCACGCCGCCGCCGTCGAAATGCATGACAAGCACTTGCTGCTGCGCCGTGTCAGGCTTGAAAAACGCCTGACTGACCCTCACTTGGCTGATGTAGAACCAACCGCTGTCATCGAACGCAGCGACGCTGGACGGCGTTCCGAGCACTGCGCGGACATCCTGTTTCGTCGCAGCGCCAGGGCGGACATCTTCCACCGTGGCGGTTCTAAGGATATGACCATGCGTCGCGACCTCATCAGTGCACGCCGCGAGGCCAAGGCCTGCGGTCAGCGCTAGAGCGATGAGATTGCGGCGGGCCGAGTTAAGGCGGGCCACTTTTAAGCGGGCGATGTGTAAGGGCGTATCCATGATCAAACTAAATAGTCGAGCAGCGGGGCCTGCGCAATGCGAAGATTAAGGCAATGGTGGGCGCGTCGGGTGTCCCATAGCGATGATCCAGCGTGGCGGCTCTATCGCGAGGTCGCTGCTGCGGCCGTCGCACCGGCAAGGCTGGCTAAGTTCGATATGTCGAACGAGCCTGAAGACAAGTTCGAATGCCTGGCGCTGCATCTGGCCGCTGTATGGCATCGTCTTGACCAGGGCGATGATGCACTGCGCCGCATGCGTCGCCACCTGACGAGCGCATTTGTGGCGGACATGGACGCATCGCTTCGCGATATGGGGGCTGGTGACCTTGGGGTTGGCAAGCGGGTGAAGGCGCTGACAGAGCGACTATATGGCCGCCTCGCAGCTTACGCTCCAGCTTTGGAAGAAGGTGCAGACGCAGAAACTGTTGAAACTGCCCTGTTGCGCAATATGTACAAAGAGGGCGCTGACCCGTCTGCCGAGCAATTGGCGACCGCGCGTGAGGCAGCGACAGACCTTGCTACTGCTTGGCGAGCGCTACCGGATTCCGCACTCTTGGCTGGTGAGGCTATTCAAATCGAAAGTGAGCGATGACAGAAATTACTGAAGTTCTGGGCCTGGATAAGCTGCAATCTGGCCCACGCCGCCAAGCCCGCACCGCGACACCGGAAGAATGCGCTGCTGTTGCTGCGCGGCTCGGGTTGAACGCTGTCAAAGCCATCAGCTTTGATCTGGAAATATCCCAAACACCAGACCGCGATGTCTATGAAGTGATCGGCCAAACCTCAATGACAGCAGAGCGAACCTGCTCTGTGACAAATGATCCGTTCGACGACATTACTCAAGCCGCAATCCAGGAGCTCTTCACGCCAAATCCTAAGAAGGCGACGAGCGATGAAGACGATATTGAGGCCGATATGGATGTGGTTGATATCGAACTGGTTGAGAACGACACGATCGACCTTGGGGATCTAGTCGTCCAATATTTGGCTATGGAACTCGATCAGTCGCCCCGCTCGCCTGAAGCTGCTGCCGAAGTTGCAGCACCGGCACCGAATGATGGACCGGTTCTGGCTGTTGGTAGAACGTTACCGTTCGCTGGCCTAGCAGACATGCTGCGCAACGGCAAAGGGGATGAGCCGAATGGTGACGGTTGAGCCTAAGTAACGCTTGGGTTTCAGCGCCCATGAATTTCCAACACTTTTATCAGGTGCTTTCCCTGGATGGGCAGGGTACATTCACAAGTGTACGACCATGGTAGATTCTACCGTGGGGTTGTGCGGTTAGTCCGTGAGAGAGCAATGGCAGCTAAAGGACCGATAATCGCGCTGGACGCGATGGGCGGCGATAACGCGCCCGGCATTGTTGTCGGCGGCGCTGCGATTGCGCGCGAGCGGTTCCCGGAAGCGCGCTTTTTGCTGTTTGGTGATCCAGCAGTGCTTGAACCGCTGGTCGCTAAAGACAAATTGCTTATGGAAGCAGTTGAAATTCGTGAAGCCGCAGATTCGATTTCCGCCGATACCAAGCCTTCACAGGCATTGCGTAATGGTCGTGACAGCAGCATGTGGCAAGCGCTGAACGCCGTCCGCGAAGGTGAAGCTGACGCCGCCGTATCCGCAGGCAATACCGGCGCATTGATGGCGATCTCAAAATTCGTCTTGCGCACGCCAATCGGCGTTGATCGCCCGGCGATGGCTAGCATTATGCCGACGGCTAATGGCGAGTCGGTTATGCTTGATCTCGGTGCCAATCTTGAGTGTGACGCTGATAACCTTTTCCAATTCGCGATCCTGGGCGCACTGTTCGCCCGCGCCACCCTGGCAATTGAGCGGCCTAGCGTTGGTCTGCTGAATGTCGGTGCGGAGGAGCTTAAGGGATCTGACGCCATTAAGGGTGCGGCGCAAAATCTGCGCCTACACGAAGGTGATTTACCACTCAGCTTCTATGGCTTCATTGAAGGCGATGATATCAGCGCCGGGGTTGTTGATGTTGTCGTGACGGACGGCTTTTCCGGCAATGTTGCGCTGAAAACGGCAGAGGGCGTGGCTAAGCTAGTCAGCCAATTTACGCGCCGTGCGTTTAAGTCCTCCCCCATGGCGGGGCTTGGATATTTATTTGCGCGACCGGCGCTGAGGCGGCTCAGCACGCATTTGGACCCGCGCAAGTATAATGGCGCAGTCTTCCTCGGCTTGAACGGCATTGCGGTGAAGAGCCACGGTGGTTCAGATGCTGTTGGGTTTGCAAACGCGGTTGGCGTCGCGGTAGACATGGCGCGGCATGGGTTCCTGGAAAACGTGCGTACCGAATTCGAGCGTCTGCAGGCCGACGGCCTGGAAGACAAAACTGCATCACTTTGAAGGGCGGCGCGTGACTATGGCGATACGTTCCATTGCGCGCGGCTGCGGCGCTTACCTGCCGGAGCGCATTGTCACGAATGCTGAGCTCGCGGCCAAGGTCGATACGACCGACGAATGGATTCAGGCCCGCACCGGCATCAAGCAGCGCCATATCGCTGCCGATGGCCAGCTGACCTCGGATCTCGCTGTCCATGCCGCTAATCGGGCGATGGAAATGGCTGGTGTTGAAGGCAAGGACATCGACCTAATCGTTCTGGCGACCGCAACACCTGATCACACATTCCCGTCCACTGCGACAACGGTACAGGCTGCTATCGGCATGAGTGGTGGCGCTGCGTTTGATGTGCAGGCTGTATGCTCAGGGTTCATTTTTGCACTGGCTACAGCAGATAACTTCATTAAGGCGGGGCAGTGCAAACGGGCACTGGTCATTGGCGCAGAGACGTTTTCGCGCATCCTTGATTGGGAAGATCGCACAACTTGCGTGCTGTTCGGTGACGGTGCCGGTGCCATTGTGCTGGAAGCAAGCGAAGGCGAAGGGCCAGATGCCCAGGGCATCCTATCGACCCATTTGCACTCAGACGGTCGCTTCAAAGAGATGCTCTATGTGGATGGTGGACCATCTGCCACACAGACCGTTGGGCATTTGCGCATGCAGGGCCGGGAGGTCTTCAAGCATGCGGTGACGAACCTTTCCAACGTCGTGTTGGAAGCGCTTGAGGCCAATGGACTTGAGGCTGATGCGATTGACTGGCTGGTGCCGCATCAAGCGAACCAGCGCATCATCTCCGGCGCTGCCCGGAAGCTGAAAATGGATGCCGCTAAGGTTGTGACGACCGTATCCAGCCATGCGAACACGTCTGCCGCATCTGTGCCGCTGGCCTTGAATGTCGCCGTGCAAGATGGCCGCATAAAGTCTGGCGACCTATTGCTTTTAGAAGCCATGGGCGGCGGCTTCACCTGGGGTGCATCGCTGCTCCGCTGGTGATCGCCGCCGCTTAGACCGGACTTCGGTTTACTTCCCGAACAAGCCCTTAAGCTGCTTAATTGGATTAGCATCCGGTTCAGATTTTGGCGCTGCGTCTTTGGCTGGTTCGCTGCCACCGACGTTTTTGGTGACACCTTCCAGCAGTCCGCCAATGCCTTTGGCACCTCCTTCAGCTACGCCTTTGATAGCGCCGACAGCACCTTCCGCGACCTTTGCAGCGCCTTTTAATGGCGCGCTGCCCAGATTGGTCAGAATGCCTGCCAAATCGGGTGCAAACTGAACGTCATGCCAAGGTCCCGTAATCAACACCGGTACAGCGATGCCTGCTATGCCAGTATCGCCGCCTTGACCACGAGCGTCTGCAACGGCTTTCGGGTTGACGCGATAATCAACCGTGCGCTTCGGCATATCCGCTGTACCTTTGCCGGTTACCCGGAACAGGGGTGAAGCCATGAACAGGTCAGAATTGGACACAATGCCTTTGCTGATCTTGAACGTGCCGGACAGCTCAGAGAAGTCTGTCTGTTGAGCCGCGCTGGCACCTGAGTCCAGAAATGCCGTTTCGACCTTGCGCAGCATAGCCGCCAGATTAAAGCCTTTGATGGCACCATCCCGGAAGACAAATCCGCCAGACCCGCCAAGGCTCCGCACAATTGCCGCCTGAGAACTACCAGCACCCGTGACCGAGATATTTAGGTCGCCTTTGCCCTCAAGCTGGTCAAAGTCGGCAGCGTCCGTCAGTAACGGTTCAGCGCTGATGCCTTTTAGATTGAAGCTCTTGGCGATCCGGGGTGTTTTGCCAGAAGCATCAAGGCTTACTTTGCCTGTACCAGCGCCGCCATAGAGCGCCAGTTTCGTCAGGTCCAGATTGAGTTTGCCGCCATTAAGCGTCGCTTTGAGGCCGCTCTCGCCGATCTTGATCTTCTGGACGAGCAAGCTCTCCATCGTGAAGTCTAGCTTCGCGTTAACCTGGCGGAAGCCGGAGAAGTCGATCTTATCTTCGCTCCATTTGCCCGGCCCACTCGCGCCAGAAGTTTTCGTCTGGCCTTCCGCTGGCACGGGGATATATGGGTTCAGGTCGACTGGGCCCAGTGCAAGCTTGGCGTCAATCGCGGGTACCTTACCGCCGCCATTGAACGCAAAATCGCCTTTGCCGCGAAGGGCATCGATAGCGATGGATGCGCCTGTGAAGGCGATGCGTGAGCCGTTCAGGGACAATTGGCCATCAGCTTCAAAGGGACCAAGAACATCGCCTTCGATCGCGATTAGCGTGGCAGCCCACCCGGCCAAGTTCTTGATATATGGTGTTTTAAACTTCGTGGCGCCAGCCAGTGCGAAGCCTTTTGCGAAATCTGCTGCACCATCGAATGAAAGGTCGAGATGCGTTCCAGATACTTTGGCGTTCAGATTGCTCTTGCCAGCTTCGATTGCCGCCAAAGGCTTGGCCATGCCGAGCTCAAGCGCGATCTTTTCTGCTTTCCAGACAAGGTCGCCCTCCGCGCCGAGTGGCCCATTCAGGCTTGGCAAATTAAGCGAGAGATTGACGTTATCAAGAACTTCGGTCGTACCGGCTTTTGCGTCTGTGAACGATACCCGGCCACCTTCAATCCTAACATCGCCAAGACTGAGGTTTTTCAGCTCTTCCGGCAGGGCCGCTTTGCCGCCGCCGCTAGTCGCAGCACCGCCTTCAGCTTTAGCACCGCCAAAATCCCAGTTGGGCTTACCTGATTTATCGACATAAAGCCGGATATCTGGCTTTACCAGAACGAATTCTTTGATCTCAACTGAACCAGAAATCAGCGGCATCACAGGCACTGCAATCCGAACTTCCTCAACCGACGCCATATTCGCATCAGGTGCGCCTTTGGCGTTGGCAAACGTGGTTTTGCCAAGTTTGATCGAAACTTCCGGCCAAATGCTGAGATCAGGCTTGCCGGAAACAACGAGTTTCCGCCCGGTCGTTTTCTCAACTTGCGCCGTGCCTTCCGCAACAATGTCGTCGAGCGGTACGAGGTAGGGCAGTGCTACGCCTGCGCTGATGATCAGGATGATCAGCGCAAATGCGCCAATCGCTAGCCATTTTACAAATTTACCCATTGGGCTTGTCCTCTAAGAATTTTCGTCCAGGTCTTGGTGCGCGCCGTTCATGGGCGGCTAGCCAAAGACCTTCTGGAGAAGTGGGGTGACCCGCTTGGCAGGATTGTTGCGGATCGCGGCCTCTTCTTTGGCAATATAATGGAACAAGCCTTTCAGGGCTTTCTCCACGGCGTGGTCGACCATCAGGTTCTTACCTTCTGGTGCCAGTGCCGCACCGCCGGCGGACGCAGCCGCTCGATCATAGGCGGCAAATGCGTTTGTGCTGCTCAACTCTCGCTCGACGATTGGGCGCATTTTGGCTGAAAGCGGATTGGTCATTTTGCCTTCAAAATACCGTGTGGCTGAATCATCGGGACCAGTCAGGATGCCGCGTGCGTCGTCAATGGTCATTTGCTCAATGGCGTCACCAAACATCTGTTTGGCTTCATCCATAGAGCCTTCTGCGGCGCGGTTCATGCGCAATTCAACTTCATCCAGTAACCCGGCACCACCAGTAAACCGCATCACTTTCTTGGCGGTATTCATCCAACCTGGGAGCGGAATATGCGCCACAGGGTCATTGAAGAAGCCGTTTGTTGAGCCAAGGTTGCCTGTGACGGTTTCTGTGCCGACACGCAATGCATCGCGCAGGCCGCCGCCGATCTCTGCGTTGGATAGGGAAGAGCTGCCGCAACTGCCGCCAAGGCCTTTAAGGATTGATCCAGCATCCTTGAAAATGCTTTGGGCGTGGGCTGCGGGGCTCGCAACCATCAATGCCAAGGGAAGGATCAGTACACGGGCGAATCTACGCATTGGATATCTCCATCAAATCGCGTTGCAGGGATGCGTCCCAACCCGTTCGTGCTGACGGATAATCAGCAGCAAACACGCAAGTGCAAGGGAATGGCCTAACTGTTTAGTCCCGGAGATTGATGGTGCACTCTTTTCCCAAGTTTGGAAGGACGCATTATGGGACAGGTACTTCACGGGAGCGCCCGCACGACAGCGGCGATCCGTCGAGCAATACAAGATAGTCAAGAGAGCCTGAGGGTCC